>JAKOSN010000221.1 GCA_029777335.1 Planctomycetota bacterium
CCCCTGCGCGGTGAAGTTCACATCGCCGCCAAAATTGCCGCGTCCCGCCGAAAGGAGGGTTGCCATCCGGTTGCCGCGGGCGACCGAGATGGTTTGCCGTTCCTGCGAGAAAAGCGCCACCTTGGGAATCGTCACCGTGGTGGTGGCCTGAACCGGCGTAAATTCGATGCGATAGCTGTACGTGGGTCCGCCCTTCCCCAGATGGTCGGCGATGCTGATCACGTATTCCTTGTCTTCCGGGAAGGTGATGCGGAAATAACTATCTGGCCCGCCCGAGTCATCATTGGAGGCGATCGCTCCAGCGCCCGCCACCGAGAGCACCATCACCGGGTCGAGCGGAGAGCCCAGTCGCCGCGCATGGCAGTGAACGTCATAGGTCGTGCCTTTCTTGGCGGCGAATCGGAAGAGATCGACATCGCCAGGTTTCTCAATCACCCCGTTGAAAGCAAGCGGAAGTTCTGCCTTCGTCGCATTCTGATGCGTATCGTTCGGCTCGACCTCGATCACATTGCCCACCTCGGAGAGACGGAAGGGAATCGCCGACGGAGAAATCCCGTTGGCATCCTGGGCATAAAGGCCAAAGTTGGGATCGCTGACGGTGGGCAACTTGACCTTCTGCTTGATCTCCCCCGCGGGATCACCCAGAAACCGCACCTCGACCTCCTCGCCGAGCTTTCCTCCCAGGGGAAGGACCGCCTGCGGGCGCGGGAACGTCCCGATATGCAGGCGATAGGTGCAGGCGCCGTTGCCGCCATAGGCGCTTTCGCGAATCTGAATGACGTAGGTGCCATCCTCAGGAACGACGATCGACGCCACAGCATCCTGTTTCAGCAACGGACTGTCGTCGGAGGTCGCCAGTTCGAACCGCTTCATGTTGAGAATGGCAACGAAGGGATCGAACGTGGTCAACCCCAGGCGCAGCCCCTCGACCTCGGCGGTCAGGCGCTGCCCTTTCTTGGCCTCCACGAGGAAATAATCGACATCCTCGTTCTGGACGATTCCCTGAACGGTGACATTGAGTGGGATCTTTTGCGGAGTGGAAAAATCGTTGTTCGGTTCTTTCTCTTCCACGGCCGGCAAGGCGCCAACCCAGAAGGTGCGCAACTCGGAGAGCCCCGTCTTGGTGCGCACGCGCATGGCGTGTTCACCCAGGCGGCAATCAGCGGCAATCTTCACCGTGGCCTTGATCTGGGTATCGTTGACCACCTCAAGTTTGCTGACGCTGAATCCCGGCGTATAGAAGAGAATTTCCTGGGCATCGCCGAGACGCGCCCCGGAAAAGAAGATCGGCATTTCGGTGCCGCGCTGTCCGCCTCGTGGGGTGATACCGCCCAGAACCGGCGCGACCGCCTGCGCAGCAGACGCAGTCAACAGCAAGGCAGAGACAAAAAGCAATCCGCGAGCTATCCATCGTGGCCGATTCATGGTGAATTCCCTCAATCGTGGCGCATTCTGCCAACCACGCCAGCGTTGTCTCTCTCGCCCGGAGGGAGAGAGACAACCGGGTGGCAGAATACAGATCCCGGAGCAGCGGGGGGATTAGCCGATCAGATCCTTGCGGATCTTCGCCTCGCGAACGATGTCGATGGGACGATCGCCGGGGGCCATCAGCTTCTTCTCATGGTTGATGCCCAGCTGATGGTAGACGGTGGCGGCCAGATCCTCGACCGTGAGCGGATCGTTCTCGGGTTCGGTGGCGGTGGCATCGGAACTGCCGTACACAAAGCCCTTCTTGATGCCGCCCCCGGCGAGAACCACGCTAAAGACCTTGGGCCAGTGATCGCGGCCCGCGGTGGCGTTGATCTTGGGAGTCCGGCCAAACTCGGACGAGATCATGATCAGTGTGGAGTCGAGCAGGCCATTGCGATCGAGATCGCGCACCAGGGTGGCAAACCCCTGATCAAAGGCAGGCAACTGACTGAGAGTGCCGCCCTTGATGCCAGAGTGAAGATCCCACCCCCCGTAGGTGAGTGACACCAGGCGAACCCCGGCAGCGACGAGGCGGCGGGCCAGGAGCATGCGCTGACCGGCGGTGTTGCGACCGTACTCATCACGAATGGCCGGCTTCTCGGCATTGATGTTGAACGCCTCGCGCGCCTTCTCCGAGCTGATCATGCTGTATGCACGCTTGTAGAAGGTATCCATCGCGTCGAGGTTGTCGGATTTCTCCTTCTTGGCGAAGTGCTCGTTGACCGCCTCCAGCATCGATTGTCGATTGCTGAAGCGCTTGGCATCAACGCCTCCCGGGAGAGTCAGATCCTGAACGGTGAAGCCCGGGTTGGCCGGATCGCTGCCGAGGCTGAAGGGGGCGAACGCCGAGCTGAGGTAGCCCGAGCCCGCGAAGTTGGTCGGCATGCTGGGAATACAAACGTACGGAGGCAAATTGTTGCGCACACCCAGTTCATGCGACACCACGCTGCCAAAGCTCGGGTAAGTGAGCGCCGGGCTGGGGCGATAGCCGGTGAACATGTTGTGGGTCCCGCGCTCGTGGGCGGCTTCCCCGTGTGTCATCGAGCGACAAATAGTGATTTTGTCCGCGATCTGGGCGGTTTGCTTGAGGCATTCGTTGAGATACACCCCTTCCACCTTGGTCTTGATGGAAGCCATCTCGCCGCGATACTCGATCGGCGCAAACGGTTTGGGGTCGAACGATTCCTGATGCGCCATGCCGCCGGGGAGGAAGATGTGGATCAACGCCTTGGCAGGCGGTTCCTTCGCCGACGGGGCCTTGGCGTCTGCTGCTCGCGCTTCCAGGCGGAGGAGGTCCGCCAACGTCAGGCCGATTCCGCCGGCGAAGCCCACGTGCAGGAACGTGCGGCGGGTCGGCCGACGGAAGTGGGCAGGATCATCATTCCAGGTTCCGGTGATCTTTCGTTCCATGAGCAAACTCTCCGTGGGGGACAGGTTGTCCCTGATGGCTGGTAGGTAAGTGGGAGAGGGCGCGGGGCGGGTGGGTAGTAGATAGTTTCCTCGGAATACTGTCGGCAGCATTGCAGATAGAGTAAGGAGGCCTGGCGCGGATTGCAAGCGCATTCTGTTTGATCGTTACATCTTTTGCCCGGCGCGAATCTTCTCGACGGGACCGAACCCCTTGTTCCAAAGGGGTAGCTGCGACCAGCACTTCCGGCAGTGGGGGCAAGAATGAGGGTGAACAAGCACCGGGGGCGAACCTACTTCTTGATCGCGGGCGGACGAATGTTCCGCTTCCATGCCTCGGCCGCCTCGCGTTTGTGGTGCTCCAGTTCCAGGCCCGCAGCGACCGTGAGCAGGATACCGGCCACGAAGATCAAGAGTGGTTGCGGATAGGACCAACAGCGCCGGACCATGATCTCCATGGCGTTCATCACGCTGAACCCCTCCGGCATCCCGCCCCACATCACTGGAGCTGCTATCACCGCGGTGACCACTCCCAGGCAAATGACCCCTATGCCAATGAGCGCCACGGAAGCGGTTGCTTTCTCGGAAGTCAAGCCGTACAGGAACGCAGAGATCCAGATGACGGCCGCGACCCCAACGGTGATCCACAAGCCACGCCGAAAGCGAGCCAGCTGGGCGGCAGTTGGGCCGTCGGAAGGCTCCGAAGATTGGTCGGTGCTCGATGCGTCGTCGAGATCCTTCACGGGAAGATCACACTCTGCGCACAGGCCGCGCGAGTGTTTTTCGCCTTCCAGGAGACGAACGCCGCACTTCTTGCATCGGTTCTTCATGGCAGATCTCACCACAGGACAGGCCCGTTGCGTCACGATACGGAATTTGCTCTCGTCGAATGGATCGTGGTACCGAAGGGATTGAATCTATTCTCGAATCCCCCGATTCCTCTGGCCAGTGCAGGTGAGGTCTACTCCTGGAGAAAAAATCGGTGCCAGACTCTGCTCGCCGAGGCAGTTGCATTCTTGCAAAGTCCTGGAAATCCTCTTAGGATAGGATCGTTTCCTTCCGCGCGCTGACGCGGAAGACCACCCTCCTGTGTGAGTCGCGCATGCACCTACCGTTCTCACCCTGCCGTGGATGGTCGGCTGGCTTGCTCTTCCTTGCCGCGCTGAACCTTTCTCTCCCCTCCCCTTGTGCGGCAGCGCCGGTCAGCTTTCGCAACGAGGTGATGGCCGTCCTGTCGCGGGCCGGGTGCAATGCGGGCGCCTGTCATGGCAATCTCAATGGCAAAAACGGGTTCAAACTATCCCTTCGGGGAGAGAATCCCGACTTTGACCTGATTGCCATCACGCGTCACACGCAGGGGCGGCGTGTCGATCCCCTTTCCCCAGCCGAGAGTCTCCTGCTCACCAAGGCCACCGGCACGGTCGCCCACGAGGGCGGAAAACGCTTCTCCCTGGACTCCCCCGAATATCGTCTCCTGCGCGACTGGATCGCTGCCGGGGCTCTCCCCGACGGCCCGAGAACGCCAACGCTGCGCAAGCTCGAAGTGACTCCCGAACAACAGGTGCTAGTTGCTCCCCGTCGCAGTGTCCGCCTCAAGGTGATGGCGACCTTCTCTGATGGCCAGCAGCGCGATGTCACCCCACTGGCAGCGTTTGAAGTCTCCAACCCGATCGCCCGAGTCAGCCCCCAGGCCGTTGTCACCGGAGAACGCGATGGGGAGACGACGATTCTGGTGCGCTACCTGGAGCAGCAGCTCGCCGTGGCACTGGCCTTTGTGCCAGCGCGCCCCGATTTTGTCTGGCACGATCCACCCGAACATAACTACATCGACCAGCAGATTGATGCAAAACTCCGCACCCTGCGCATCGCACCCGCTGGACTATGCACCGATGCGGAGTTCCTCCGTCGCGCCACCCTCGATACCCTGGGCCGTATTCCCACGCTGGAAGAAACGCAGCGCTTTCTGGCGGATCGCCGGCCCGATCGCCGCGCTCGGCTGATCGATGCGTTACTGCAACGTCCGGAGTTCGCCGATTTCTGGGCGATGAAGTGGTCTGATCTGCTCCGCAATGAGGAGAAAGTTCTCGATCGCAAGGGGGTCGAGGTTTTCCATCAGTGGATTCGCCAGACCATCGCAGACGGGAAGCCTCTGAATGAGTTCGCACGAGAAATCTTGCTCGGTCGTGGCAGCACCTACAGCCATCCGGCCGCCAACTACTATCGGGCTCTGCGCGATCCACAGACGCGGGCCGAAACGACTGCCCAGGTCTTTCTCGGGGTGCGCCTGCAATGTGCCCGTTGCCACAATCACCCCTTCGATCACTGGACTCAGAACGACTATCACACCCTGGCCGCCTTTTTTGCCCGGGTACAGTATCGCATCCTGAGCAACAATCGCCGCGATAAGCTCGACAAGCATGAATTTGATGGCGAGCAGATCGTCTGGCAGGATCGCACCAGCGAGGGCAAACACCCGGTGACCGGCGCGGTGCTGAGGCCGCGTCTCCCTGGTCAGGACACCGAGTGCCATCCGAACGACGATCGTCTGCAGATTCTGGCTGACTGGGTGGCGTCACCGGAGAATCCCTATTTTGCCAGGGCGCAGGCCAATCGCATCTGGTTTCACCTGATGGGTCGGGGAATCGTGGAACCGAACGACGACTTCCGCGCCTCCAACCCCGCTGTCAATCCTGCGTTGCTGGAAGCGCTGGCGGCGGACCTGGTTGCGCAGCACTTTGATCTGCGCGCCCTGATTCGCCGGATCATGAATTCACGCACCTATCAGCAATCCGCGATCCCCAACGAAACCAACCGTGAGGATGAGATCAACTTCTCGCACACCGTGCTTCGCCCCTTGCAGGCCGAGCAACTCCTCGATTCCCTCGCCCAGGTAACGGGGGTGAAGCCGCGGCTCGATCCCAGCAAACCCCTGCGGCGAGCAGTCCAGATGCCGGCGCCCCCAGCCGTGCGGCGCGGTCGGGGTGCGGCCAGCGAGGGGGAACGCTTTCTTAGCACGTTCGGCAAACCCGGGCGCTTGCTCAGCTGTGAATGTGAACGCTCCGAGGAAACCACGCTGGCGCAGGCGTTTCAATTGATCACCGGCAAACTCCTCAACGAGATGCTGAGCGAGGAGGACAACCGACTCGGCAAACTGCTCTCGGCCGGGCGGTCCAATCCTCAGATCGTGGAAGAACTGTACCTGGTTGCTCTGAATCGCCCACCGAGCGACCAGGAACGGAGTACCGCCCTCGCCTTCGTGGCCCGCGGCAAGGATCGGCGCACGCGCCTGGAAGACCTTCTCTGGGGGCTGGTAAATTCCAAGGAATTCTTGCTTCGCCATTGAGCGTCGCTGCTTTCGCTGCGAGAACTCCCATGAACGCTGCTTCTCGTTCAACGGCCTGCCCGGATTTTGTGCACACCCGCTGCACCCGTCGCCATCTGCTGCAAATCGGCGGGGCCAGTCTACTCGGATGGCTGGCGCCCCAGCTGGGGCAGGCTGCCTCGGGGCGCAAGGTGCGCGCACGCTCGGTGATCTTTCTTCATCAGTGGGGGGGACCGGGTCAGCAAGAGACGTTCGACATGAAGCCGAACGCTCCTGTTGCCATTCGCGGTGAATTCCGGCCCCTCGCGACCCGTGTGCCGGGGATGCAGGTGTGCGAATATTTGCCGCGCATGGCGCAGGTGATGCAGAAGTGCACCCTGATTCGCAGCCTGAAACACGAGATGAAGAACCACAACTCAGCGGGATATTACAGCCTCACCGGTTATGCTCCGCCGACCGACGATCAGCGCCTGCGCGATAGCCGCGACCTCTTCCCCGCCTATGGATCAATCGTTGACGCGCTGGCGCCGGCCAAACCTGGGGTGCCCACCTTCGTTTCCTATCCGCACACGATCAGCGACGGTTCGGTGACACCGGGGCAGCACGCCAGTTTTCTTGGCAAGGCGCACGATCCGCTCTTCACCCGCCAGGATCCGAACAGCCCCGATTTTCGCCTCCCCGAACTGAGTCTCCCGGCGAGCATCTCACCGGAACGGTTGGAGAATCGCCGCGAGGTGTTGCGATTGATCGACAGCCAGGCCCGGTGGCAGGAGCACTCGCTGCGCGCCCGCGGAATCGAGGAGACCTACGAGCGCGCCCTGAACATGCTCACCAGTCCCTCGGTAAAGAAGGCGTTCGATCTGGCCCAGGAACCGGAGAAGGTGCGCAAAGAGTATGGGCGAACGACCTATGGCCAGGGATGTTTGCTGGCGCGGCGCCTGGTGGAAGTCGGGGTGCGCTTTGTGAATGTCTACTTCGCCGCGTCAATCGGCGGGCCCACGGGGGGCTGGGATACCCATTCCTTTGATGGCAAGCCGATGTACCCAATCCTCAAGAACCACCTCCTCCCGCTGACCAATCAAGCCCTGCCAGCGCTGCTCGAAGACCTGTCCATCCGCGGTCTGCTCGACACGACCCTTGTGGTCTGGGTGGGTGAGTTTGGCCGTACCCCGCGAATCAATTCGAACGGCGGGCGCGATCACTGGCCCACCTGTTACACTGCTCTGCTTGCAGGGGGCGGAGTCAAGGGTGGTCATCTTCACGGGGCGTCGGATCGAATCGGAGCCTACCCGGCCAGCGATCCGCACCGCCCGGAAGATCTGTCGGCGACGATCTTTCATCTGCTGGGACTCGATCCAAAGACCGAGGTGCGTGATCCGCTGGATCGTCCCCTGCGTCTGAGCCCCGGTTCCGTTATCGACGATGTCATTGCCTGATCGAGCATCAACCTGGAGATCTGCGAGCGATGAAACGACTCCGCTATGTCATGATTGGGGGTTTCCTGGGCGCCGGCAAGACGACCACTCTGGCGCGTCTCGCTCGCCATTACACGGCACGCGGGCAGAAGGTGGCCCTCGTCACCAACGATCAGGCGCAGAACCTGGTCGATACCACCAGCCTCCGTTCTCAAGGTTTTCCGGTTGAGGAGATTGCGGGAGCCTGTTTCTGCTGTCGTTTCGATGACCTGGTGGGAAAGGTCACAGCGCTGGAGATGCAGGAACGCCCCGATATCATCCTTGCCGAACCTGTCGGCAGCTGCACCGATCTGGTTGCCACCGTCGTCCAGCCGCTCAAGGATCTCTACGGGCAGCGTTTTGAAATTGCCCCCTACGCGGTCGTCTTCAAACCGAGTCATGGCCTGCGCATACTTAAGAACGAGGCGAACTCGGGGTTCTCTCCCAAGGCAGCGTACATCTTCCGCAAACAACTGGAAGAGGCCGATGCCATCACCATCAATCGCATCGATGAGCTGGACCGAGAAACGCTCGCCGAGTTGACCGAACTGATCGAGAAACAGCACCCGGGCACCCCTGTCCTGCGCATGTCGGCGAAGACTGGCGAAGGATTCGAGACGTTGACCAGCCTGCTCGACCAGGAGGGACACTTTGGCCGGAAGATCCTCGATATCGATTATGACGTCTACGCCGAGGGCGAGGCGGAGATGGGCTGGTTGAACAGCAACATTCAGGTTACCAATACAACGGCGTTTTCACTCGATAGCTTTCTCCTCGATCTGGTGACGCGTTTGCGTGACAGGCTGGTCGCAGCCGGGATGGAAGTGGCTCATTTGAAGGCAATCGGACTGGGTGAGGTTTCGTTCGCCGTCGCCAACCTGGTGAGTAGTGCGTCGAGTCCAGAGTTGTCGTTACCCTCCCGTGGCAATGTCTCGCAGTTCGATCTGATTGTCAACGCACGGGTGGCAACCGATCCCGACCTTCTCGAAAAACTGGTGCGTGAGCAGGTCGCCACCACCGGCGAAGCCTTTGGCGCCTCAACCAGAATCCTGACCCTGCAGAGCTTCCGTCCCGGCCGGCCGATGCCCACGCATCGATACGCCACCGCAGTGAGCTGAGACAACAGAAGTGGCGTCCCCTGTCCTGCGGAGGGACGCCACTTGCCTGATCGCTGCAAGGGGAGAGAGCCGTTTCGCGGAACGGCGAGAATTCCTCTCTCGATACTCGGTCGCAGATCGCACGAGGCCATGCCATCGTTGCAGCCGGCGCGGTTGGTATCACTTTTGGACGGTAACTCATCGCAACTTGCCGATTTCACCTGGTTTACCACGCTTGCGTTGTTTAGACTGCGAGGACGATGTACCAGGACCGACGAGAGTGGACTTCGAGGGGTCCGCTCCGAGGTCTCCTTGAACCCCCACCCCGAGATGAACGATGAGCAAGACGGTCGCCGAACCGAGCGCAACTGAGGCTCCGAGCAAGAAGGCGCGCAAGAAGCCCGAGGAGAAGGCTGCGCCCGCAGGACCGCAGGCCCGTGTCCAGGTGCGCTATGCGCGCACCATGCGTCCCCAGCGCGTCCATTCCTTGATTGTGGAGCAGCCGCGTTCGAAAACACCGCCCTCAGGTCCGGTGGTGGTGATTCGTCCAGTGATCGCTGGTGCCCTGGTCAGTCCCCCCGAACAACGATTCGACCTGTCCCGCAAGGGTGAACGCATCACCTTTCAGGTGACCCCGCAGGCAACCGGGCCACTCCCTCGCTCCCGGCTTGAGGTCTTCGCACCGGGGCAGCCGCTCCAGGAGATTCCGCTGAAGATGAAGGTGAGCACCGGACGAGCCGCCTGGTGGATGTTGCTCGCCACCGTTGTGCTCCCCTGGTTGCTGTACAAGTTCACCATCGGCTCGTGGACGTTGAATGTCCACACCCTCAAGGACACGATGGCGAACGAGATGAAGCGGCAATTTCGAGGTATTCCCGTGCTGGGGGAGGAATACAAGGAGATGCCGCTAGGGTTGGAGAAGTTTAACCTGAGCAAGTGGCTCCCCGATATCGTCGGGGACTTCTACGCCTACCTCTCCGATGCCATGTCCAACGATCGCATCCTCCTTTATGTCATCCTGGGCCTGCTGATCCTGACCTTTCTCACCTGGGTGTTGACCAGGAAAACGAAACGCAAGCGCCAGCATGTGGTGATGCTCAGCGCGAATCCCGCGGAGAACACCTCAGCAATTCCTTTGCAACCAATGTAAAGACAGAATGTTGTGACCACGACAACAGGGAACGACACGGCCCTGATCCGCTCCCTGTTGTCGTCTCCTCCTACAATGGAAGGAAGAGGAGGGATTGCGATGGGAACAAACACGACCGAGGATTTGTTGCGCCTCAATCAGCGCCTTCTGGTGAGCATCGCCGAGGGCGACTGGGCCACCTACCAGGAATTGTGCGACCCTACCCTCACCGCCTTCGAGCCCGAAGCGCTCGGACAGCGCGTGGAAGGGTTGGAGTTCCACCACTTCTATTTTTTGCTGGGCGGGCGCGCCGGCAAACATCAGTCGACCATGTGCAACCCCCATGTCCGCCTGATCGGGGATGTGGCTGTGGTAACGTACATTCGCCTCAATCAATCCGTGAGCGCCACCGGAGATCCTGTCAGCAGTGGCAGTCAGGAGACACGCATCTGGCAGAAAAAGGAGGGGCGTTGGTGGCACGTCCACTTCCATCGAACTGCCCTCCCCCAGCCGGGATCAGACTGACAGGAGCTTGGCACTCGGTATCCAGTGAAAGGATCTCGACATGACGGAGCAGGTGAATCCCGGGGAGAGGCTCGATGTGGTGGCCGTCGCTCCGCACCCCGATGATCTGGAGATCATCTGTGGCGGAACGCTGGCGAAGCTGGTCAAACAGGGATACCGGGTGGGAATCATCGATCTGACCACCGGCGAGCCGACCCCGCGGGGACCGGTGGAGGTGCGGGCACAGGAGGCAGAGGCAGCCCGAGTGCGCCTGGGGGTGCAGGTGCGTCTGAATCTTCAGTTGCCCAACCGCGAACTGATGGATTGCCCCGCCAATCGCTATGTCCTGGCAACGGCGCTCCGCCGCTATCGACCGAACATTCTCATCGGTGCGGTGGGACGAACGCCCGCGGCCTCCCCGGATCATAATCAGGGACATTTGCTTATCGAGGCCTCCCGCTTCTACTCGCAACTCACCAAGTGGAACGATCGGTTCGCTCACACCGAACCCTATCGGGTGCCACACCTGGTCTACGCTCCCTTTCCGTTCGATGCCGAGCAAAGGCATTTTCACAGCACCTTTGTCATCGACATTAGCGATACGTTTGAACAGAAACTGGAAGCGGTGGCCTGCTATCATTCCCAGTTTGATGGCGAGCGCCTGGCCAAGGTGAAGCACTTTATCATGGGCTACAATATTTACACAGGTTCTCGCTGTGGCTTTGCTTACGGCGAGGCGTTTGCTCTCCCGCACCCCATTGGCGCTTCCGATTTGCACACCCTGGTGATGGGCGGCAAGGGAAGCCCTGCCCCCGTGCAACTCCCCGGCCAATCGCATCTCCCGATGAACTGAGCGCTGACAGGTGAAGGTCCTCGGCGACCACCAGGGACTTGCTTTCCACTCTTGCCCTGAGAGCCTGGGAAACATAGAGAGGAGAGGAAGAAAGAATGTGTGGTGGAATCTCAACAAGATAGATAATTTACAACAACTGGGAAGTTTTCACTTGTCTCAATGATCCTCTCATTCTAGAACAGGCACCTTGTACGGCGAGTACCTGGCGTGGGTATGATCGGACGTACAGAGGTGTCCTGACCTATGAAGGAGGATCCTGCATGCACACCTCGTTTGTGATGGTGGCCCTGGCCGCCCTGACGGCTGCGGACCCGGCACAGCCAACCTGGCTGACCGACTACCGTGCCGCGCAGAAGCAGTGTGCCACACTGAAAAAGCCCATTGCCGTCGTGCTGGGAACTGGTGCCAAGGGATACGAGAAGTTGGTGCGGGAAGGAACGCTCCCGGCCGAGGTATCGAAAGCGCTTGCTTCAAACTACGTCTGTGTCTACCTCGACACCAGTAGTTCTGAAGGGAAGCAATGGGCCGAAGCGTTCGAGATGTCCAGCGGGCGTGGGCTTGTGATCAGTGATCGGACCGGCGACCTGCAGGCCTTCCGTCACGAAGGGGACCTGAACGCTTCCGATCTGGCCGACTATCTGAAGCGGTATGGAGACCCTTCGTATGTGGTGCAACGTACGGACAGCGGTTCGCGCACCTCGACCAGTTACTACAACGGCGGTTCTTCCTCCTCCACCACCGGCTCCCCGTCGAGCTATTATCCGGCGACAGGAGCCTCGGGCTTCAACAACTGCCCGACCTGAGGGGGCGGTTCTTCGGGAGGCGGTCGCCGGGGTCGCTAAGCACCCCTTTATCCCGATGAATCGGCGGTGAACCGGAACTCTTTCGCGATGTACGGTTCACCGCCCACCACTCGCCCCCTTTTTCTTCTCTCTCCTTCCCTCCTCCGGCACGAGTTTCCGAGGTCGACAGCGCCCGCCCGTTGCCACGATTTACTTTCCTGAAGTTAAAATTTAACTTGTCGCAACAATTGAGAAGACCTACACCAAAAGGATAAGCCCAACCTCCACGGATGGGCAAATGTACAGAAGGTGTCTCGAACCTTTGAAGGAGGATCCTGCATGTACACCTCATTTGCCGTGGTCGCTCTTGGTGCCTTTCTGGCTGCCGAACCGACTGCTCAACCGACCTGGTTGACCGACTATCGCACCGCTCAGCAGCAATCGGCTTCCGCCGGCAAGCCAATCGCCGTGGTGCTGGGAAACGGGGCCAAGGGGTATCAGACCCTGGCTCAAGAAGCAACGTTGCCCGGAACGGTCAATCAAACGCTGGCTTCCGGTTACATCTGCGTGTACCTCGACACTACCACCCCCGAGGGGAAGAAACTCGCCGACGCGTTCCAGATGCCGAGCGGACGAGGGCTGGTTATCAGTGATCGCACTGGTCAGATGCAGGCGTTTCGCCACGAGGGGACGCTTCCTGCCAATGATCTGAACTCTTATCTGCGTCGCTACCAGGACCCCAATCGCGCTCTGACCCGCACGGAGACGGCCCAGACCACCACGCGTAGTTTCTATGAGGCGGAAGAGGACAAGAAGCCCGAAGACAAGAAGCCAGGGGACAAGAAGCCCGAGGACAAAAAGCCGGCGCCCAAACCGACCACGACCGCGGTCGTGATTGGCTGTTGTGCTCCGGTCACCTGCTGCTCCTCGGTGGTGTACTCCTACACCGGCTGTGGGAAGTCGAGGAAGTGCGGGGGCGGCGGATGCTCGACCCGAGGCCGTCGTGGCTGCCGTTAACTCCGAGTTTGCTCACCCAGTGATACGAATCGAACGCCGGGGACTCCTTCCCGGCGTTCGCTCATTTCCCGTCTCTCCCAGTAAACTCATCTTGGCAAGCAACTGTCCGATCTGGACAATGCGGATGCTTGAACCCTGGACCGATTCGGGAGTGAGTAACTGATGCGCGGGCAAGAACTGCTGTCCCGACTTCGCGAAGAGATCGTGATTGGTGATGGCGCGCTTGGGACGATGATCAGCGAGCGCGGGATCGGTCGGGAGGTCTGCTACGAACGCCTCAATCTCACCCATCCGGAATTTATCAAGGATATTCACGCGGCGTACGTTGCGGCCGGCTCGCAGGTGATCGAAACGAATACCTTCGGCGCCAACCGCACCAAGTTGGCCCTTGGTCCTGGGGCCCACGCCGCAACGCAGTCCGCGCAGGAGGTGAGCGCGATCAACCACGCCGGCGTAGCGCTGGCGCGAGCGGTCGCCGGGAGCAACGTTTACCTCGCCGGCTCGGTCGGCCCCCTCCAGGAGCGCAGCGGCCCGCATACCTCCCCTCCCCTCACCGACGACGAGATTCGCTCCATCTTCAAGGAACAGATTCTCGCGCTGGCCAATGCAGGCGTCGATCTGCTGATGCTGGAGACCTTCAGCGAACTCCCACAGTTGCTGCTTGCCCTGGAGGTCGCCAAGCAGAACACCGATCTGCCGGTAATCTGCCAGATGGCGTTTCATGAACGCGGCCACACCTACACCGGCGTTCATGTCAACACCGCCGTCGAAGCGCTGATTCGTGGCGGGGCCGATGTGGTTGGGGCGAACTGCGGTCGCGGCGTCCGTTGTGTCATGGCCGCCGTCGAGGCGATGACGAGCCGGGGCGAATGGCTGGTGAGCGCCTTCCCCAATGCCGGACTCCCGGAATATGTCGAGGGCCGCTATCTCTTCGGGGCCCCCCTGCCCTATCTGCTGGAGAGCGCAGCGAAGATGGGGGAGCAGGGGGTGAACCTGATTGGGGGCTGCTGTGGCACCACCCCCGAGTATATCCGGCGCATCTCCGAACGCCTCAAAGGCCGCCATCCCGCGCCACGCAGCATTCGCGTCCCGAGCGAGCCTCCCGTGGCAACCCCCCTCCCCGCGCCGCTTGAACTGGAGGCGATTCCGCCTGCCGGGTCGATTCTCGATCGGCTTTCCGAGCCACCCTCGACAGGTCCCCGTCGGCCCCTGATCGTCGTGGAACTCGATCCGCCTCACGACCTTCGCTACGAACCGATTGTTCGCCGTGCTCAGCAGCTGCGCGATATGGGGGTCGATGCCATCACCATGGCGGACAACCCGGTGGCGACCCTGCACATGGGCAACATGTCGCTGGCCCAGATCGTCCAGGCCGAAGCGGATATTCCGGTGATCGTTCATCTCACCTGTCGCGATCACAACTTACTCGGTCTGCAATCGCTGCTGATGTCCGCCCATGTGATGGGGTTGCACCACCTCCTTGCCCTCACCGGCGATCCGGCCCGCGTGGGAAATCAGCCGGGCGCGACCTCGGTCTACGATCTGAACAGCTTTGGGTTGATCGAGCTGATTCGCAAGTTCAACCACGGTGTGAATAACGCCGGGCTATCCCTGGGGCGACGCACCCGCTTCACCACCGGCGTCGCGTTCAACCCCAATGGCCGCAACTTGCTCGGGCAGGTGGCGAAGTTGCGCAAAAAGATTCAGAGCGGGGCGCACTTCGCCATGACCCAGCCAATCTACGATCCGTATCGCTTTGATCAGATGCTGGAGGCGACCGCCAGCCTGCGCTCTCTCGATCAACCAGAGCAGCGCTTTCCCATCCTGGTTGGGATCATGCCACTCCTGAGCGAACGGAACGCAGAATACCTCCACAACGAGGTGCCCGGGATTGTGCTCAGCGACGAGGTGCGCCAGCGCATGAAGGGGCTGTCGGGGAAAGAGGGCCGACGCATGGGGATCCGGATCTCCGAGGAACTTCTGGAGCATATGGGCGAGCGCGCGGATGGTTTCTACTTGATTCCCTCGCAGATTCGCACTGAAATGGCAGTGGAGCTGGTCGCGTATTTGAATCAGCGTTTGCCCCGGATGACTTGACACCAGGGATCCCCAACGGATGATGCGAATCGTTCCCCTCGCCATCGTGGTCCTGGGCGGTTTGCTCCTCTATTGGCAAACCCCAGCGACCGACACCCCACCCTCTGCCCCTGCGCCGTCGCCCCCTGTCCCCGCGCTCCCGGAGTTAACCCGCAGGATTGCTCAACGCGTCGATCAGGCGGCTACTCAGCTTCCACTCGAGCCCCCCCTGCAGGAACAACTCGATTTCGCCGGCAACCTGACCGCGTGGTTGATCTCCGCCTGTGGATTGACTGCCGAGGAGGAGCGCAGCGCCGCGCTGGCCGTACACAAGGAAATACTGGCGACGCACAAAGGACGTCTCAAACAACCCCCTGAAGCGATACAAAAAGTCTTCGAACGATTGGTCCGGACGATGCCGCCCGCTCTCCGCCCGGAGGTTTTTCGCTTCACCCTGACCATCCTTGACCGCCCCGATCAGGCGGTCTTCACCAGCGGGGCGGGCCATGTCTACCTGACCCAGGGCTTGCTCGATCAGGTGCACCCCGAGAATCCCCGGGGCGCTGCAATGCTCTCGTTCTTCCTGGCGCGCGAACTGGGTCATATTGCCCGGGACCATTGCCGCAGAGGCTATCAACTGCAGAAACTCCAGCAGGAGATTGATCGCGGAGTTGCCCTGCATCTGGACCATGAGCGGCTCTGTGCCCTGCTCCAAACCTCGCTGGCACCGGTGGGGCAACTGGTCTATTTCCTCTATTCACGCGGCCAACACTACGAGGCGGATCTCTTTGCTCTGCAATTGTGCCGCAATGCCGGGATCGACGAGAATCGTGCGCTCGATGCCCTTCGCTGGGTCGCGCTTGAACAATATCCCGCCTTGCGCAAGGAAGGCCAACCGCTCCCTGCTTCCGCCCTCGAACCGAAAGCGCTCCGCTCCTACCTGAGTGGTCAACCCGATCCGCTCCGGCGCTTGCAGCGATTGCAGGAAGAACGCCTGGGACTGGTGGCCGATCCGAACCTCCATGGCTTGTTTCGCTACGACCGTGCGAGCGGCCAGCTAAGGCGTTGTGAAAAGGGCGAAATCACAGGAAAAGAGAGGCCGATTCTGTTTGTCCACGGGATGCAGGGAGGGCCGAGGAGTTTCAGCGACTTCCTCACTTTCCTCGGCGAGCAGCAGGCACTCCAGGCGCGGCCGCTCCTGGTCTTTCTCTACCCCGGGAATGGCAGCCTCACTCGGGGGGGTCGCTTTCTCCAGCGTGAGATCAAACGCGTGCTCGTCGATGCCTCGACCACCACGTTTATCTGCCACAGCGCGGGCGGGTTGGTTTTCCGCTTCTATGCCGAGAAACTCGGCGGAGCTTTCTCCCAGGCGTTCCTGCTTGCGACTCCCCAGGGAGGTTCGCACTGGATTCGCCTGAAATTTCTGCTCGATGCCGCCGAGTTTATCACCCTCCTGAAGCGCGGCTTCCCTGAGGCAATCAGTCTTACGTTGAGCGAGGGCGCCGGCGATATTGGCCATGATCTCACTCCGGATAGTCTCTTTCTCCGCTATCTGGGGCAGAACAGGCAACTGGCGCGTCGGTATCATCTTTATTACGGCCGTTGTCTGACTCTCTCGCAGGCGTTGGCGTTAAAAACCGGCCTCGCGCTGGCCAGAACCAGATTGACGACTCACTGTCAGGGCGTGGAGTCCCCTTTTCTGGCCCGGTGCTATGAACGCCTGCTGAAAGAACTGGTGTTGCCGGATGAGATCCTCGCCGGCGATCTGATCGTGAGCGTGGCCAGTGCCCAGCTTCCCGGAGCGGGGAGTTTGACCGAGACACGCCACAATCATCAGGAAATCAAGGCGGACGCGGAGGTGATGGAACGAATTGTGGCGCGCCTGATCAAGCAACCCTGAGTTCAGCGCCAGGCGGCATAAAGAGTCATCCCCTGGTAATCCCGCACAAAGCCGGCCGCTTCCAGCAATTCGCGCCCCTCGGTGGTGGTCACGGGTTGGCCGTTCCATTCCTCCACCGTCAACTTGTAGCGTGGATTGCGATTCCCCTCACAGAGTCCAGGCAGAGTCTTCACCGCGTCGCGGACCTCCTCGCGGCTAGCGCTGGGCAACGCGGTCAGGCGTTTTCCCTGCTGTTCGACCAGGAGCACTGGTCTGCCGGCACGCACGACGAGCCACACCCCCACGCGCCGAACCAGGGGGCGCGTTCCTCCCTCGAGGAGCGGGATGTCCAGCGGCGCCCCCGAGCCGTAGAGATTCGCAGGATCGAGACTGTGCAACAGGATAACGGGCGCGGTCGCGGTTGAGGGAGCATCCAGTTCCTGCAACATGCGGGCGGCTTCAGGCAAGGCAAATTGTGCTCCCGACAATCCCTCGACAAAATAGCCCCGCCGTACCTCCCCCGATAACTCCATGCGCGCGAGGACCTCGTAAAGGATGCGCCAGGGCAGCAACCAGGGATCGAGCAGGGCCAGTTCGCGCGCGACAATCCCATAACGCTGCAATAAACAGGAGGCATGAAAGATCGCCTGAGTCTCTGCATCCGGTTGCCCCCAGGCGATTGTTGCCCACCTTCCTTCGGGTTGAAAGGCCGCCTGGCGACGCAAGGAACGGAGCGACACCCGCATGACACCTTGCCGCCCCAGTCCGCGCGCATGGTTCGAGGATGTCTGGTCCGTGAGCGCCTCTTGCGGACCGCGCCGCACCACGTCGAGATGATCGTTGGTCACCAGCGCGCGTTGGAGCAGTTGCCCGAGCGCATCGCGCACCACACTTGGAGCCAATCCGGTGGCGGTGGCGAGTTCGGTCACGAAGAGCGCTCCCCGCTGACGGAGGGTTGTCCATACCCGCTCCGCTTCAGGAGTGAGGGGTTCGTGGGAGTTGCTCGCCGGACAGGAGCGATTTTCCAGATCTTCTCGCTCGATAAAGGACAGCAGTCCGCCCTCAGTCGGATTCCCCTGGGCCACCACCACTCCCAATCCGCCCGCGATCCACTGCTCCAACCAGCGCGGCTGATAGCCGGGAACGCGGGCCGGCAGGATCACCTGATCCCAAAGCTCCGCCGGCAAGGGAAGGCCACGCAGGCGCACTAGGGCGTCGCTCACGCCCTCGCTGGTCCCCCGTCGAGTAGCGGGATGCACTCCCTGCCAGCGCAGGACAAAATCGACAAATTGCGGCGCCGAGCAGGTGATCACCTCGCGCCGCAGCAATCCCAGACTGGTGCGCTGCACCTGCTCCAGATTCGACGGGGCCGACCAGAGCAGCGGTTCGCCCTCCTCCTGCGGGACGGCCACCACACGTCCGCTCTCCGCCCACTGGCGCAGATGGCGTTCGGCCCACTCGGCCTCGAAGGGATAGCGCTCAAGAATATCACGCAACCCAACCAGGGCGTGCGTGTGCAGAAACCGCTCCAGAATCGTCTCCGCCGCCTGACGCTGCAGCGCGGGCTCGACCTCCCCATCCAGGGCGAACGCCTGGCGATAGAGGGATTCTTCCTCGGCAAGAATCCACCGACGTGGCTGACGCGTGCGCGGCAATTCCAGCGTGCATGCCAGCTGCTGGGTTTGCAATTGCTCCAGAAAGGCAGCCATTGGGCCTTCCAGCTCCGACTCGCTCAGATCGCCCAGCCGACGCAACCACTCTGCCATCTCGGGCAGGCTGCGCGGCGGTTGCCCGAGCCCGCGCAGGCGTTTCTCGACCTGATGCACGGCGCGTGGATCGAGCAGATGGGCGTTTTTTTCGGGTGCCAGCAACTGTTGCAGCAGTGTTTGATCCAGCTTCTGCCCCGACCGGCCATCGTTCTCCACCTCGTCAGTGCGGTAGAAGTTGGCTGCCTGGAACGAGAAGAGCAACCCCGAGGCAAAGGCGGACGGGATCTCACGACGAGTGACGACAATTTCGATCTCTTTTTTCTGAATTGCGTGAAGCAACTCGATCAACCGAGGCACGTCGAGATGATCGTGCAGGCACTCACGCACGGTTTCCACCACCACGGGGAAGTCGGGATGTTGGCGGGCGACCTGGAGCAAATCGCGTGCGCGCAGCCGTTGCAACCAGAGTGGTGCCCGCTGCCCCGGTTTACCCCGTGGCATCAGCATGGCGCGCGCCGCATTCTGGCGGAAACGCAGAGCAAAAAGCGCGCTCTCGGTCAGTTCCTCCAGAATCAGAGCTTCGGCATTTTCTGGATGGAGCCCCTCGAAAAGATCGATGAGAGGTTCTTCGCAGTCGGTCAGCCGAAGGAGCAGGCCATCGTCGTGATGGAGGCACTGTGGGCGATAGCCGAGGCGTTGCCGCAAACGCGCCTCCAGAGCAAATCGCAGGGCGAGATGCACGCGCATCCCGAATGGGCTCAGGAGAATCACCTGCCAGTCGCCGAGTTGATCCCGCGAGGCCTCGACCACCAGCACACGGTCGGTGGGGAGCACTCCACTGCCATCGAGCTGTCGCTGCACATGAGCACGCAAACTGCGCGCCGCCTGGACATCCAGATGATAATCCTTGTGCAGCCAGTCCAGGCAGTCGGTGTGATCCAGCCGGGCAGTCAGCTCCCGAAGAAAGGCGCCGATCGCCAGACCCAGATCCGGACTGCGGCCAATTCCCTCGCCGCGCCAGAAGGGGATCATCGCGGGCGCCCCTTCTGCGGGAGCAACCGTCACGCGATCCGCGTCAATCTGCACCAGGCGCCAGGCACTTGTCCCAAGGAGAAAGGCATCCCCCACCCGCCGTTCGTAGATGAATTCCTCGTCCAGTTCGCCCACGCGCACCCCCGAGGTGGTGTAGGCGGCGTATTGCCCCGTATCCGGGATCGTTCCCCCATTCACGAGAGCGAGTTGGTGCGTCCCGGGAAGCGCATGCAATCGATTGTGGATGCGATCCCAGCTGATGCGCGGCTGGAGTGCCTCCATCGTGGCAGGCCGGTTCGTTCCCGGTTGCGGGGCCGCCGGTTGAAACCGATAGCGTCCGCTGACCATCTCCAGCACACTTTCGAAGGCAGCGGGCGAAAGATCACGATACGGAGAGGCACGGCGAACAAGGGAAAAAAGATCCGTTACCTCCCAGTCATCCATCGCTACCAGCGCCACGATCTGCTGCGCCAGGACATCCAGACAGTTGGTCGGCACGCGAAGCGCTTCCACACGACCAGCGATCATCTCGCGGGCCAGAACAGCCTGTTCGAGCAGATCGGCTGCCATCTTGGGAATCAGCCGTCCCTTGCTTTTCTGGCCGACGAGATGGCCGGCTCGTCCCACACGTTGCAGCGCACGAGCGACATTCCCTGGAGATTCGACCTGACAGACCAGATCGACGGCGCCCATGTCAATCCCCATCTCCAGCGAGGCTGTCGCAACGACGGCGGGAAGCCTCCCCTCCTTGAGTGCCTGCTCGGTTTGCTGTCGAACCTCCAGGGCCACGCTGCCATGATGCGCCCGCGCGAGTTCTCCTTCCTCGTTGAGAAACGCGGTGATGCGCTCCACGGCACGGCGATCATTGGCGAAAACCAGCGTGGAGCGATGCTCGCGAATGAGATCCCCGAGCAAGCGGTAGATCGAGGGCCAGATCGAGCGTTCAGGGAGTGGGCCAAATTGCTCCACAGGGTTGATCACGCGCAGATCGAGATCCTTGCGCAGCCCCGCATCGATAATGCGCACCGGCCGCGGGTGGAGGGTTCCCTCCGCATCCACTTCCAACCCGCCGAGAAAGCGCGCAACCTCTTCGAGTGGGCGCTGCGTGGCAGAGAGGCCAATCCGCACAAACGGCCGGGTTTGGAGAGCAGCCAGACGTTCCAGCAAGAGCGAGAGAAAGACTCCTCGCTTGTTGCCGCACAGGGCGTGGATCTCATCCACGATGCAGTGGGTGACGTTGCGCAGCGTATCTCGAGCGCGCGAGGTGAGCAACAGATGTAGCGATTCGGGAGTGGTGATCAGGATGTGCGGAGGCCGGCGGATCTGGCGTTGCCGTTCCGCCGTGGGAGTGTCTCCAGTGCGCACGCCGACCTCGAGCGTGGGCAAAAGAAACGCCAGGCGCTGCGCCGTCTGCGCCACTCCCTCCAGAGGCACCTGCAGGTTGCGTGCGATGTCGTTATTCAGCGCCTTGAGCGGAGAGATGTACAGAACACGCACCGCGCGTCCCAGCTGTGGTTGTCGCCAGAGGTGGTCGAGACATGCAAGAAAGCTCGCCAGCGTTTTGCCAGAGCCCGTTGGCGCCAGGATTAACGTGTTTTCCCCGGCCGCGATGGTCGGCCAGCCCAGGCGCTGAGGGGGCGTGGGCTCACCCAGCGCCGCGCGAAACCACTGTTGGACCGGGGGCAAAAACAGGCTGAGAGGGTCGGTGGCATCCATGCGACCATTGTACCGATGTGCGCTGGCCCAGTCTCGTGGTTTTGTTCAGGTGTTCACGTCCCAGATCACCAGCCTGACATCTCCCCCAACGCCAGCCCATCAGGAGAGAACGCGGGGACCTGAATGGAACCAATCCCCAGTTCAGCGCCTGGCGTTCTTTCTGGGCGGTGACATCCCACCGCCGCACCATGCCGTCGTGGCTCGCCGAGAGGATCGATCTTCCCTCGGTGGAAAAGGTAACGTTGCTCACCACCCGGCGATGGCGCCTCAGACTGGCGAGACGCTTTCCCAGGCAGAGATCCCAGAGGACGACTTCCCACCCACTCACGCAGGCCAGGGTTTTCCCATCCGGTGCGAGGGCAAGATGCTTGACTGGTGTGACGTACTTGAGATCGGGTGGTTTCTTCTTCTGCTTTTCATCCTCACCCAAAGCCCAGATTCGTACGATGCCGTTGGCGTACAACCCAGCCGCTTGCCGCGTGTCAGATCCCAGAGCGAGACCGCATGGCCGTTCCCTGCTGCCGATGCCAGGATGCTCCCATCTGGGAGAAGACGAGTGCGCGAATCCGGCGTCGATGTCCCTTGAGGATGAGCATGATGGTCAGCCTCCCCGGTCGGCTCTAGCATAGCACGGATGGGATTGTTCCTCGGTCGGAGTCCACTCACATGATACGCATCTTGCTTGCCGTCGTTCTGGGTTGTGTGCTGGTCTCCACGGTGAGGGGACAACCGAGCGCACCGGCAGCGCCCCGGCCTTCGGTGCGCCTCGCCGTCCTGCTGATGTTTGATCAGTTGCGTGGCGATTACCTTGAACGCTGGGACAAGCTCTTTGGCAAGGAAGGCTTCCACCGATTGACACAGGAGGGATTGTGGTTTCAGAACTGCCATTATCCCTATGCGGGCACCTTCACTGGTCCCGGTCATGCCAGCGTGCTCACCGGCTGCTTCCCCTTTCGCCATGGAATTGTTGCCAATGAATGGTACGATCCGGTGAGCAAGGAATTCATCTACTGTGCTGGCTCTGATCGCTACCAGCGCGTGCCTCCCTTGCAAAATCCTCCCAAGACCACCAAGAAGGGAAACGGCCAGGGCAACCCCGATCGGTTGCTGGTCCCCACCCTTGGCGACGCTTTGAAAGATGCCACGGCGGGCAAGGGGCGCGTCTTTGCCTTCTCGTTCAAGGATCGCAGTGCCGTCCTCCCGGCGGGGCACCGACCCGATGGCTGCTACTGGTTCGATACCACGACCGGCGAGGTGATCACTTCCACCTACTATCGAGATAGTGTTCATCCCTGGGTGCGCGACTTCCAGAAGACCCGTCCCCTGGATCGCTGGTTTGGCAAGGAATGGACTCGTTTGCGTTCGGATCTGGACTATGCGCAGTTTAGCGGCCCCGATGAAGTTGCAGGCGAGGGAAAGGGCTCGGCACAGGGTCGCACCTTTCCGCACCCCTTTGGCAAGAAGGCCGAGAAGCCAGAGAAGGAATACTACACCGCCGTGTACAATTCCCCTTTTGGCAATGAGGTGTTGCTCCAACTGGTGAAGAAAGGGATCGAAGCGGAGAAGCTGGGCACACGGGATATTCCCGATCTCTTAACCATCAGTTTTTCGAGCAACGATCCCGTGGGCCATTGCTGGGGACCGGATTCGCAGGAGGTGCTCGATACCACACTGCGTGCCGACCTGATTGTGCGCGATCTGCTCGCCTATCTCGACAAGCAGGTCGGCAAGGAGCATTATGTCCTGGTGTTGACCGCCGATCACGGCGTGTGTCCCCTCCCCGAGGTGTCGGCCAAACGAGGGAAGCAGGCGAAACGCATCCCGATCGCTCCGCTGTTGAAGGCTGCGGAAAAACATCTGGAGGAAAAGTTCGGCGCTGAACAGGACGAGTCGATCACCTACATCGAGCAGGTGGAGAACAACTGGATCTGGCTGAATCGCAGTTTGCTGAAAGCACGCAAACTGGAACTCGCTGTTGTGGAGGCCGAGTTGGCGAGATGGCTGCAGAAGCAACCCGGCATCGCACGCACCTACACCGCGACCCAGCTGCGCAAGGGGCGACCGACCAACGACCGTCTCGCCGAGATGGAATGGCTCTCCTTCCAATCCACGCGCTGCGGCGAGGTCCTGGTTCGACTCGAACCGTTCTACCTCTTTTCCACCTCGTCGATCACCACGGGCACCACGCATGGCACCCCGTATGAATATGACACCCATGTGCCACTGATCGTCTACGGAGCAGGAGTTCGAACGGCGGTGCGCAAGGATCGCGTTACACCTCAGGCGGCCGCGCCCATCCTGGCTCATGCCCTGGGAATTCGCCCGCCGCGCACCTGTGAAACGCCCTTGCCCGCCGAGGTTTTCACTGGTCAGCGCTGAGCGCTTACTTCCCCAGCTCGGTGACCTTGCCATTCTGGATGTGCTTGATGTAGACGATCTTCTTCAGGTCGGGAGTGCCGATGTTCACCGTGGAGCCATCCGTGAGCTTGAAGACCATGATGTGAATCCCGCTGCCAATATCGAGCGCGGACGGACCCACCCAGGCCTCGATCTCGCTCCAGCTGGCCCCCTTCGGGATGGCCCGAAAGGTTTCGAGTTGTCGGGTGAAGTTGGTGCGAGGTGGTTGTTCCAGCGCCTTTTCAATGGTGGTCAGATCGAGTTTGCGCGCGAGCGTGGTCAAATCATCCAGGCTGGCATCCTCGCGTCCTTCGAGTTGCACGGACCGATCCGCCGTCAACGGCAAGAGCAGGAGGCGTCGCTCCCTCTCCTCGATTCCGTAAGCTTTTCGATCTCCCACCTTGATGGTGCGCGGCGAGGGCTTGCGAGGCTGGAGATTCTTGATCGTGGTGGCCAGCCGCGGATCTCGCCGGAGAGTGAGCGTCACCGTGCGCAACGCCCCGCCCGTCCATTCATACTCCACCGATTGAGAATATTCACGAGGGTTTTTCTCTTTTTTCACCACGGGTTGTTTGAAACGCCGCTGATAGCCGGGGAATGACGGGAAGACCCCAAACCACCCGGCACAGGGGCTCTCGGCTGCTTGCAACAACGGTATCTCCAGCACAATCCACACAACCGCAACCATCAATCGACCTGCCATTACTTTTCTCCCGTCGAGAATCTCTTGCAGAGCGCCCCCGTCACGGGACATTATGGCGAGAGCTTTTCCCTGGAGCAATCGGGAACGAGCATGGCTGTTACACACGAACAGGCTCTGATTGGTTGTCTGCTGGGCACGGCGGTGGGCGACGCCCTTGGCCTGTGTGTGGAGGGGCTCAGTCCGCGGCGCGGTCAGCGGATTTATCAGCCGCGCGATCGCTACCACTTCCTTCTGAATCGTGGCATGTGCTCGGACGACACGGAGCACACCTGCCTGGTTGCGGGAGCCCTGGTGGCCTCGGGTGGGGAGGTCGAGCGCTTTCGACGAGATCTCGCCTGGCGGATGCGATGGTGGCTGCTGGGCTTACCGGCAGGGATTGGTCTGGCCACGTTGCGCGGAATTGTTCGCCTCTGGCTGGGGATCGCGCCGGAGCGAAGCGGCGTGTTCTCTGCCGGGAATGGTCCCGCGATGCGCAGCGCCTTGCTGGGCGTGTACGCCGGAAGCAATCGCCCACTGCTAAGGCAACTCGTTCGCGCCAGCACCCGTTTGACGCACACCGATCCAAAGGCAGAGTATGGTGCCCTGGCAGTGGCCCTGGCCGCTTCATTTGCCAGCCAGCAGGGAAGCCAGAAGGTGGATCCCGCTACCTATCGGGCGGTGCTGCACGAGATGCTCGCCGGGGAAGGGGCGGAGTTTCTGGGCCGAGTGGATCAGGCGCTGGACAGCGCGGTCCGCGGACAGAGCACTCCCGAATTCGCCCTGGATCTCGGGCTGAAACGAGGAGTAACAGGATATGTGTATCACACCGTTCCCGTCGTCCTGCAAGCCTGGCTGCGCCACCGCGATCAGTTCCGCCCCGCCCTGCTCGCTATCCTGGCTGCCGGCGGAGATACCGACACCACGGCAGCGATTCTCGGGGGAATTGTGGGGGCTGGGGTGGGACGTGCGGGGATTCCCGAGGAATGGCTCGCCGGACTGGCGGAGTGGCCGCGGTCGGTAACCTGGATGGAGAACCTGGGGCGCCAGGTGGCCGGCGGCACGGCGACACAGCCCTTGCCCCTTCCCCTGTTTGCGCTCGCGGTGCTCGGGCGCAATCTGCTGTTCTCGCTCCTGGTTCTGCTACACCTCGGCCGCCGAATGTTGCCTCCTTACTGAAGAGGAAATACCTGCCATGGATCGTGAACCCCTGCGACTTGCACGCTGGCAGAAACTGGGGCAAATGCTCGGGGTTTCCGCGAACGAGTGGACGAACTCGTACACGAAATTGCTCAAGGCGTGGTCGAGTCCGGGCAGATATTATCACTCGCTGGACCATCTGGACGCGATGCTGGGGCTCCTCGAACGCTTTCAGCATCAGGCACACGATTGGCCAGGATTACTCCTTGCGGCATGGTATCACGATGCAATTTACGATCCCCGCGCCAGTGATAACGAAGCACAGAGCGCGCGGTGGTTTCTGGAAGAGGCGCACTCCTGGAAGCTGGCCAGGGAACAGTGCGAACGCGTCGTCGAGTTGATCCGGTTGACCCAGACTCACACGGCCCACCCAGAGGATCAGGATGCTCAGCTGTTGCTCGATGCAGACCTGGCCATTCTGGGCACCTCGCCCGAGGAGTACGCTCGCTATGCTCAGGCGATTCGACAGGAGTATGCCTGGGTCCCGGAGGATGCCTATCGCAGAGGACGGACACAGGTCCTGGAGCGATTCCTCCAACGCGCCCGGATCTATCAAACGGAGGAGCTGTATCGCGAAAGAGAGGTGGCGGCTCGGAGTAATTTACGCAAGGAATATGCGAGTTTGACTGGATCTCCTTGACAGAAAAGGAGGACAGCGCAAGATGTAGTGAACGGCCCGGAACAACACCCAAAAAACGAGAAGCGAAGTAGCCGTCGCGCCTTGTCGTGCGCTGGCTGTCTCATATACTTTTGGCATCGTATACCCTGGACGATCGGAACAGTCTATCTGCCAGGGGGAACTGGAATCAAAGTGAGGACCAGTATTTTATGGTGAGTCACGTAGCGGAGGAACTGGACTTTATCGAGGAGCTGCGTTTGCGCCGTTGGGCGCGCGAAAACTACGTTCCTCGGGCCGAGCGCGAACTCTCCTGGCACCCGGTCATCCTCGACGAGATGGCTCGCAAGGAGCAGGAGTCCGGCGCGCTGCAGACACTCCACACGCTGGCTTGACATCCGTCGTTCCCGCCAGGGAACGCCCTGCGAACAACTCTCCTGTTCAGGGCTCGAGGCCCTCACAAGACCCAGCCGGGCACCGAGCGTAGCTCGCGACGCCCCGCTGGGTTTTCCTGTTGATCCGCATGGAGGCCAATTCCTCATGGCGAGCAAACTTGTCCTTTACCCTCCCCTGGAAGACGAACGGTATCAGGCGATTGTCGCCCTCTCCCCGTCGATGCAGGTTGTCAATGCCCCCGATGAGGAAACGGCAAAGCGCGAGCTGCGCGACGCGGATGCGTTTTATGGCAAGATCACCCCGGCGATGCTGGCGGAGGCCCGACAGTTACGCTGGGTGCAGTCACCGACGGCGAGTCTGGAGCACTATCTTTTTCCCGAACTGATCGAACACCCCTGTGTGCTCACCAACATGCGCGGGCTGTTCTCGGATGTGATCGCCGATCATGTTTTTGCTTACATTCTCTGCTTTGCGCGCAATCTGCAGCACTACTTCCTTCACCAGCTCGCCCACCATTGGGAACCGATGGGCGGCGAGAAGGCGCGCGTTTCCTTTGCCAGCGGGCCCGGGGTCGTCAATGACATTGATCGCGCCCACCTCCATCTGAGCGATGCCACGGTTGGCATTGTCGGGCTGGGAGCAATCGGCCGCGAGGTGGCCCGTCGGGCCAGGGCGTTTTCGATGCGCGTGCTCGCCGTGGATCCCGTGCCGCAAAGTGACCCAGAGGGAGTCGAGCAGTGCTGGCCGCCCGAACAATTGTCGACCTTACTCGGTCAAAGCGACTTTGTGGTGATCGCCGCACCGCACACTCCGCACACGATCAAGATGTTCCGCCGACCGCAATTTCAACAGATGAAAAAGACCGCTTATCTTATCAATATCGGTCGCGGGGCCCTGGTGGATCTCGACGATCTGGTGGCTGCGCTTCAGGAGGATGATCTGGCGGGCGCAGCGCTCGACGTGTTTGAAACCGAACCGCTCCCGAGTGAGCACCCCCTGTGGGACATGCTTGACCGCGTGCTGATCACTCCGCACGTTGCCGGCTACTCGCCGCGCATTGCGGAACGGCATCGCGCCTTGCTGCTCGACAACATCCGTCGCTTTGTGCAGGGGGAACCGCTGCGCAACGTGGTCAACAAGGCTCTGTGGTTTTGACCATGCGTTGTCAGCAAATCAGTTCATGACTCGGGGGAGCCTTCAAGGGCTGGAGCCCCCACCGTTCCAGGAAGAACGGCTCCCTCTGAACGCGCGATGAAGGTAGCACAGGTGATATCGCCCACCACGTTCAGCGTGGTGCGGCACATGTCGAGGATGCGATCGACGCCAAGGATGATCGCCAGACCTTCCGGGGGCACTCCCACTGAGGCCATGATCATCATGAGCAAGGGGATCGATCCCCCGGGAACCCCGGCAGCGCCAATCGCCGTCAACACGGAGAGAATTACCACGATCAGTTGCTGGCCCAGGTCCAGGGGAACATCGTAGATCTGGGCCAGAAAGAGGACCGTAACCCCCTCGAAGAGAGCGGTGCCGTTCATGTTCATGGTGGCGCCCAGGGGGAGCACAAACCCGGCGATTTGACGGGGCACTCCCAGCTCTTCCTGGGTGATCTTGATCGAGGTGGGTAAGGTGGCGTTGCTCGAACTCGTCGAGAAGGCAGTCAGAATCACCGCGCGCACTTTGCGGAAGAAGAAGAGCGGACTCATCCCTGAGAAGACGCGCACCAGGATGGGAAACACGCCAAACATCTGCAAACCAAGGCCAATGATTACCACCACCACATAAAGCCCCAGCGAAATCAGCACGCTGAAGCCCATGGTGAAGGTGACCTTGAAGAGGAATGCGAACACTCCGTAGGGCGCCAGTTTCATCGCCAGGTCGATGATGAATACCAGCACCTCGTTAAAGCCTTCCAGGGCATCGATCACGGTGCGCGCACGCTCGGGGGGAATGCGTGTCAGGCCAGCGCCGACCAGCAACGCGAAGAAGATCACGCCGAGCATGTCCATCTCGGCGGCCGACTTGATAGGATTGCGAGTGACAATGTTGACAAAGGTATCCACCCCAAAAGTCACTTTTTTGCTGGTCAGGTCATTGCGCTCACTCTCGGCCTTGCGCTTGAGGGTGCCGCGCGTCTCCTCATCGATCCGTGCTCCGGGCTGAACGGTGTTAACCAGTGACAGACCGATGACCACGCCAACCGCCATCGTACCGACGAAATAGGCGAAGGTCTTGGCGCCCACGCGGCCGAGGCTCCGCAGATCGCCCAGCTTGGCCACCCCGACGGCGAGGGAGCAGAAGACAAGGGGGATGACCGTCATGATCAACATGTTCAGAAAGATCTTGCCGATCGGATCAAGGAGATAGGTAAGCAGATGATCCAACCAGGGCACGCCGCGGCCTGGTTGCATCTCCATCTGCTGCTTCAGGGCAAGGGCCGCGACGCCACCCGCTTCGCCTGCCTGACCGAGTTGCTCCTGCTGCACCAGGGTGGCGTAATGGTTGGCGAGCAACCCGAGCGAGGCACCGAGCACCAGGCCAAGGAGGATTTTGGTGTGCAGAGATAGCCCGCGTGACGACGCTTCCGACATGACCAAACCTCCTTGTTGTGTCGCTTCGGTGCGCAGTGAGTGGACCCGGAGTGACAGCACGGGGACAGTACCAGGGAGTGGCGGACCGACCCGCGCATCCCTCCCTGCCACCGCCCCCGTGCGGACTGGCTCACCGAAATCGCTGTCCTGTTACTTGGCAGCCTCCAGCTTCACCTCAACGGCCTGGAGCACTTCGCGAGTGTTATCGTCCTGCACCAGGGCGACGACGCGCAGGTTCTTGAACTCCATCGGGCGTTCCTTCAACTCGACGCTCTGTTCCTTGCAGAAGTCGTCCAGATACTTGGTGAGTTCCTTTTTGAGATCGGCAAGGTTGACGGTGACGTTCTGCTTGGCAGTTTTGTCCTTGAGCGCAAAGCCCTTTGCCCCACCTGGCATGGCACGAACCACGCAGTGATGCGCGGGAAGCCTGTTCCCACCGGTGTAGTCCACCTTCTCCTCAACGAGAACAAAACGCAAACGCACCGATTCGCCGGTGTCCTTCAGATCGCTCACCTCGGCCTTGATGTCGATCTTGTCGTCCTTGTGGGTGGCGGTCAACTTGATCTGCGCCCGCGAATCCTTCTCCAGCAATGGCTTGATCACCTCGCAGTACTGGTCGTACTTGTCCTGCGCAGCCGACTTGGGTCCGCCCCCCCCCGCGGTCGGTTCCCCATTGAAGATCATCGAGGGAGTCCCGCCCACTGCGCGACCGAATGCTTCCTGGTAGTATTTCATGCGCTCGGCGGTGGTCGCATTCGCCAGCGGATCAGGACCGGGGATGTGTTCGTGATACTGGAGCAACACCACCTCGGTCGGTTTGAACGTCTTTTCGAGCGCATCGAAGGCCAGGTCCGCGGCCACGCACGGCGGGCATTCTGCCCCGGTGAACAGTTCCACCAGAACAACGCGGTTGCTCTTGGAGGTGCGGCCGGCATAGGGTTCGGTGCGCACCGAGAGATCGAGCTTGCCGAGGCGGGTCTGGACTTCCTTCGCCTCGGCGCCCTTGCCCGCGCGGTCCAGCGCGGCGGCAAGCAGTTCGAGCGTCTTCTGCTGAACGGGGAGGCGATCCTTGGGAGTCATTAAGCGCTCGGCGCGTCGAGCGTAGGGGAGAGCCACCTGGGCCATGCCGTCCTGGTCATTGAGCAACTCCACCAGGCGGAGCAGCACCTGCCGCTGCCAGCGCGGGCCATAGGGCTCGGCGGATTTAAGTGCCTTGTCGGTCCAGCTGCGCACTTCCTCGGGTTTGGCCTTCATGAACCCGGCCTTCCCCACCAGGTTGATCGCCGCCGGCACTACCTCCATGCCATCGGTTCGGGTGGCGACAATCTCCTTGTTGACCTCGAAGCTGTCCAGGCTCGCGAGCATGGTGCGTTCCATTTGCACCGGCGTCAGGCGACCATTGATCATCGCCGTGCCCAGCAACTTGTTGTTATCGTCGCCAAGGCGAACTTCCATCTCCAGGCGCACCTGTGGCATCTTGATGGAGTAGGTAAGCAAGCCATCCTTGACGCGGATACCGGAAATCTTGGCCGCGGAGGCATCGTCCCCCCGCAGGGAGTCGCTACTGGCCAGGATCTCGCCTGTCCAGGTGTTGTCCTTTTGCGAGAACTGCGCCAGCCACAACGTGGTGGGGGCGCCTTCCAGAGCCACGTTCACTTTCCATTTGCCAGCCGGAGCCTTCTCGGCGGTCGCCTTGGGATCGGTGGCCGGCTTGGCGGGTTCCTTGTCGGCAGCGTGGTAAACCGGCGCCAGCAAGCCGAGGACCAGCGCGGCCAGCAGCGCCCATGATGCTCGAACCATTCGCGGTTCCTTTCCCTGACAAGAGTGGCAAGACCCTGTAACGTACTCGATCACTCTATCGCGCCGGGGCAATCCCTCAAAGTAACTTCTTGCATTCCTGGATCCGCCACGCCACGCTGATGCCTGACCTGAGCGGGTGCCGGTTGCTATCATGCCGATGGCGGGTCGGCGTTCTTGTCCCCGCGGCCTCTGGCGTGGCTCGAAAGGCGGTGCGTGACGTGACATTCAAGGGACTGCCCACGGTATTTCTTTCTCTCATTCTGGTGATGCCTGTGCGCGCTGATGAAGGGATGTGGCTGCTCAATGACCCTCCTCGCCAACTGCTCCAGCAGAAGTACGACTTCGAGTTAAGCGATGCCTGGCTGGAACGGGTACAGAAGGCATCTATCCGCTTTAACAGCGGAGGGTCGGGAAGTTTTGTTTCGCCGCAGGGGCTGATTGTCACCAACCATCACATCGGTGCCGATGCCCTCGCAAAGCTCAGCACCAAGGAGCGCGACTATCTGCGCGAGGGGTTTTATGCGCGTACTCCGGCCGAGGAACTGAAATGCCCCGACCTGGAGTTAAACGTGCTCATGGAGATTGTGGATGTGACCGAACAGGTCAACGCCGCAGTCAAGGCGGAGATGAGCCCCGAGAAAGCGGCCGCCGCGCGACGGTCGATCATGAGCGCCCTTGAGAAGGAATCGCTGGAAAAGACGAAGTTGCGCAGCGATGTGGTCACCCTGTACCAGGGCGGGCTCTACCACCTCTATCGTTACAAGAAATACACCGATGTGCGGTTGGTGTTCGCGCCCGAACAACAAATCGCCTTCTTTGGCGGCGATACCGACAACTTCGAGTACCCCCGCTTTAATCTCGATATCTGCTTCTTCCGCGCTTATGAGAACGGCCAACCCGTCAAGCCCGAACACTATCTCAAATGGAGTAAAAGGGGGCCAAAGGAGAACGACCTGGTCTTTGTCTCCGGCCACCCCGGGACCACCAATCGGCTGGAAACGCTGGCCCGCCTGATCTATCGCCGCGATCACAGCCATCCCTACACGCTTGCTCGTCTGCGGGCCATGGAGGCGTTGCTGCGTCAATTCGCCGAGCTTGGTCCCGAGCAGGCTCGGATGGCGGCCCACGATCTGCACCGGGTTGCCAATGCACGCAAGGCCTTTAGCGGGCAATATCAGGGGTTGCTTGACCCCGCGGTTCTGGCTCGCAAAGAGGCGGAAGAGAAAAAACTACGTGCCCAGTTCGAGAAATCGGGCCGGAAGGACGGCCCAGATCCGTGGGTGCAGATCGAGAACACCCAGAAAAAACTGGTCAGCCTGGAACGGCCCTACGCGCTGCTGGAGCGCGGCGACGCCTTCTGGTCGGAACTCTTCGGGATCGCACGCCACCTGGTGCGCATGACAGGGGAGACGCCCAAGCCCAACGCCGATCGACTGCGCGAATATCGCGATTCCAACCTGGAGTCGCTCCGGTTTCATCTCTTTTCGCCCGCACCGATCTACCCCGAGCTGGAACGGGCCAAGCTCACGCTCAGCCTCACTTTTCTGGCAGAAACCCTGGGGGGAGCGCATCCCCTGGTCGTGAAGATCCTGGCGGGCAAGGCTCCCGGTACTCGTGCCGAGGAGTTGATCAATGGGTGCAAGTTGATCGATCCGGCGGAGCGCAAACGCCTGGCCGAAGGGGGGGTGAAGGCGATTGAGGCCTCGAAGGATTCGATGATACAGCTCGTCCGCCTGATCGATGCTGAATCGTTACGGCTGCGCAAACGGTTTGAGAACGAGGTCGATGAGGTGGAACGGCAGGCTTATGGGCGGATCGCCGCTGTTCGCTTTGCCACCCTGGGGCGCAGCGTGGCTCCCGACGCCACCTTCACCCTGCGCCTGGCCTACGGCACGGTCCGTGGTTATCGCCAGGAGGGGATCGAACTCCCTTTTCATACCACCTTTGGCGGGATGTTTGAACGAGCGGAGCGCCAGCGCTTCCGCGAACCGTTCGATCTCCCGCCGCGCTGGCTCAAGGGAAAGGACAAACTCGATCTGAAAACACCCTTTGATTTTGTCTCCACCGCGGACACCATCGGTGGCAACTCGGGGAGCCCAGTGCTGAATCGAGCGGGAGAGCTGGTCGGCATCAACTTTGATCGCAATCGACATGGGTTGGTGCGGAACTTTGTTTACACCGAGGAGCAAGCGCGGCACATCGCAGTCCATTCGGCAGCGGTGCTGGAAGCGCTGGCGAAACTCTACGACGCAGAAAGTCTGGTCAAAGAACTGAGTTCCCGCCGTTAAGGCGGGAACTCAGCGGGGCTTCGTGATCCCCAGGACAGCCTCACGGGTGCTCATTGGAATCACGAAGCTCCGCCTGTGGCTTCTGCGAATTGGCCTGCTCGTTTGGCTGCAAGCGCCCGCTCAACAGAAGCGCCAGCAGCAGCAGTCCCAGGGCCACACGGTAGACGATAAAAACCAGGGTGGTCCGGGTGCGCAGGTAGCGCAACAGCAGGGCGATCGAAGCATAGCCGACGAGCCCTGAGACCACGGTCGCAATCAGCAGATTGACCGCATTGGCGGAGGAGGCAAGCAACTCCTGGCGATCGTGCCACAGTTCATACACCCCTGCGGCAAGAATGGCTGGCAGGGAGAGGAGAAACGAAAAACGCGCTGCGGTTTCGCGATTGAGATCGAGAAAGAGTCCGGCGGTGATGGTCACTCCCGAGCGCGACACTCCCGGGATCAAGGCGAGCGTCTGAGCAAACCCCACCCCCAGCGCTTCTTTCCAGCCAAGCTCCTCAAGTTCCTTCAGGTGCTCCCCCTTGTTGATGCGCTGGCGCAGGTGTCGCTCGGCAACGCCCAGCAACACTCCCAGGCCGATCAGAGTGCCACTGATCACATAAAGTGAACGCAACGGTCCCTTGATGTGATCCTTGAAGAGATAGCCACACACCAGGATGGGAACGGTGGCGAAGATCATCATCCAGGCCTGGCGGGCATCGAGGGTTTCCATCGGCTTGCCCTTGCGCAGCGCTTGCCAGAAGGCGACCGCAATGCGCGAGATGTCGTGGCGGAAGTAGAAAAAGACCGCCACCAGCGTGCCGATCTGAATGACAGCGGTGAACCCCGCCCCCTTGTCGCCCCAACCGAGCAAGGCGGGTATCACGCGGAGATGCGCCGTGCTGCTGATGGGCAGAAACTCCGTCAGCCCCTGGACCACTCCAAAGACAATTGCCTCCCACACTCCTTGCCAGTCCATCCAACTCTCCCTTCCTGAGCCTGTTGAGCCATCCTGTACGATCCGTGGCGCGCGAACGGGGCGGCAGCCAGCAAGCCCGTCGGTGCATCCTGAGAGTTATAGCGGATGGGAAGGCACTCTCCCATGAAAACGAGGACATCCCTGCAAGGTTCATGCAAGGTAGAGCGCAAGAAGCAGCCGAGCCAGGCGTTCCCTTATGGGCGGAGAGAAGAGAGCGCCCTGACGGCCAGAGGGGACAGAAGTCCCGTCCCGTTTCTCCTATGAATAACAGAGATCCTCACGTCGCCGACAAACCCTGTCGCGATCAGGCACTCTGACAGATCTCATTCAGAGGAGACGAGCATGAGCAAGAAAGGGTACGCTCTCACTGTGGGACTGACACTGCTTGCCCTCGGTGTGGCCCTGTTCCCTGTCTATCGGGCGCTGGCACGGGGGGGAAAAGAACCCGTTCGTGTCGCTGCCCCAGACAGCGAAGCGAAGTCGGATCTGAAAGGAGAGGAAGCAGCCATCTCCCGAACCTCAGAGGCGTTTATCCGTGCCTTTGACAGGGGAGATGCCAAGGCCATCGCGGCGCTGTGGACCAGAGACTGCGAGTACGTCGCCGAGGATGGCAGTAGCATTCGTGGCCGCGATGCGATCGAGAAGGCGTATGCGGAGTTTTTCAAAAACAATCCAAAACGCTCGATCAAGGTGAAGATCGATTCCATCCGGCTGCTGGGCAAGCACACCGCCCAGGAAGAAGGCACGTTGACGTTGACCACCTCCAACGCGCCCGAACCAAGTATCACGCACTACAGCGTGTTGCACATTCGCGAGGGCGATGGCTGGCAGATGGCAGTGGTGCGCGAGTGGGGGGTGGATCCCGCGGAACTGGTGTCGGTCAAGGATGTGGAGTGGCTGCTCGGCGAGTGGGAGGCAAAGACCAGCGACGTCGAGGTGCGGAGCACCTACGAATGGGATGAGGCAAAGCGATTTATTCGCGGCCGACACACCATCAAGGAAAACGGCAAGGTGCGCCAGACGTCGCTGCAGATCATCGGCAAGGATCCTGCGGCCGGGCAACTCCGCTCCTGGATCTTTGATAGCAACGGAGGCATTGGCGAGGCGTACTGGACGTGGGAGGACAAACGCTGGGTGCTGGCCGCGACGGGAACGTTGCCAGATGGCAGCACCGTGTCCTCAACAAACCTCATCACTCCACTCGACAAGGATGCGTTTACCTGGCAATCCGTAGAGCGCATGCTCGCGGGAATTAATGTGCAGGATACAGCACCAGTGAAAGTGACACGCGTCAAATCGGGACAGTGAACGAACAGCCTGGACTTCTGAACGAGAAAGATGAACAACATGCGTAATTGCATCTGCTGGATTGGGACCCTGGGAGTGGTCCTGTTTGCTGCCACCAGCGCGGTTCAGGCGCGCGGCTTTGGAGCGCGCGGGGTGGCCGTCGGAGGGGCACGCGGCGGAGCGGTGGTCGGTTCGCATGGCGGGGTGGGATTTGGCGGGGCTCGGGGCGGAGCCGTCTACACCCCACGTGGCGCCACGGTGGGCGGAGCGCGGGGAGGAACTTACGTCGGCCCACGCGGAACCACCATTCACGGCGGCTCTGTCGGTGGAGTCCACGTGGGACCTCGGGGGGTGACAACCGGAGGAGCGCGGGGAGTAGGCATCACCACTCCGGGCGGGCAAACCATCCGCACCGGCTCGATTGGAGGAGTGCATGTTGGTCCTGGTGGGGTCGCAGTTGGTGGCGCCCGCGGGGTCGGTGTGACCGGTCCCCGGTTCCCGACGGACGTTGGTGCCTATGCCCGTTACGGGGCGATTCGACGCCCGGGTGCTCCGGTCTATTCCACCCGCTATGTCAGCGGTACGGCCCTGCGAAACCAGGGCGTCTATGTGCGCCGGTCCTTCTATGGGCGACCGTACTTCAATGCTGGGTGGTACAATCTGCACGTGGGGTCCTGGTACCCTCGCCGTTGGACGTATGCCACGGTCTGGACCGTCCCGCTCTGGACCACGCTGGCTCCCTATTGTGGCTATCCGGTGGCGTATCCGATCTACTATGACTACGGGACGACAATCGTCTACCAGGGAGATCAGGTGTACGACAATGGCACGCCCATCGCCACGGCGTCGGCCTATGCCCAGCAGGCTTCCAACATCGCTGCGACTGGTTTGGGCGTGAAACCCGCGGAGAACGCGGAGTGGCAACCTCTGGGTGTGTTCGGCGTGGTGCAGGGCGACGAGACCACTTCCAACAACATCTTCCAACTCGCGGTGAACAAGGACGGGATCATTCGCGGCAACTACTACAACGCGATCACGGACACGACCGAGCAGGTCTACGGGTCGGTGGACAAAAAGACCCAGCGGGCCGCCTGGACCGTGGGAGACAGGAAGGAACCGGTGTTTGAGACCGGCATTTACAACCTGACCAAGAACGAGACTCCCTTGCTGGTCCATTTCGGGAAGAACGGTACGCAACAGTGGACCCTGGTGCGTCTCGAACAGCCGCCGGACGGGAAATAAGCGACGGCGCTGATGGTCCGCACCGCCGGGGAGGATGTGTGACGCCCTTTGTGACACCTCCTCCTCGGCGAACGCGTTTTACGACCTGGCCAAGCGTTCCCGGATACGCTCGGCATAGTCAGGGGACAACTCCACGCCAAGATACTTGCGCCCCAGCTTTTTCGCCACCACCAGCGTCGTTCCACTTCCCCCAAAGGGATCGAGCACCAGATCCCCTGGATTGCTCGACACCTGAATGATCCGCTCGAGCAGCGCTTCTGGCATCTGGCACGGATGGTCGGTTCGCTCGTGGAAAGTGCCACAAACGCGGGCCACATACCAGGTATCGCTGTCCGGTGGAAAGCAACGCTCATCTTCCTGGGGTCGAAGGATCCAGGTGTCGTCAGGGAGTTTGCCCACTGGATTGGCGCGCCGGTCGGCGTAGGTGGTCTGCCGAGCGGAGGGCACCCGGATCGCCTCGGCATTAAAGGTGAACTGACGGGGATTCATCACATAGTAGAAGATGTGCGCGTGACTGCGATTGAACTTCCGCTTGCAGTTGACGCCAAAGGTGTAGTGCCAGATGATCCAGTTGCGCATGGTCATCCCCAGGGCATCGAGACGCACCTTGACCTCGGCGGCGTATTCGTCTCCGATGGCAACATAGAACGACCCTGTGGGGCGTAGCAGCCGGTGGACGGCTTGCAACCACTTCTCGGTCCACTGCAGATAATCGGCTTTCGATTGTCGATCGTGGTAGACGTCGTATTCATAGCCGATGTTGAAGGGGGGATCCGCAAAGGCGAGATCCACGCTGGCGGAGGGCAGGTCGTTCAAACAGCGCAAACAGTCACCCGTCAGGATTTCATTGCATCGCATGGTGAGCCGCTCTCCACACCAGGGGCGTCGATCCCATTTGTTCGTTTCGACGTTCGCCCATGATCGCTTGAACGATTTGGCGCGTAGAATACTGCAAGACGTTTTTCTTGCCCCGTCGCGAAGGATGAACCGTCATGCAGCGCACCTTCTTCTTCGTCCTCGGTCTGCTCGGGTTGGTTGCCGGTGGCATCCTTCTCAGTCTAGGCTTCCTCCTCCCCACCTCCAGCGACGTTGATCAGCATGCCCATCGCGCGGAGCAGGTGGCCAGTCGCACGGGAGACCAAATCGTGCTGCTGCGCAGGCAGATCGAGACCGCGCGCCGCCCTGAAATGCAGGAGCTGGCCGAGCGCTTGCATGAACAGTTGCCCCAGCTTACCCAGCTGGTGAAATCACAGGGGATCGACTACGACAACGTCCGCAATGTGAACAAGGCGGTTGGCGATCTGGCAGCGGGCCTGGAGGGGATGGCCCAAACGCTCGACCCGGAGAACCTCGGCCAGATGCGCGAGGGGTTGAAAAAAACTGCCTCCTTTCTCGATGAAAAAGTCATCCCGGCCGCCACAACGGCGTCCGAACGCCTCGATAAAACGACCGCCGACCTTCGCACTGATGCACAGCGCTTGAGCGAATTGCTCAAGGTCGGATCACCGGATCTCAAGGCGGCCAGGGAGATTCACAACAGCCTGGGCCGCTTCAACGAGGGGCTGGATCAGCTGGCCAACCTGATCAAGCCCGAACGCATCGAGGCCATGCGCGAGGGATTCAAGGGGATGGAGTCCTCGCTCACCACCGGGGCCGAACAGGTGGAGAAGCTCTCGGGGTACAACTACCCCGTGGTCACCTTCAATGGCCTGAAGCCGAATGTGGAACAGAAGCCGTTCTGGCCCGAGGGGGGCAAGATCGCCGAGGGCTTGCGCAAGGGTGCCAAGGGGCTGTCGGCGGCGGGCAAGGATCTCGAGGACCTCTTTCGCGATCTTCCCAAGCTCCGCACCGCCCTTCTGGAAAGCCGCAAGGTGGCGGACCAAACTCGCGAGGCGCTGGGCAAGGCGATCAAGGATCAGGACAAGCTCGAACCGCTGCTGAAAAATATCCCCAAACATAGTGCCCAACTGGCGGCGGAGCTTCCTCTGCTCACCAGTGAGTTGAGCAAAATCCTGCGTGAGACCAGTCAGCTGCGCGAGGTAGCGACCGCGTTGCGCCAGGCGGGCAAAGGGCTGGACATGGCGGTCGAGAACTGGCCGCAACTGCGCAAGGCGCTCCTTCAATCGGCGATGCTTCTCAAGAACACTCAGCAGCAACTTGATCGTGCCCTGGAAAATCGCCAGAAGTATGAGCGGACGATCAACCAGACTCTCGACACCGCGGATCTCTTCGCCTCCGCCCTGCCCCTGTACACCGCCCAGCTGGAAAATCGCCTGGCCGAGCAGGACCGGAGCCTGAACGACCTGGAAAACAGCGTGGGCGAGGTGCGATCCGCCATTCCGGTGATGGCTCAGGGAACTACCCGGATTCTCACCCTGGCGCGCTGGGGGCTCTGGGTGTTCGCCGCCATCATGCTCCTGCTAGGCAGTTATCTATGCACCCTTGTTCTGTGTCGCAAGTCGCTCTTTGCCAGAGTGTGACAGCCTTCTCCTGCTCCGATCCACCGCTCTGCCTCTGTTCGCCTGGGCAGACGATTGTAAGAAGGGTTCTGTGTCGCGCACGCTCTGGTTGCGAGAGGATGTGATGACGGAACAGCGAGAAGCCCCGCCGACCTGGCGCCTGGTGCTCGGCTTTGCAATCATTTACTTTGTGTGGGGATCCACGTACCTGGCCATCAAGTTCGCCGTCCAGACCTTGCCCCCCTTTCTCATGGCCGGGGTGCGTTTTTTGCTCGCCGGCAGTCTCCTTTATGGTTGGCTGCGCACTCATGGGGTGGCGGCTCCCACGCGTCTGCACTGGCGCCTGGCGATTGTTACCGGCATATTTCTGCTGCTCGGGGGCAATGGGCTGGTGACCTGGGGACAGCAGACCGTGCCGTCCGGAGTGGCAGCTCTGATCGTTGCGACCACGCCGTTGTGGATGGCCCTGTGCGAATGGCTTCTCTTCCATGGCCCGAGGCCAAGGGCAGTGGTGGTGGTGGGAATGCTGATCGGCTTTGCGGGGACCGTGTTGCTGCTGCGGCCTGGCTCGTTTGAAGGTCAGCAAGGCGCCCTCCTCCCGATGCTGGCGATCGCAGCCGCCCCCATTCTGTGGTGCATCGGCTCGCTCCAGGCTCGTCAGGCTCCCCACGGCTCCTCTGCCCTGTTAACCAGCGCCATGCAGATGATCGTTGGCGGAGCGATGATGCTCCTGGCCGGCACCCTGTTCGGCGAATGGGACCGAGTCTCGTTGGCGAACACCTCCGCTCGTTCGGCTGTTGCTTTTCTCTATCTGGTGGTGATCGGCTCGCTGGTGGCCTTCACCACGTACACCTGGCTCCTTCGGGTTGCATCTCCTGCTTCAGTCTCCACTTATGCCTATGTCAACCCCCTCGTGGCTGTCTTTTTTGGCTGGCTGTTTGGCGATGAGACGCTCGACAGTCAACTGGCGCTCGCGGGGGTGCTGATCCTGACTGCGGTGGTGATGATCACGCTGTTCCGTCAACGTCCGTCGCGTCCGGTGGCGGTGTCAGAACCCTCTGAGCCGGAATGGCAGCAACCGGGTGAATTGACTCCGTGCACCAGGGGTGAGACGACCGGGTGAGTATTCCTGAGAACGAAGGACCCGGCCAGGGAAGGTCCTTGCCGGGTCCTGCTCAGTCCGTGGTTTGTGAATCAGGCAAGCCGGAAATCACTTCCCCTCGATCCCTTTCTTCCCTGGCTTACTTACCAGATCCTTGAACTCGCGAATCCAGATATTGCGGAACCGCACCGGGTTGCCATGATACATCAACACCAGCGGCAACTTGTCCGGGTGTTTGGAGTAAGCCGCGGGTCGATCAAAGAAGGTATTGCCGATGATCTCGGTGTGGTTCTGGACCATCACGCCATTGTGCAGGACCGTCACATAGGCAGGCGTGGTCACCTTGCCGTCCTTGTCGAAACGAGGCGCGGTGAAGATGATGTCGAACGACTGCCATTCGCCCGGCTTGCGCGAGGCGTTCACCATCGGCGGTTTCTGGTTGTACACCGATCCACACGATCCCTCGGGATAGGTCTTGTTCTGGTAGGAATCGAGCACCTGGATCTCGTAGCGAGCCCCCATCAGACCGATGCCATTATTGCCCCGCCCCTGTCCGCTCCCCTTGACTACCTTGGGAGTGGCAAATTCAAGGTGCAGCTGGCAATCGCCAAACCCCTTCTTGGTCTGGATGGCTCCCTTGGCGGTGAATGCACCATCCTCGTCGACCTTCCAGTCCTTGGCGCCATCCCAGGCATCGAAGTTCTTGCCATCAAACAGCACGAGGGCGTCGGAGGGAGCGGAGTGGTTCTCCCCGGGAGTCACCACGGGCGGTTCGGGCCACTCGACGCCGCGCAGATACCGTTGAGCCAGGGCCCGATCATCGATCCCTCCCAATCCCAGGGCGACCACGAGCCCCAGCAACAGCGTTCGCAATCCAGGTAACTTTCGCATCGCAGCTCTCCTTCCAGACGCAACTCAGGGTGCAAGCGATTCAAGAGGTTCTCGTATGGGGCAGGCAGCAGCGCTCCAGGCTCTACGTTATCCACGCGCTCCCTCCCTGGCCAGAAAGAGCCAACACAGATCGCTTATGCGTCTTTTGCAACATCGTCTGGCACGGGGGGAAGCAAGGGAAGCGTCGGACGGACAAAGCACCAGCAGGTCATCGTCACCAAAAGAGCACCGGCAGCCAGGAGGAAAACGGTGGACCAGTCCTCACGTTTGGCATAACCGCCGATCGTGGAGGCGAAATAGCCCGCCGAGAGATTGCCGCACATGTTGGCGAACCCCAGCACGGTGGCGACGTGCTTTCCGCCAATGTCCTGGTAGACCGCCCAGAGCGAACCGAGACCGAAGTCCACCAGAAACCCCGCGGAGGCGAAGAGCGCCACCTGGATGATGACGTTGTCGGTACTCAGGCTGAGGGCATAGGCCAGGGCGGCTCCGCCATTGGCGATGATCCCCGGAATGCGGCGTCCCCAGGTCAGTCCCACGCGTCGCACCAGCCGATCGGTCGCCATTCCCCCCAGCACTCCGCCCACCATCCCCGCCAACCCCGGCAAGGCAGCCAGCCAGCCGATCAAACGCAGATCCAGGTGGTGAATGTTCGTCAGATAGGTGGGGAGGAAGGTGACCAGAAAGATCCACCCGACATTCACAAACACACCCACGAGCGAAAGCAAGATCACCGTGGGATGCTTGATCATCGCCAGCAGCGGAGGCACGTCGGAGTGTCGAGGAGCAGGATCGACCGCGACCGTGTCGCCCCGAATGAGCCGACACTCCGCATCATTGCAACCGGGATGTTCGAGCGGAGAATCGCGAAACCACCACCAGAAGACGAGCGCCCACACCATTCCCAGCGAGGCGTAGAACGCAAAGACCCCACGCCACTGCCCAGTCGTCTGGCCGAGCAGCTGTCCGACCAGCACCATCAGATACGGGGTGAGGATGGTGGCGAGGAGATAGCCGGTCCGCCCTCCCGTGGTGGTGACGCTATTGGCAAACCCACGACTCTGCAGCGGAAACCAATCCCTGAGCAATCCACCAGCGCAGGGATAGGCGCCCGCCTGGGCCAATCCTAACAATCCACGAAAAACAACCAACGACCACAACCCGGTGATGCAGCCCATGCCGCCCAGCGCGACCGACCACACCGCGACATAGAGCGCGAGAGTCAGCCGTGCCCCGAACCGTTGCGACACCCACCCCGCCGGGACCTGGGCAAGCGCATAGATGTAAAAGAACGCACTTTGCGCATGGCCCATCTGCTGATCATCGAGCAGCAATTCATCGCGCATGACGGGTTGTGCCACTGAAAGCGCATAGCGATCGAGATAAAGCAGGATCGACATCGTCGCCGCAAACCCGAGCACCCCCATCCGAACCCGGGTGGGCGCACCCTCCCCGGGGAGTTCTGGGCGTGGATCAGCGTTCATGAATTCGTCGGGATACGAGGCCACGATGATTCGGAGGGAGTCCGAAACTCCACACGAGGGAGGAGATACAGGAAAGCCACCGGCTTTAGAAGATACCGCCCTCCCCGCGCGTGGCAAGACAATTCCCGGCTCGGGGAGAGAATCGAAAAGGATAGTTCAGATGGAGGTGATGAAAAGCGAGAAGGCCCAGACAGAGATGTGCTCTGTCCAGGCCTCGATAATCAAGGTCAAGAGTGGGCGCTACTGGATTCGAACCAGTGACTTCCACCGTGTGAGGATGGCACTCTAGCCGCTGAGTTAAGCGCCCGTTTTTCGTACTTTTCAGAGACACCGGACCGTTGCGGTTGGTTCGGTGTCTCTGCTGTCCAGCGCCACTCCGCTTAGACCTGCGGAGGGTTGGTTTGCTCGAACTTCGGAGCCGTCGCCTTGATCTTCTCCGGGGCGCGGGGTTGATCCAGCGTCAACTGTTCCTGACGCGGAGCCGACGCGGTCGAGTCGAGGTCGTCCTCGATCCCCTTGATCCCCTTCTTGAACTCAATGATCCCCTTCCCCAGATAGCGACCGACATCCGGGAGTTTGCGTCCAAACAGCAGCACGCCGACGATCAGGATCACGATCAGTTCCGGGGTGCCGATCGATCCAATGAAGCCAAACAGTGAAGCCATGTCTGTACCCTTGAGTTGTTGGTGTCGTTTGGATGGACTTCAGAGGCTCGACATCACCAACCCTGGATTGCAAGCTCTCTGAAGCACTATAGCAGAATCCACTCAGTAGACAAGCACAAAAGGTGGAGAACTCGTTCGCGCAGGCACCACAGAGGGCTCAGCGTAGCGTTGGCGAAAGGTCGTCCTCGAATTCTCGGATCTCCCGCCGCACATTTCGCACAGTTTGACCGAGCGAACGTGCCATCGTCGGCAGATGACGACCAAACAGAACCAGTCCGATTGCGCCAATCAGAATCAATTCGGGTAGTCCAAGCATGTGGTATCCCCGCAGCGGGTTGTTCAGGTGGGATCGTTCTGGAGGGACCGGAGCAACGGCGCCCTGCGAGGTATCCAGCAAGAATGTGGATAAAAGAAGTATATCAGTCCAGGCGCAGCACAAGCAAGGAAGAATTCCCAAAGATTTCTCAGCGCGGCGAATCGCTCACGGTGCAGCACCCTCGTGGATCGGAAGGGTGGGTCGCCTCGGTTCACATTCCCCCCGCATTGGACAATCGTCGCATTGCGACCTATTCTTGGGTGGGCTCTCTGGTCTCCCCTCATCCACTCAATCCTCAGATCATGCACCGAGGCGGACAGGTATGAGTGTGCTCCGCGAATGTGGCGCCGAACCAATCCCCGGGTATCGGCTCATCGAACCGCTCGGTAGCGGCGGCTTCGGCGAAGCCTGGAAATGTGAAGCGCCGGGGGGCATATACAAGGCAATCAAGTTTGTCTTTGGCAATCTCAATTCGCTCGACGATGGCGATGCTGCGCGTGCGGAACAGGAACTGCAGGCCCTCCATCGCGTGAAGGAAGTCCGCCATCCCTTTGTCCTGGGGATGGATCGCATCGAGATTCTCGATGGCGAACTCGTGATCGTCATGGAGCTGGCAGACAAGAATCTCTTCGATGTTTATGTCGAGGCCCAATCGGCAGGGCTGGTGGGTATTCCACGCGACCAGCTCATCAGTTTTATCCGCGATTCCGCCGAAGCTCTCGATTACATGTGCGAGAAACACGGTCTGCAACATCTCGATATCAAACCGCGCAATCTCTTTCTGGTCAGCGACCGCGTCAAGGTGGCCGACTTTGGGCTGGTCAAGCACCTGGAGCGATCGGGGATGAGTGGGATTCTGGGCGGCGTCACGCCGTTATACGCCTCCCCGGAGACGTTCACCGGAAAGTTTAGCGACCGCTCCGATCAGTACAGCCTGGCGATTGTGTATCAGGAGTTGCTGACTGCCCAGCGCCCGTTTAACGGCAAGAACGCGCGCATGCTGGCCCATCAGCACATGAACGAGGCTCCTGAGTTGCGCTCCCTCCCGGAGGCGGAGCGGCCCATCATCGCACGCGCCCTTTCCAAGGATCCTGCCAAACGCTTTCCGAACTGCCTCTCGTTTGTCCGCGCCCTGTACACGGCTCGCTCGGCTCCCACCCGGCTGCGGGACTCCGAGGAGGGGCAGAAAGCCAATCGTCCGAAGACCCTCTACGACACGATGGAAGACATCCATCTGGAGCAGATGGTCGGCAAACAGGACGAGCTGGAAGAAGTCGATCTGGGCGGCAGTCTGGAAGAACTCGACGAGGTGTCGAATCTCGGCTTGACTGCTCATCTCCCGCAGACCGGGGCCCTGCGTCCAGCACTGATCATTGGCCTGGGGAGTCTGGGACGGCGCGCGTTGATGGAGCTGCGCTGTCGGCTCCTCGATCGCTTTGGCGATCTGGAGCGCGTGCCCATCTTCCGCTTTCTCTACATCGATACCGATGCTGATGCGCTGCGCCAGGCCTGTCGCGGAGCCTCGGAAATCGCTTTCAAGCCCGACGAGGTTTACCATCTGCCGCTGCAACCGATCGCCCATTATCGCCAGCGTCAGATGGCTCAGCTCAGCGAGTGGTTGCCGCCGCAGAAACTGTACACCCTGCCGCGCAACCTGAAAACGCAGGGGTCGCGCGCCCTGGGGCGCCTGGCCTTTAGCGACAACTATTTGCGGCTGGTTGCCCGCATCAAACGCGAACTGCAGGCGGTCTCCCACCCCGATGCGCTCTATCGCGCGGTGAATGACACCGGGCTGGCACTGCGCGACAATATCCCCTGTGTCTCGGTGATCGCCAGCGCAAGCGGAGGATCGAGCGGTTTCCTTCCCGATCTGGGCTATGCGCTGAAACGCGTCCTCAAGCAGATGCGCCAACCCGAGGGCCACATCAACAGCTTTCTTTTCTGTGGTGCTCCGGATGACCCCGCCACTCCGCCAGCGGAACAGGCCAACCTCTATGCCACCCTCACCGAACTCAACCACTTTGCCGAGGGGATGGCTCCCTTTTCCGCGCAGTATGGCGCCGATGGAGCGCGGATTCGCGAGGAGGGTCCGGCGTTCGAGGCGACCTACCTCCTCACCCATGCCCAGCGCAGTCCGGGTGCCCGACGTGATGCCGTGGCGCACCTGGGCAGCTATCTCTTCCACGAGTTGACCACCCCCCTGGGCCTGCAGCTGGAGCGCTGGCGGATCCACACCAACGGGGTCGCCTTTCGCAGCATCGGGACGCACGCAGTGTGGTTCCCCAGTGGGTTGCTACTGCGACTGGCCGCCCGGCGCGCTCTCAAGACGCTGGTGCAACACTGGACGACCATGCTCGAAGCTCCCACGGGGACCCGCGGAGTGGGCAACTACTCCGAGGTGGAAGCGGTGTGCGGCCGAATCCTCTCCGATCCGGATCTGCGACCGGAAGCACTCACCACCCAGCTCGAAACGCTCGCTGCCAACCATCTGGATGAAACCACTCCGTCGGCCGGGCTGGTCCAGTTTCTGAGCCAGCTGGAAGAACAATGCTGGCAGTTTGGCGGACCCGACGATCCCGGCGTCTGGGCGCGCCAGGCAGTCGGCCGGATGAAGGAATGGCTGGGCGGAGGCGTTCAACAACAGGGAAGCATGAGCGTGGGCTTGCGCAAGAGCCGGATCACTCGTGCGCTGGAATCAGCCTATACCACCCTGGCGGAAACGTGGGATAAAAAGCTCGCCGAGGCAGTCCTGCAGCTCATGGATGTCCCCGGCCATCGCATTGCCATGACCGAGGCCGCCCTGGGCAAATTGATTCAATGGTGCGGCTCCATGACGGAGGCGCAACTGAATCGCGTTCGCGACCTCAATAGCAAGGCGGCTCAGGCTGAACTCCCGCTTCAGGAAGCGCTCCGCACCTGCATCAACGGCAACTCAGGCTGGAGTTTCTTTACCAACCGCCGCTCCCGTCCGCTTCGCCTCTTCCTGGATCATCTAGCCACGCACGCCCGCCAGTCGCTCACCGCCGATATCGCCACCGCCCTGCTCCAGTTTTATCACGCGCTCCAGGGGCGGCTGCGCGATCAGCTGCGGGATTGCACCTTTGTCCGCCAGCGCTTGCGGGCCGTGGTCGAGGTCCTCGAAATGCCCCCCCTTGAGGACATGGACGACGAGATGAGCTACACGCCCGAAATGACGCTCAGCCCCACCCCCCTCGCTTCTACCGAATCGTTCTGGGAGGTGCTCCGCGAATCGACCACCACGCGTGTTGTTCTTCCTGATGGCGAAAAAGAACTCGACCGAGCCGCCGGACGCTTTGTTTCCACCCTCACCCCCGAACACTGGGTTCATCTCGACCAGAACCTGCAAGAGTTTGTCTTCTCGCTCCAGGGCGGGATGAACAAACTCTGTCTGGCGGCCAGCGATGTCCAGCGTCACCTCGCCACCCCGCTCGTTGACCAGGCGGCGCGCTGTCTGCAGCAATTCCTCCCGGTGACCGATGTGGCCCAGGTCGAACTTTGCCTGAGCGAGGATGGCCACGAGGATCTGCCGCGCATGATCCAGACCTCCTATGAACGCGCGATTCCCCTGATTGCTCCCGAGGCCCCCCAGAAGCGTGATTCCAAGGTGCTGGCTCTGGCGGGACTTTCGCGCGCCTCGCTGCCGGAAATGGCGCTCGAAGGAGGCCAGCCACGAAACACCCAGACCTGCTTCCTGCTCATCCCGGGGAGTGAACACGGCAAAGTCTACGGCGACGAAGCGCAGAAGGTCATCCACGGCGTGCACCTGGTTCGAGTTCCAGGCAAGGCCGATTTGATGTTCTGTCGCGAACAGGGCAACCTCACGCCCGCCGAACTGCGGCGCATGCTCACCCCTTGCCGCGCCGCCTACGAGGAAGCGCTTTATAACATCAATAACTCTCCGCACGCTCGCTTCGACACGCAGGACTGGGTGCCCCTGGAACCGTAATCTGGCGTCCCTCAGATGGTCGCGATCACCTTCAACTCGATGGCAATGGGGGTTGGCAAGCGGCTGACCTCCACCGTGGTTCGCGTCGGCTGATTGTCACGGAAATAGTCTGCATAGATCTTGTTGAACGTCGCAAAATCGTTCTGCATATCGGTGAGGAAGACCGTGACATCAACAATGCGCTCCCAGCTGGAGCCCGCATCTTCCAGAATGGTGCGAATGTTGCGGAATACCGAGTGACACTGGGCCGCAATGTCATGCCCTGCCACCTTCCCGGTCTCATCGAGAATCTGTCCAGGGATGCGATCGGTCCCCGGCTCCCGCGGACCAATTCCACTGAGAAACAGCAGCGAGCCCACCTGGCGCGCGTGGGGATAGGCGCCTACAGGACGCGGGGCGCGGGAACTGATCGTTTCGCTCATCTCGGACTTTCCGTGGCATACTTGAGGCAAACGGTTTTTGGCTCGGTGAAAAAGCGGAGTGCCTCGTCTCCGCCTTCGCGCCCGACTCCACTCTGCTTGGTCCCCCCGAAGGGAGTGCGCAGATCACGCAATAACCAGCAGTTAATCCACACGGTGCCCGCATCCAGCTGCTCCGCCACCCGATGCGCCCGGGCCAGATCGCCGGTCCACAACGACGCCGACAAGCCGTAGGGAGTGCTGTTCGCCCACTCGATCACCTCGGTTTCGGTGCGAAAGGGCGTCACTGTGACCACCGGTCCAAAAATCTCTTCCTGGTTCACGCGGCAATTCACCGGCAGATCGGCGATCACGGTCGGTGCCACATAATATCCCCCCTGGCATCGAGGTGGAAGAAGCGGGGGAGCACCGCCGCCGCACAGGATGCGCCCCCCTTCCTCAACAGCGAGCCGCAGATAGCCCAGCACCTTCTCCCGATGCGCTGCCGAAATCAAGGCTCCCTGGTCGGTCGCAGGGTCGAGCGGATCGCCTACCTGCAGCGCCTTTGCACGCTCGACCAGTCGTTCCAGAAAGCGGGGATAGATCGCTTCCTCCACGAAGAGCCGCGACCCACACAGACAGATTTCCCCCTGGTTCTCAAAGGCGGCTCGCACACTCCCCGCCAGTGTTTCCTCGAACGTACAATCGGCGAAGACCACGTTGGGATTCTTCCCTCCGAGTTCCAGGGTCATCTTCTTGAACAGTGGGGCGGCATTCCGAGCGATGTCGGCGCCGGTTCTCGTTCCCCCTGTGAAGGACAACGTGCGCACCGTGGGATGAGTCACCAGCGCTGCGCCCACCTTGCTCCCCAACCCGTGCACCACATTGAGCACCCCGGGTGGAAGACCGACCTGCTGGCACAATTCGGCCAGCAAGTGGGCAGTCACCGGCGTCAGTTCGGAGGGCTTCGCCACCGCGGTATTCCCCGTCGCCAGCGCTGGAGCAATCTTCCACGTGAGCAGATAGAGCGGCAGATTCCACGGCGAAATAAGCCCTGCCACTCCGCGCGGCTGACGAAGCACATAGTTGAGCGCCAGTTGATCAGTGCGATAACACTCGCTCTCGGTGTGGAGGATGGCAGTGGCGAAGTAGCGAAAGTTCGCCGCGGCCCGAGGAATATCCAGGGCACGCGCCAGACGTAGTGGTTTGCCGGTGTCCACGCACTCCGCCTGGGCGAATCGGTCCAGATTGGCCTCAATCCGCTGCGCAAGATCAAGCAACAACTGCGACCGTTCCGCCGCCGGGGTGCGCGCCCACCCCGGAAAGGCCCGTCGGGCCGCTGCAACCGCCTGATCCACATCGCGGCCATCGCTATCCGGTACCTGGGAGTAAACCTCCCCGGTGGCGGGTTCGTGGTTCGGGAGATACGCGCCTCCAAGCGGCGCACGCCATTCGCCGTCGATGAAGTTGGCCAGGGTGAGCATTGGCAACACTCTCGCTTGAGCCCAGGAGGATGACGGAGAGGATCCGATCCCCTGCGCCGCCTCGACAAACAGGCCTTCTAGTCGCGTGCAGGCTTCTTCTCCTTGTAGCGCTGCAGGCGTTGCTGATACTCGGTTTTGCGGAACGGCGCGGCGACCTCGATCGCCCGACTCGCACATTGGACCGCCTCGTCGAACTCGCCCACCTCGGCGTGGGCGGCCGCCAGCGTGTCCAGAAACTCTCCGTTTCTGGGTTCCCTGGCAACCAGTTCCTTCGCCATGCTGAGCGCCTTCTTCCCGTCGCGGTATTTGTCCTCGGGGCAGGTGGCGAGAAAGAAGGCATAGTTGTTGCGCAGATAGGGATTTTCTCCATCCAGTTTCTCCGCTTCCTGAAAGGCGGCGGATGCCTGCGCATATTCCTTGCGACTGAAATGCGTCACTGCCCGCTGAATCGCCTGCGACGCAGGCGAAATCGTCCACGAGGCCGGAGGTGCCAGCGCTGGATACTCGGTGATGCTACTGAAGTCGAACGGCGTTCCGTATTCGCTCTGCCAGAGCTTCTTTTGCTCCGCATCAAGGAGAGCACCGAGCTTTTCAATCGCTTTCCGATCGAGTTCCATCACTTTTGTGGTGATCGTCCGCACCATCTCCTCCGTGGGGCTCGCACCTGGGGAGGGAAGAGTGCGGAGAAAAGCGCGGCCTGCCTGCGCGTGGTCGGCCTGGATTGCCAGCAACTGTTTCTTCTGCTCGGCGGTCCATTTGTACTGAGGCAACTGCAGCAAGACCGTCATCAGCCCGTCGACCCCAACCATTTGCTTCAACAGCTGATTGTAGCGCTCTCGTTGCTCTGGCTTGAGCACCTCTTTCTCCACCTGGGCGCGTGCTGCCAACCCCATGCGCGACCACAGTTCGATTTCCTTGCGCGCCTGGTCAACCTGCTGCAGCGCGAGTTGCTCCTGCGTTTTGGCATTGTTGCGATAGGCCTCCATCAGCGCCTTGCGCAGTTGGCTCAGTTGCTCACCCGTCACTTTGAGTTCCTCACTCACCGCGGCGCCATGCAGCCCGAGTAGCTGCGCCGTGGGCGAAGACAGATCAGCCAGCGGGCCAAGCGGGGGATCGTCCGGCTGGAAAGGAGCTGCTCCGCGTGGGGCAGTCCAGGGTGCCCCGGTGAGTTGTTGCCACTTTTGCCGCTGCGCCATGCTCAGCAAACCGAGCGCTTGTTCGAAGGTCTTGCGCATCAGGGCGCTTTCGGCAGGACCAAAGCGCTTGTTAAATTCCTCGACGTTGCCCTTGCTCTCGGCGGTGATTTTCTGAACCAGGACAAGCTGCTCGTCGAGCATCTTCTCCGCCAGTTTTTTCAGAGCTTCTCTCTGCTTGTCGCTGAGATTTAACTCCTTTTGCACCGCTCCCAGCTGAAAGGCGTTGATCCCCATCAGATGGTACTTGAGCTGACGCAGACGGGCGCTCTGTTCGGGCTTGAGAATCGTACCCGCGGCCTGAAAGACTCCCTGATCGATGGTTTCGGTAAGCCGTTCCAGCCCTTGATTGATGGTAGCTGCCTGGGCTTCAAGCCTGGCCCGTTCCTCCTTGTACTGGGCGAGAACCGCCGCTGGAATCTTGTCAATGCGTGCGAGCTGGTCGCGGTCGAGCCTGAGTTCTTGCTGCACACTGCGCGTCAGAAGCAAACGAAACCCCGGTTCATGTTGAATCAGCGGGGAGCCACCCAGCGGCCCCGGAACTCCGAGGGGCACCATCGCGGGGACCTGGGCCAGGCACAAGGCGGGAAAGCCGAGGGGAAGCAGGAGCAACGCCAGCCACAACGATCGACGCATTGGTTCCTCTCCTTGAACAGCGTGGGCGGAAGTTGCCTGTATCTTGACGAAAGGGAACAACAAGTGCAACAGCGCGCGGGCGAGAGCGCCTCTTGCCATCGACCGTGCTGGCTGCTTAACTGACTGGTGTTCCGCCACGCGATCCAACACAAGGAGCATTCGTGATGAAGCGAACCTGGTGCCTGGGAATGGGCTTGCTGGCGCTGGTGGCGTTCAGCGCCTCCGCCGCAGACAAGGGAACTGAGGTCAAGCTGGACGGGGTGAAATCAACCGCGCCGGCAAGCTGGAAGGAAGAAGCGCCAGCCAACCAGATGCGCCTGATGCAGTTCAAATTGCCTCACGCCAAGGATGACAAGGCCGACGGCGAGGTGGTCATCTTCAGGAACGCCGGCGGAACACCGAAGGCCAACGTGGAACGCTGGAAGTCGCAGTTCCGTGCGCCGGAAGGGAAAAAGATCGACGACGTGACCAAGGTGAGCGAGATCAAGATCGGCGGACGGCCGGCCACCATGGTCGAGATCCAGGGCACCTACCTGTTCAAGGCGCGCCCCTTCGATCCGCAGGCGAAAACCGAGGCACGCCCGGATTACACCATGATCGCCATCCATTTCGAGGGCGACAAGAATCTCTATCACATCCGTATGGTTGGACCGAGCAAGACGATCGATCAGTACAAGAAGGGATTCGAGGAGTGGCTCAAGGAGTTCAAATAAGAGATCCGCTTTCTCTGCAAAGGATCTCTCGGTGATTTGCCGACCGTTGCGCGGAGCGAAGGCAAACCGCTTGCCCGCGCAACGGGCTCTGAAAGTCATCCCCGTTCATGCGCACCGATCAACTCGATTATGACTTGCCCGCTCATCTGATCGCCCAGCACCCCGCCGCTCGTCGCGATGCCTCGCGTCTGATGGTTCTCGCCCGGGCAGACCGGGTCATCACTCACCACCGCTTTGGCGAACTGCCTCAACTGCTGCGCGCCGGAGATCTGCTGATTCTCAACGACACGCGCGTGTTGCCTGCGCGGTTGCTGGGACAGCGAGCCCGCACGGGTGGACGGTGGGAAGGGCTTTTTCTGCACACCCTGGCCGATGGCAGCTGGGAGTTGCTCTGCCAGACGCGAGGCCGGCTGGAGGTGGGCGAAACGATCGTTCTCGATCCAGGGCCGTTGACGCTCACCCTGGTTGGCCGCCACGAAGGTCACTGGCTCGCGCGCCCGGATTCCTCGGAGCATGCGGTGGTTCTGCTGGAACGCCATGGGCAGATTCCCCTGCCGCCCTATATTCGCAAGGGTCATGCCGAGAACGAGGATCGCGAAAGGTATCAAACAGTGTACGCGCGCCAGGAAGGGAGCGTGGCGGCACCGACCGCCGGTCTCCACTTCACCCCCGAAATCTTCACGCGCCTGGAGGAATCTGGGATCGAACGGGCTTTTGTCACTCTCCACGTGGGCGTGGGCACCTTTCAGCCCATCAAGGTCGAGGAGATCGAACAGCACCGGATGCATCGCGAATGGGGACAGTTGCCCGCCGAAACGGTTGCCGCCATGCAACGCTGCCGTGCACGCGGCGGGCGCATCGTCGCCGTTGGCACCACCAGCGTGCGCGTGCTGGAAACAGCGGCGCGACACGCTTCGCTCCAACCCTGGTCGGGAGAAACCGATCTGTTTATCTATCCGCCCTATTCCTTTCAGGTGATCGACGGGTTGCTCACCAACTTTCATCTGCCGCGTTCGACGCTTCTGCTCCTGGTCGGCGCCTTGGCTGGCCTCGATTTTCTCTTTCAGGCGTATCAGGTCGCCATTGCCCAGGAATACCGCTTTTTCAGCTATGGAGACGCGATGCTGATCGTGTAATCGACCATGAACAACCGCATTGCCTCCGTCGTTCTCGACAATCGATCGCTGCACCCTGCCTCGGCGGAGATCTGGGTCGCAGTCCGCCCCGAACGACTCACGCCAAGCACCGAACTACGCGGGCGCCTGATGGGTCCGCGCTGTCCCTATGCCAACACCATCGAAGTCGCCTATCATTTGCGGCCCTTGCCCCGCGAGGAGGACCAACCCCCGGAGTTCCTGCACGCGCGCGTGGTGATCCCGGAGGCCAGCTTGTGGGACCCGCAAAGTCCTTTTCTTTATCAGGGCCCGCTCGAACTGTGGCAGGAGGGGGAACGCTGCGATCGTACCGTCATCTGCCACGGCCTGCGACAAATCACGTTGACGCCGAAGGGGCTCTGCATCAACGGCAAGTCTACCTCGCTTCGCGGAGTTCGCTGTGCCAGGACTCCCGACGACGAGGAATTGCTCGCCCTTCGCGCCCGGGGAGTGAACCTCCTGTTCGCTCCCGTGGTTGCAGCGCTCCTCTCCCTGTGGGAAAAGGCGGACCGGCTGGGCTTTCTCGTCCTTGGTGCACTCCCCGATACGGAGGACGCAACGCTGGCTCAGGTGCGTCTTCTTACCCAACGGCCCTCCACCCTGGGCTGGGTTCTGGACGAGAACCGGTTGGTGCATTGCAACCCGACCGTCTTCTCTGGGGCTCTCCTGGGGATCGAAACCAGACGAGGAGAGGCCCCGGCAGAATCTTCACCCGTGCAGTTGCTCATTCAGGAGGAAACGCTGAGCGCTCGCAACGGAAACGTTCTTGGAGAGCTGCTCGTGGCAAACGATCATCTCTGAAGAAAAAGTGTGCCGCGCTGCGCTGATCCCTCCATGGAGTAATAGTCGTCCTTTCTTCCAGGGGGAACCATGAAGGCGCGCCAGTTAAGCAGTGTCGTGACCTATCTGCAGCGAACGCAGGGGAGGCTACAGTCGCTTTCGGATCGCCTCCTGCTGGAGCGATTTGCAAATGACCGTGACGAGGCAGCCTTTGAAACGTTGATGCACCGGCACGCTCAGCTGGTGCTGAACGTCTGCTGGCGTCTTCTCCAACACTCTCACGATGCCGAGGATGCATTCCAGGCAACCTTCCTGGTGCTGGCTCGCAAGGCAAAAACAGTCGCCTGGCGAGAGTCGATTGCTGGCTGGCTGCACGAGGTCGCCTGTCGCGTGGCGGCCGAGGCACGAACGCGGGTGGGGAGACAACGCATGCGCGAACATCCACTGAATTCGCTCCCTGACTTACCGGGGGCATCCAGCTCGGAACCTTCCGAAATACCGACGCTTCTGGATGAGGAACTTCGCCGGCTCCCCGAGAAATACCGTGCCCCGCTCGTCCTCTGCTGTCTGGAGGGATTATCGCGCGATGAGGCAGCCCAACAACTGGGGTGGACCGTGGGAGCTGTCAAGGGTCGCCTGGAACGAGGGCGACTCTTGTTGGCCCGCCGACTCGCTCGCAAGGGCATCACTCTGGCCGCGGTGTTGACCCCTGCCTTGCTCCCCTCGCTCACCCGGGCCGCTGTGTCGCCAGCCCTGGTGCGCAACACCCTTCAGCTCGCCTCTTCCTTCGTGGCCAATAGTCCCAACCTGGCTAATTCCTCCGCTGTCACGCTCGCCGTCCAGGTATTGCAACGTCTTTCCCCTCCTCGTCTGACTCTCTTGCTAATGACCACTTTTCTGGCCCTCGCAGCGGCGGGATCCGCTTCGGCCTTTCTCACCTCGTCGCCGATTTCGCCCCTGGAGCCAGCCTCCCCGTTCAGGGGCGAGGTGCCTGTCTTCGTCCCCGTGCCGGAGAAGACCACGGTCCCGGGCGCTCCGCGTCTGCTCTTCACGCTTCGGCACAACGATGTCATCCGGCGCGCGGTCCTCACCCCCGACGGAAAGATCGCCGCGACGGCCAGTTTCGACGGCACGGTCCGCACCTGGGATGTCGGTACCGGAAAACCGCTCAGCACCTGGATCGTGGCCAAACCCAACGAGCGGAATCTCCTCACCAGTACGAACAGCGCGCTCGCCTGCTCTACGAATGGCAAGGTTCTTTTCGTTGGGACTGCCCAGGGCGAACTGGCTGCCTGGGAGATGGCAACCCAGAAAGTGCTGTTCAGAACGCTTACCAAACAGCGGAACGTCTACGATCTCGCGGTTTCCCCCAATGGGAAGGTTCTCGCAACCGCCAATCACCTGGGGAGCGTATCCCTGTGGGATGCCCAGACCGGAAAGTTGATTCGCGAATGGAGTGCCCATCCCCGCCGTGTCTGGTCGGTCGCCTTCGCTCCCGATGGAAAAGCGGTTGCGTCGGCAGGGGAAGACGGAATGTTGTGCGTCTGGGACACCGCCACCGGGAAGCAGAAGGTGCAAATGCGAGCCCATCGTGACTACACCGCAGGCGTTGCCTTCAACCCCGATGGCAAGATGCTCGCGTCTCTCGGTTACGATGATCGTCTCTGTCTGTGGAACGCGACCACCGGGAAATTGATGCGTTCAGGCGAGGCGCCCAGCGGGGCCACGGTTCTCTTCTTTCACGATGGAAAAACGCTCCTTACCACCGACCGCGTGGGAGGCTTCCATCTGTGGGACGTCAAAACCCTCGACCGCCTGCACAGCAGTATGGACCATGAGGGCCCGGTGCACCATGCCGCCCTCAGCGTCGATCAGCAACGGGTTATCACGGCAAGCGAGGATCACGCGGCCCGGATCTACGATGTATCGCCTCGCCCCAAATGACAGGATAATGTCACCTCAGGATTTGCACTGAGAATCAGCCGGTTCAGTGGCAGCCCCAGCGACCAGGTGTTTCGGAAAGGCTGGAACTGCCACTGAACCCCCGCATCCAGGCGCCTTCTCGCTTCTCTCACCACCTCCCCGTGGCAGACGGGTTCCTCAGCTGGTACAGTGGCTGCATCTGCTCGGTGTAACATCCATCACAGGGACGACGTCTTTTTCTCGGCAGAGGGCGTCGCGATCCCTCTCGGTTCTGGGCGATTCGCCGCAGGACTTCCGGCCAAGTGCGCACCCTGTGCCGAGTGCAGGAGGGAAGGATGAGCCGCCCGGACTCCCATGAACTGGAACCGCTGCTCCAACGAGCGCTGGCAGGCGATTTGCAGGCGCGTGAAGCGTTACTGGCGCGCCTGCGCCCGTACTTTCATGTACTGGTGCGCAAACACCTCGGTATCGATCCCGGCGACGACATGCTTCGTTCTGATCTGGTCCAGAGCAGCATGCGCCGCGTGTGGGAACATTTCGACGACCTGCACGAACCCCACGTCCCGCAACTGCTGGGCTGGCTCGGACGGATTGTCCGCAATCGCTGTTACGATGAGCGCAGACGGCAGCAACGTCATCCGGTGGGGATGCTTCCCGCCGAGGTCGAGGCGCAGTTGTCGGAACGCCTCCCCTGGGAGCAGGTGCTGGAACGCGATCGGCGCGCACTCTGGGTGGCGTCCGCCCTGGAACAATTGCCGTTGCGCAAACGCCAGGTGGTCGAGATGTTCTTCCTCGACCGTCTTTCCGATGCCGAGATCTGTCAGCGCATTGGCGGTTCCCAAAAAGCCATTCGCGTCCTGCGCCACCGGGCGTTGAAGGACCTGCGCCAGTTGATGGAGGCTGACCATGTCGATCAACGCTGACCTGGCTCGCTGGAATGAACCCCCCGCCACCGTCGAGGAAGAAGTGCTGGCCGATCTGGTCGATGCGCTCCTGGCGCAACAGCGGCGCGGCGAGGCCCTCAACCTCGTCGAATTGCTTCAGAGACATCCAGAGTGTGTACGCGCCGGTCAGGATCTGCTGACGGTGGTTGACTGCCTCCATCAGTTCGCGGCCAGCGTGCTGGAGTATTCAGAGTTGCCCGAAGACCAAACCTCGCGCCAGGGTACGGCGACGACCTCCTGGGAAGATCCCGCGCTTCCTCAGCCGTTCCCCGGGGAGTATCATGTGCAGCAATTGCTCGGCGAAGGTGGCTTCAGCAAGGTATGGCTGGCGCAGGATTGTCATCTGGCGATCCCGGTCGCGCTGAAAACCCTGCTGCTCCAGGGCGACGCACAGCGCCAGCGAACTGCCCTCGCGGCCCTGCAAAACGAGGCTCGGGTGCTCGCCCGGCTGGACCATCCGCACATCGTCCGCGTCTTCGCCCTGCGCCCCGCGAACAACGATTACTACCTGATTCTGCAATATGTCGCGGGAGGCTCCCTCGACCAGCGTGTGCGCCGCAGCGGTCCGCTTACCTGGGAACAAGGAGCGCGCTACGTCGCCGATGTGGGAGAAGCGCTCCTGGCGGTCCATCGCCAGGGATTGCTCCACCGCGACATCAAACCGGCGAATATCCTCTGGGATCCGCTCAAGGACGAGGCCTTGCTTACGGATTTCGGACTGGCGGCCCGTCTGAGCGACGATCCTACCAGCGCCGGCACCCCTCTGTTCATGGCTCTGGAAGCCTTCCACGGTCAGGGCGGCGCCCCGGCGGATGTCTATGGACTGGCTGCGACGCTCTTCTTTCTGCTGACCGGGCAACCGCCCTTTGCCGCTCCATCACGACGGGCCTTGCAACAGAAGATCGCGCAGGGGTTGCCTGCATCGGACCCGCGTTGTGCATCCCTCCCGGAAGCGCTGGAGCGCCTGCTGCGAGCGGGGCTGGCCGTGCAGCCCGAGGATCGTCCTCCGCTGGAGGTGTTTCTCGCCACGCTGCGCGGCTTGCTCAATCAGTTGCTTGCTGACACCCTGATGTCACGAACCACCAGCGGACGGGCAGCGATCACCCTGCGGCTGCTCGTAAGCCGACAGGAAGCGACCCAGCGATTTGTCCCTGTTGCCACAACCCATCCTCAACAGGGGCAAACGCGCGACATGAAGAAGGTTCCCCCCACACCGGAACGCGTTGTCCTGCGCACCGGAGAGCGCGTGCGGATCGAGGTGCTTTCCAGCCATGCGGGGTATCTGAGCGTGTTCAATGTCGGCCCAACGGGCAATTTACATCTTCTTTATCCTGATTCGGGCACCCCTGGCACCATCGAGGCGGCCCGACCTCTGCCGATCGTCGATGTCGAGATGACACCCCCCGCTGGTCACGAGCGCCTCTTTGCGTTGTGGAGCGAACGTCCCCTGCCGGTGGAACCCGACCGCTTGTTGCAACTGGCCGCCCCAGCAACGCAGTCGCGGGAGTATCGGGCAACGCGCTCGCTGGAGCAATTGCAGGACTCCGTGCTTCAGCTGGCGCCCGAGCACTGGCAGGCCGTGGTGCTGGAACTGGATCATCAGAACAATCTGCAGTGACGGTGTGATGTCACCCAAGGATCGGCTCGGCTGACGGAACCGCGCTCAGCGTTTGGCAACCGGACGGGCCAGGCGAAGCACCAGGCGTTCGAGGAGGGTGCGCGGAGGTAAGCCACTTCCGCCCTTGAGCCCGAGATCCACCTCCAGGAGCCAGTCGAAGAGTTTTTCCAGTCGCGCTCGTCCCAGGTGGCGTAACTGTTGTTCGGCGCTGCGCGCGGCCCACTGATTGAAGCCTGCCTCCTGGAGCGCGGTCGGCAGAGTCGCCCCCTGCCAGTGCAAACGGGCGGCCTGAGCAAGTTTGCGTAGTTGCCAACCAAAGGCAGCCAGGAGTTTCAACGGCTCCTCACCTTGACTGAGCAGATGATCGAGCAACCCCAGGGCGTCTGCCACCTTCCCCGCCCCGATCATCTCGAAGATCTTGAAAGTGTTCTCCGAGCGATTGTTTCCCACCAGCTGATCGACATCCTTGCTCTCGATCTTGTTCGCCTCGCCGACATACACTGCGAGCTTGGCCAGCTCCTGGTCGAGCAACCCCATATCGCCGCCGACGAGTTCGACGAGCAACTGTGCGGCCGGGGCGGCCAGTTGTTTTTGATACTGCTCCTTCGCCCACTGGCGACACCATTCGGCCAGTTTGGCTGCGGCGGGCGCCTTGCACACCAGGGTGGCCTGGTCGCTGACCAACTTCGCCAGTTTGGTGGTGGCTGCCCAGGTCTTCACATCCAGAATCAGCACGCCGGCGGAGGCAGGCTTGCCGACATACTTTTCCAGGGCCGGTCGGTGCCTGGTCACAAAGGTGTCAGCCTGTTCCACGATCACCACGCGGCGCGAGCTGAGAAAAGGCAAGGTGTGCAGTTCGTCCTGAATCGTCGCCCAGTCGGCCCGCTCGCCGGGATGAACCGAGAGCCCAAAATCCTCGTTCTCGGGTCCCAGCAGTTCCTGGCGCAGCACGGTCAACACCCGGCGTTTCAGAAACGCCTCGTCGCCGTGAACGACGAACACCGGGAAGGGTTCAGAACGGCGTGCATTGCCCAGGAAAGTCAAGCTATCCATGCCGGAAGTCTACCCGAAGAGGGGGGCTGCTGTCAGCGTGACTTTCACCAGAAAGGAGGGCCGACGCCAGCGCAGGGCTACTGTTGCCCGACAACGACGTCGGCCACCACCCGCACAACGGAGATCAACTCTGGGCGGTCAACATCGGGTTGGCCGGCTCTGCCTCCGAAGGCTTCCCATAGAGGATGCCCGGGGCTCGTCGCAATCCCCCGGAGAGGCGATCCACCAGCGAGTGCATCGTCTCCGCCGGGACAAACGACAGCACCAGAGTCATCATCAATAGACTGAAGGTCGCCAGCCCCATGATCAACCCAATCCCCGTGTGGAGCAGGACTGCCCCGGCGATCATCAGCCAGCGCGTCTGTTTAACCCAGACGAGCACCGGGAAGTAAATCTCCAGCATGATTGTGAAGAGGCATCCCCCGGTGCAGACGAGTTCCCAGAGGATGCGATGCTGACACAGCCAGACCAGGAATGCGTGATAGAAACCCCAGTTCATGGGGGCGAACTCGTAGTTGGCCATGGTGCCCCACATGGCTGTGTAGTTCCACCACGCCGAGCCCTGTAACTTGGACCACCCAGCCATCATGTAGATAAAGCAAAAATGGATCTGCATCAGGCGCAAGGTGAAGTTGGCGGACACCGACGGCTCCACGGGGGGCATCTGCTCTCCCCGCCGGCGCGCCCACCAGCACTGCAACCAGCGATCGACCGACAAGGTGGCGCCACAGGGCGCGATCATCAGGTAGATCATCAGGATGTTCATCATGGTGTCCATTCCAAAGAGCGTCGTGGGAGCCCTCTGGATATAACTCATCATCGCAATCCAGCTTACCACCGAGGTCACGCGCGTGGCGAATCCGGCGGTGAAGAGGGCCATCGCCAGCAGGAAGAGCACATGCACCGTGATGATGGCGCTGGTGTCGGTCAGATGGAAGTAGACAGACCAGGTCTGATACCCCACGGCGTAGGGCTCGTTGCTGGCCTCATACCACCAGTCGGCCTGCGGCGCGGCGAACGTGGTATCGAGACGCAGATGATCGATGGTTGCCTTGTCGACCCATCCCTGTGGTCCCATCAACGCCAGCAGGTCGAAGCTGTAAACCAGATGAATGTACAGGATCAGCAGCCCGGTGCAGATGCGAATGACTCCCAGCGGCAACGGATCTGCGGGGGCAAAGAAGAAGCGATTGCACGCCTGGATAAACCACAGCAGCCCGGTCGCCTGGGGAGCAGTGGCCACACGGTCGTTATCCGTCAACGGAGTAGTCATACTGAGAGCCTCTTCCACTCAGTTTTTCCTGGGGTTGCCGGCGCCACCGAACTGTTTGTCTTTCGCGTCACCGCGGAGTTGTTTACGCGGATCGGGGACACCCAGACGCTCATTCAGGTCGTCGGGCAAGGGATCCTGATGGAAGGTCGGAGGGGCATTCTTCCACTCGGGAACCGGTGAATCCCCCGCGTGCCGCGAGAGACAATCGACCAGTTCCAACTGCACCGTTCCGCCAATCGGGTTGGGGGACTTCGGACGACGGAACACCGGGATCATCCAGTAGAGATAAGGATCCTGAGTCAACCGCTCGTAGAGAGGATTATCACGATGGTCACGAAGTTGACCGTCGGGAGTAAACTCGCCCACGAAATACGGATAGTACAGGGCGGGATCGGTCGGTGAGGCGTGATAGGCCAGGTCGCCCGCGCGGATGATGTCATGGGTCACGCGGTAGACCTTGATAAACTTGACCGGCGTCTCGGGTTTCTCCAGATGCTTGACCGTCCGGGCGACGTAGCGGGCATAACTCTGCAGATACACCTTGGCCAGCGGCAATGGCTCGCGATACTGGATGGTGAGATCCGCATCGGGGTAAAGAGGGATGTTATCGACCTCCCCCGCGAGACGACGCGTGTCAGCCAGCGCCGCGATTTTTTGCATGTTCGTCGGCTGATTCTGATTAATCATCTCGGTCATCGCCAGATAGCGCTGATACTGCAGCCGGCAGGCACAATCCTCGCGGTCAATGAGCTTGAGCCAGCGGGCGCTGCCGTCGGCGTACTCCACACGGAACCAGAGCAAATTGGCGGGCCCCGGCTCCGGGGAATAGAAGTGATAGGCGTTGTTCAGATACATGAAGCAGAGATACGGCCGATAACAGACGGTCCACATGGCCGAGGGAATCCAGGCCGGTTGCCCGCTCGGAACGGGGGCAGAGGTCGAGGCCATCCAGATGCCGCCAAAATGAAGGAGCAGGAGGAACAGAATGGCCAGGCGTCGCAGGATGGTGGGCAGGAGCACCAGAACCGCGCCGACGCAGCCCACCAGGACCATGCCGCGAAAGAGCAAACTGAGCGAACCCCACGCCGAGAAGGCCCAGGCGGAGAGCAGGGCCACCACTGCTCCCAGGAAACAGCACGCCGCGGGGAAGAGCCGATCGTAGAGGGTATCTCCCACCTTGTGGACCCCCCACCACACTCCTCCCCCTGCCACGAGCAGCCCCAGCACCACCAGACTAATTCCGAGCGGAATCGGTGACAGGTTCCTTTCGGCGAGAGTCTGACCATACGCGGACTCGCCCAGCTTGATCAACCCCAGCCCGGCCGTGGTCAGCCCCCCCGCGCCGAGCAACAAGACGAGCGGCCCAAGCACGGTCGTAAGCACTCGACTGGGCTTTGCACGTTCTTCGTCGGTCATTCCACGCCCTCCACTGCGAGAATCACAATGCCCGTCGCGGCCAGGATGACAGAGGGCTTACCACAAAGCCTCCGTGTGATGGCTGCTCGATAGCCACTGCTGTTGTCAACTTTATCCGATCCGGTCCCGCAAGACACGAGGTTTGCCCAAAATCATCAGGGGCCTCCCCGAAACGCAGACCCTGGTGCAAGGACAACGCCTGTCGCACGTTTTCTTGCGCCTGCGCCAGCCGTTCGGTTTTTCCGGACAATTCGATTGACGGTCTCTCTGTAGCAGTGTACTATGCACCTAGTACACAGATCTGACCAGGTAATCTTCCCAACGAATCGGAAGACGGCTCACGCGCTTGTTTCTACTCAACCCCTCATCTCAGGAGTCTCAACCATGAAGTGGCGGTGGCAGAACAGTCTTCTCCTTGTGGGTCTGGCGCTACTCCTCGGTCTGGCGTTCAGACCCGATTCCCCCCCGGTGGCTGCCGTTGAAGACAGGCCTGCGAAAGCAGCCCCCCTCCCCGCTGACCTCGCTGCCATCCCCGGCGAGGGGCTCTTCCTCGCCTCGTTTCGCGTGGCCGAGCTGTGGCAGAGCCCCCAGGGCGCGACCATCCGCACCACGGTGGGGAAGGAACTCGAGCCAGCCTTGAAGGAGATCAAGGGGGTGTTTGGGATTGGGCCGGAGCAGATGGAACGCCTCACCATCTACTTTGCCGACCCGCAGCGCAGCACCGAACCACTCGTTTTTATCGGCACCACCAAGGCCTTCGAGACCAAAGAGCTTATCGACGTTGCCATGCCTCGGCACAAGACGGAGCAGAGCAATGGTAGGACTCTGTACGTTGAGACTGCCCGGAGTGGTTCGCGACCCAAGACGATCCTGGTGCTCAGCGAGCGCGCCTACGTCCTGGGGAACAAGGGCGACCTCGCAGCCTACCTTGAGCGCGGTGTGGGCAAGAAGGGCGCACTGGACTCGGTGCGCACCCTGGCCGCGGGTAAACACCACTTCACCGGAGGATTTCACGTGGCCGGTCTGGCCCGTATCGTCGGCGAGCGCATTCCTCCCGAGATCGAGCCCTTCACCCCTCTGCTGAAAGGCGAGCTCGCCGTTGCCACCGCGAGTCTTGACAAGGGCCTGTCAGGCGAAATCAAGGTCACTTTTGGCAATGAGAAGGACGCGGCCGCGGGGCGCAAGAGCGCGCAGATGCTGGTGGATCTCCTGCAGAACCAGCTCGGCCAGGTCAAGAAGGCATTGCAGGCCGACCTCAAGTTGAAGGACGGCGCACTGAGCAAAATCGTGAAGGACCTTGATGCCGGTCTCCAGAAGGCCGCCCCGGCCCAGAACGGCACGGTAGTGAGCATGTCGCTCAACGTTCCCGTCGATGCCGCGGCTTTCACCCAGGCCACCATCGAGGCCACGATCAAGGTGCGCCAGGCCGCCGCGCGCATGCAAAGCGCGAATAATCTGAAGCAGCTTGGCCTCGCCATGCACAACTATCTCAGTGCCTATGGGTCATTTCCCCCGGCCGCCATTTACAACAAGAATGGCAAACCCCTCCTGAGCTGGCGCGTGCTCATTCTCCCGTTCGTCGAGCAGGAACAGCTCTACAAGGAGTTCAAGCTCGACGAACCCTGGGATAGCGAACACAACAAGAAGTTGCTCGCCAAGATGCCCAGGGTCTTCGCCTCGCCGACCGCTCCCCAGGATGCTGCCGCCTTCCGCACGCACTACCTTGGTTTCATGGGAAAGGGAGCCTTCTTCGAGGGAACCCGGGGCATCCCGATCGCCAGCATCACCGATGGCACCTCCAACACCATCATGTTGATCGAGGGCGCCCCCTCGGTTCCCTGGACCAAACCCGAGGAGATCCCCTACGACGACAACAAGCCGATGCCCAAACTTCTCGGCCTGTACCCGGGCGGCTTCAACGCGGTCTACTGTGATGGCTCAGTGCGGTTCCTCTCGGACAAACTCAAGGAAGCGACCTTGCGCCTGATGATCACGCGCGCCGATGGGCAAGTGATTCCCAACGAGAATTAACTTCTTTCCGATCTACAAAGTCTCTGTTTCACACGGCGCTGCAGCAGGCTCCCACTCCACCTGCTGTGGCGACGTGTGAGGCGCTTCCCGAGGATTCCGATGCCGAGAGCCCGTTTTGCCCTCGTGCCGATGGTGGTCGCCGTTTTGCTGGGGAGCCTGGCGCAGGGGGCCACGCCGCCCACCGCCGCCACGGTCCATCCCACCCCTCCCCAGGAAGTCGTCCTCCTCACTCCGCGCCTTCCCCTGCTGCTGCGCTTGCAACTCTCATCCGAAGGAGAGTCGCCTGAGTCGCCGTGGGGGCGCTACATGGCACAACTCTTCGCCTTTCTGGACGTCGATCACGATGGCGTCCTGAGTGCGCAGGAACTCAAGTGCATGCCCCACCCCACCCAGGTCTTGCAACTGATGCAGGGGCACCTGACTATCGATGCTGCCCCGCCGCCTACGCTGGAGGAGGTCTCTGGCGATCCGAAGAAACCTGCCACCCTGATCCAGGTGCAGGATTACTATCGGCGTCATGGAGTCGGCTCCCTCTACCTGGAAGTGGGTTCGCGCCTGGTCAAGAACGATGCCCTTGGCGAGGTGCTGTGGAGCAAACTCGATCTCAACCACGACGGCCAACTCTCCCGGACCGAGCTGGAAGCCGCCTCGCGATTGCTGCCCCTTCTGGATGAGAACGAGGACGATACCCTCAGTATCCCGGAACTGCTGCGCTCCACCAACGTGCCCCCTGGCAGCTACTCCTACGAGGCTCCGGTCACCTTCGACGAGTCGTTGAAGCGTTCCCCCCTGATCCTCCGCAACATGGGTGAAACGGTGGACACCCTGAGCCAGGCCATCTTCTCCCGCTACAACCACGACAGGAAAGGACGGCTGCGACGCGGGCGAGAACTCGATCTGCCCGCCGCCCTCTTCGGCCACTTCGACCAGGATCGCGATGGCGAATGGACCAACCAGGAAATGAAACACTGGCTGCAGGGCGAACCGGATGTCGAGGTACGCGTCTCTCTGAACCCGAAAGCGCGCCCTGTCGAGGGAACGCTCCATCATGAATATCGCGCCTCGGATAGTCCCCTCGTCCTCCAGGCGGGGATGCGGGGATTGTACCTCCGCGGGCGAAAGGTGCAGGTCGAGTTCCTCGCCGGAGCGTCGCCCACTCTGTGGACCGCGCGCAACGTGCAGGACTACAAGAATCGCTTCAACACGAACGCCAATAAAGAGGGAATCCTCAAACGCGAGGTCATCTATCGTCCGCCGTTCGCATGGATTCCGATTCTGCGCCTGGTTGATCGTGACGGGGACGAATGCATCACTCGCAAGGAACTGGATGCCTGGTTGGAGGTGAATAGCCACGTGCTCAGGAGTGCGACAATCATCACTATCTCGGATCGCGGAACAAGCTTTTTCGAACTGGTCGATGCCGACCATGATGCACGCCTCGGACCGCGCGATCTGCTCATGGCCTGGGAACGGTTGCGCGTCTGGGATCGCAATGGCGACGGCGTGTTGACAAAAGAGGAACTCCCGCAGCAATATCAACTGGTGGTGAGCCAGGGATCGTGGCGCAGCGGCGAGCAGGGAATCCCCGCTCCCGGCTATGGGCCGGCGCTTCGTGCTATCGGGACACCGGGGCCAGCGTGGTTTCGCAAGATGGATCGCAATGGCGATGGGGACATCTCCCCCAGAGAATTCCTCGGGCGCCGCGAGTCATTCAACAAGCTGGATCGCAATGGCGACGGGCTGATCGACCTGGAGGAAGCCGAGCACGCCAGTGGAAAGCGGTAAGTGCGAATCAAACGCTGACGCGGCGCACTTATGCGGAGGTGTCGGCAAGCGAATGACGGGCGGCGTGCAGAGCCCGGAGTAACTCTTCCGGGTTCTGCGAGCCAATAAGAATCCGACGGCCATCGATCAGTTCGAGTTGCACGCCGCGATTGCCGCGTGCATTGTACGCCTGCCCCTGGCGGCTGAACCGCCACCCCCAGCCACCGTAGTCGCGGATGGGGCGATAGGTACGCACATAGCAGCGACGAATCCGATCAAGCGCGATGGTGCGCGTGGGGAGGGGGACAAGCCGCACCTGGAGACGTTCGGCATCCACCTCCGTGTTCAGGTGGATCGCGCGAAATCCGAACCAGATCAGAACGACCAGAGCCGCCGCGGCGAGCAACCCCCAGCGCTCCCCCTCGGCCATGTTGGGAGTCGTCAACGCGGTGGTTGTCAGGCTGATCGCGACCACACCCTCGATGATCCCCAGCAACCAGAGGATAACAGGGCTGAAATACTGGACTTCCCGATAAGGGAGGATAACCGCCATTGGTATTACCACTCAAGAACCCGCCCCACCCCGGCCGCCTGGGCCTTGGAGTAGATGCGCGCAGCCAGGGCGATATCTTCCATCCCGATCCCCAACGACTTGAACAGGGTGATGTCCTGCGGGCGCGTCCGCCCCGGATAGCGGCCCACGATCACCTGTCCCAGCTCACGCACATCGGTCCACTTGAGGATGCCTTCCTCCAGGGGCTGAACAAAATCCCCCGCCTCCAGACGTGCCTGATCCTTGCTATCGACCACGACCACCTGACAGCGGCGCACGGTGTGGCTATCGATCTCTGATTTTCCCAGAAAGTTCGAGCCAATGGCGTTGATGTGGGTCCCCTGGGCCACCCAGTCGCCGTGCAGGACCGGCTCGCGACTGGTGGTGGCAGTGACGATGATGTCCATGTCGCGCGCTGCCGCATCGGGCTGAGAAACGGCCAGGACATCCGTCTGACAGAGTTCACTCATTTCGCGCGCGAAGCGCGCGCGACTTTCCTCATGGGGACTGTAGACATGAACGCGCGTTATGCGCCGCACCTTGCAGATGGCCTGAAGCTGAGTACGCGCCTGTTTGCCGGCGCCGAACACTCCCACCTGGGTGGCATCCGGCCGAGCCATGTGCTGGGTAGCAATGCCGCTGGCTGCGCCGGTCCGCACCTGGCCCAGGTAGTCCGCCTGCATCAACGCCAGGAGCACCCCCGTCTTGCCGTCGTAGAGGGCAACATGGAAGTGGCTCCCCCGGCGCGAGGTGGCATACGCCTTGTACCCCATCACCCCCATCCCCTTGGCCGCCGCGGAGAGGATGTGCAGCATGACATGATCGGTCTGCACGCGCGACCGAGGGACGTTGTGCGCCTCGTCGAGCGCCATGCGTCGCAAGCCCTCGGTCACGGCCTCCAGGGCCATGTCCATCGTCGCCAACTGGCGCACCTCCGCCTCGTTCAGCAGGAGCACGCCCTGGGACGACTTCGACGGCTCAAGTGATGGTGTGACCATACGCAGTACCTACCTCGGGGATCTCCTGCCACCTTTGTTCCAGAATCGTTCATCCCATCCCGAACACCCTTGTTATTTTACCTTCCTCGCCCCGCTGAAAAAGCCTTTCCCGGAGAGACGGGAGGATATTCCCGGGGTGGTCCGGAAAGTTCGCTTCTGTCAAGGCACGAGGATCACCTTCCCCATCAACGTGCCCGCCTTGTGCAAAGTGTTCTCTTCCAAAAACTGGTGCGCGGCAGCGGTTTCGGCCAGCGAAAAAGTCCGCCCCACACACGACTTCAACTCCCCGGCCAGCAGCCAGCGGTTGATATCCTCGGCACAGCGCTGTTGCTCCGCCGGCGTGGCGTTGAACATCGCAAAGCCGAAGAGCGAACAATCCTTCACATAGAACGGTCCGACCGGAAAGAGCGGTTGTGCCTGTCGCCCGGCCATGATGATCATGCGCCCACGGCGACTGAGTAACTCCACCGTGCGCAGGAAATCGGGCTCACGCTGGGTCTCGTACCACACCTGTACCCCTTTGCCCTCCGTAAACTCCTTGATACGGGCGGGAATGTCGTCGGTGCGGTAATTGAGGACCAGGTCCGCCCCCCAGCCGCGGCAGACCTCCGCCTTGGCCGGCGAGCCGACCGTGGTGATGACGCGAGCGCCGACCGCCTTGCTCATCTGCACCACCATCGAGCCCACCCCTCCGGTGCCTCCGTTGACAAAGACCGTTTCCCCCGGTTGCAGGGCCGCACAGCGGAACAAGCCCAGATGGGCGGTGATCCCCGTGAGCGCCACCGCGGCGGCACTGACCTCGCTCACTCCCTCGGGAATGGGGTACAACCAGTCCTCGTGGATGGCGAGCACTTCGGCACAGGTGCCCTGACGCCCAAGCAACCCCTGATTGGAGCCCCAGACGCGTTGACCGACCTGCACACGCTGCACTCCCGGCCCCAACGCAAGCACGGTCCCCGCCAGATCGGTCCCCGTGATAAATGGGCGCGGCAGAGAGGCGGGAATGGTCCCCGCGCGAATGTAGATATCGATGGGGTTGAGAGCCGCGGCCCCCAGGCGGACCAGCACCTCGCCGGCACCAGGGGTCGGTTGCGGAAGCTCCCCATAGCGAATCACATCGGGACTTCCAGTCGCTTCCAGATAGGCGGCTTTCATGATGCGTTCTCTGCAGGTTGATGTCCGTGAGATCGTGCGGGGTCGTCCAATCGCTGAACCCCGTGAAAAGCGTCCACGCTCAGCGCCAGACAAAGCAAAAAGCCCTGGTTTCGTTCCCGGCCCGAGCTAGGGTCATTATAATAGCAGGAGAGTCCCATCGCGGCCTCGGTCCCATCCCTGACAGACACACGTGGCATGAGGCTGGTCTGGAAACATGCAATTCCCCAAGCAGGAGGACCCTTCTTATGGCTCCGGTTTTAACAGCGACTCCCGGCGCGTTGACCGTTTCCGCACGGATCGAGGAACGGCTGCAACGCGGCGAGTTGACGCCGCAACAGGTCGATGCCTTTCGTGACTTTCTCGGTGAGGTAGAACGCGAACTGCTGCATCATCGGATTATCAAGGTCAATCCCTACACGCGCTGGTTTGCTCAGGGGCTGGCCAACGATGCGGAACTTCGGCACTTCATTCAGCAGTTCTCGGTCTTCTCCAACGAATTTCTGATCGCCGCCCTCCTGCGCGTGATCAACGCCCCGACCATTCAGCAAGCGCGGGCCAGCAAAGAAATCCTGATGAACGAACTCGGGGTAATCTATCGCAAGCCCAGTCAACCGGTCGGTGCCCGCAGCGAGCTGAGCGAGGAGACCAAGGATCGCGAAGGTGACCCCGACCTGGTCAGCACCGAGGGGACCGTGGATGGAGGTGTTTGTCGGTTTCGAGCGGCTCACTTTGAGTGGCTGTGCGGAGTGGCCGAAGGTGTGGGGCTGAGTTTTGCCGATCTGGGGAAGCGCAAACATGGCACGGCCACTACCCTTCACTTCTGCGACGAGCTAAAACGCACTTATGGGAGCGACGATGCCCAGTTTGCCGAGGGCGCCAGTTTTGCCGTGGAAAACTGGGCCGCGGCCGGCTTCTGGCAAGAACTCGAGGATGGGCTGACCGCGATCAAGCAACGGCGTTTACCGCATCTGAAACTGGCGTTCTTCACCTGGCACAATCGCGTCGAGGGACAGCATGCCGGGCACACCATGGAGGAGCTGGAAGAGGTCTACTTCCAGCCCGACTTTGAGCGCGACAAGTTTCTCCAGGGAGGGCGCGAGATTCTGGAGGCGGTCGCTGTCTTCTGGGAAGGCCTCGAACACGATCGGGTTGCCGCTGGCTCCAACTAACTCTTGTGCAGACGAACTTCGTCGAGCGAGGAAACGGCGCCCCCCCGCCTCCTCGCTCGACGACGGTCAAGGAGATCCTGGTCATGTCATCTGAAGTGCTGCCGCTGCGGCGCATCGACCATGTGCGTTTCTTCGTGGGGAACGCCCGGCAGGCGGCTTATTTTTATCGCAACGCCTTTGGCTTCGATGTGGTCGCCTACGCGGGTCTGGAAACCCGCATGCGCCACGAGGCCGGGTATGTGCTCCGCCAGGGCAACATCACCTTTGTCCTCGCCTCCCCGCTTGGTCCCGAGCATCCTGAAGCGCAGCGCTTGATCATGCATGGCGATGGCGTGCAGGACATTGCCCTGGAGGTGGACGATGTGGCGCGCGCCCATCGCGAAACGGTGCGCCGCGGCGCCATCTCGGTCCGTCCGCCCATGCTTCTCGAAGATGAATTCGGCGTGTACGAAACTGCCACCATCCGCGCCTATGGCGACACCACCCACAGCTTCGTCAATCGCGATCGCTACAAGGGAGTGTTCGCTCCGGGCTACCGCCCGATCGATCCGGAACGCTACCACCCGACCACCTTCCGCCCCGCCGGGCTGATCTCCATCGACCACATCGTCGGCAATGTCGAGGAAGGAAAGATGGATCAGTGGGTGCGCTTCTACCAGGACGTGATGGGATTTCAGCAACTTGTCAGCTTTGACGACAAGGATATCAGCACGGAATACTCTGCCCTGATGTCCAAGGTGGTGCAGGGGGGCAACGGGCGGATCAAGTTCCCCATCAACGAGCCGGCCAGATCCAAACGGCGCTCGCAGATTGAAGAGTATCTCAACTATTATCGCGGACCTGGGGTGCAGCACATCGCGCTGACCACCGATGACATTATTCAGACCGTACGCGCCCTGCGCCACAACGATGTCTCTTTCCTTCGCGTGCCCCACGCCTATTATGATGCGGTCCCGGCGCGCGTGGGCGAGATCGAGGAGGATCTGAACGACCTGGCCGAGCTGGGCGTCCTGGTGGATCGGGACGACGAGGGGTACATGTTGCAGATCTTCACCAAGCCGGTTGAGGATCGCCCGACGCTCTTCTTCGAGATCATCGAGCGCCACGGCTCGCGCAGCTTTGGCAAAGGGAACTTCAAGGCCCTGTTCGAGGCCATCGAACGCGAACAGGCTCTTCGCGGCACCTTGTAAACGGCCAGTGGGAGAGTAATGACGCTGGGGTGTCGTTGCTCTCCCGTTCGTCCGACGGTTGGAGTTCGATCATGCCTCCCTATCGACAACTCGGCTCCATTCCTCGCAAACGGCACATTGAGCACCCGCAGGAACCGGGGTTCAAAGGCGAAGGGATCTACTACGAGGAAGTGGTCACCGAGGGAGGTTTTGACCGTGCCTACAGCATCGTCTATCACCTGCGCCCCCCGACCCGGGTGGCCAGGGTGGAACAGGCAGGGGTGCTGCCGCTGGAGAAGGCGGATTTGCCTCTGTTGCGGCACCACCATCTCAAGAGCGGCGCGATCCCGCGTCATGGCGACATCATCCATGGGCGGTTGCCGCTCCTGTTCAATGACGATGTGGTGATCAGTCGCTGCCGTCCCGCGGAACTCCAGTGCGAATTGTATCGCAATGCCAGCGCCGACGAGGTGCTCTTTCTGCACAAGGGAGGACCCGGCGAACTGCACACCATGTTCGGCGTGATCCCCTTCAAGCCCTACGATTACATTGTTATCCCGCGCTGTACGACCTATCGTCTCAGTTTCGATCCGGGCTATCCCCCCGATCTGCTGATCCTCGAATCGACGCAGGCACTCGGCCCTCCGCCCCGCTACCTCAACCCCGACGGTCAACTTCGCCTCGGTGCTCCCTATTCAGAACGAGATTTACACGGTCCCACCACTCCCCTGATCCTTGACCGCGAGCAGGACACCTCTGTTCTCATCAAGGATGGGACGCGGCTCTCGCGTTACACCCTGCGCTCGCATCCCTTTGATGTGGTTGGGTGGGATGGCATGGTCTACCCCTACACCTTCAATGCGGATGACTTCGAGCCGATCACCGGGACCATCCACCAACCCCCGCCCATTCATCAGACATTCGAGGCGAAAGGGTTTGTGGTCTGCACCTTCGCGCCGCGCATGCTCGACACCCACCCCCAGGCGGTGAAGGTGCCGTATGCACACTCCAACGTCCAGGCCGACGAGGTGCTCTACTACGTCCGGGGGAAATTCGGCAGTCGGCGTGGGGTGGAGGAGTCGTCGTTCACCCTGCATCCGCGCGGGATTCCGCATGGTCCGCACCCGGGAACGATCGTCGCCAGCCGGCCCATGGTTCGCACCGATGAACTGGCTGTCATGGTGGACACGGTTCGTCCGCTGCATTTGACCCGCCAGGCACTGGAGTTGGACGATCCCCAGTATCCGTATTCCTGGCTCGACTGAATCTCCCCTGCTTTCCCCACACTTTCTCTCTGCCCGGCTCTGAAAACGGAGTAAACTCAGGCCGGGCGTGAAAGAACCTCGGTTGTGCTCAGGCATCAAATCCAGACTCTGCAACAACTTGCTTGACAAGGACGCCCTTCTTTTGTTTCTTGGATAGATCCCCTCACGCGCGCGCTCTGCGGACAGAGCGGCGGTTGCCTATTCCCCGTACTGGTGGGACGATCCCGTGACCATCACACTGCAATGCTCCTGTGGCAAGACCTTGCAGGTTCAAGATCAGTTTGCCGGGCGCAAGGGCAAGTGTCCCTCCTGTGGACAGACCCTCGACATCCCCCGCAACGACGATCCCGAAGAGGATGTTCCCACTCCCTACCGAATGGCAGCCACCGATGTCCCCCCCGAGGAGGACGAACCAGAAGCGCCGCCCCCCCCTCCCCCTCCAAGCAAACCGAAACGTTCCCGACCTCGATCCGAGGAGGGGAGCTGGACGCCGCCCGAAGATGTGAAAGATCACGCCGGGGTGGCCATTCCCCCCAGCGCCGACTTCTTCTGCGATCCGCCCGAAGAGATTGGTGAGGTACTCAGCGCCTTCACCACCATGAAGAAAACCGATCAGCCCACTTCGCTGGCCGTGCGGCTGGTAATCGCGTTCTTTGCCGGCGCAGTCGGCCTAGTCCTCGGCATCCTGATTGCCATCAACATCACCACCCCCTTCTGGCAGGTGTTCTGGACCGTGGGTCTGACGGGGCTGGGGTTGGGGATCACCCTCCTGATGACCGGCTTTTCGCACACCTGCACGTATGTCGGCCGGGAGGGGGTCGCCAAGTTCCAGTGCTCGGGAAATCGCGAAAATATCAAGTCGGAGATGTTTCGCTTTGCTGACGGTGCCGAGGTGCGCACCTCGCAAACGCGCCATTACTACAATGGCGCCTACACGGGTACGGAATATCGCTATACCTGGACCGATGTTGCAGGGCGGTCGCGCTACACCATCAACGGTCGCTATCGAGCCGAGAATGGCAACCCTCCCCACAAGGACCCCTACCATTACGCGCTGGCCGCAGAGATGGCGTGGACGTTTTATTTACTGAATCAGATCCAGCCGCAGCTCCAGACTTCCGGGTCGATCTTCTTCGGCCTGGGCGGGCGCGACTGGGTACGTCTGGCCGAACAGAAGATGATCCTGTTCTACAAGGGCGAGACGGTGGAATGTGAGGCGGACGAGATTGCCCATGTCAGCATCGAACAGGGGATGTTCGAGGTGAGGCGCAAGGATGCCAAGAAAGGCTGGTTTTCGAGTACAGGGATCTTCAAATTCCCTTATGGCAATCTGGCCAATGCGCAGCTGTTCCTTTTTTTGCTCGATAAACTTGTGGGGGTGAGGGTGAAGTGACATGACCAAACGTGGGAAACACCAAGGAGGACGCAGCCGATGACGACCTTCTTGTGGGCGCTGGGCGCCATGCTCAGCACAGCAGTGGTGGGACTGGCAACAATGATCGTCCTCAGTCCGCCAGCAGAAAGTTCTTTCACCGGACCGATCCAGCACGAGGGACGGCCGGTGCGCTACTGGATCGCCGATCTCCGTCTGGATGGGTCGGAGGCGCAACTCGAAGCGGCCCAGGCGATGTCCCGGATGGGGCCAGGCAATCGCGATGCGGTTCCCATCCTGATCGATTCCCTGGAAGACCAGCATCGCGTGGTGCGGATCTACTCGACCCGGGCTCTGGGCCAGATCGGGCCGGACGCGCACGACGCCTTGCCCGCCCTGGGGGATGCCCTCGCCAAGGCGCGCGATCGCGAGTTGCTGGAGAACATCGCAGCCCGGCGCAAGATCGAGGGCCGCTAAACCGGGCAATGGGCAAGGGGCGTGGAGAGCGCGACACCTGGGTGGGTCGCGCTTTCCACGCCCCTTGTCATGGCGACGGCAAAAAACGCTCAGGAGTTCTCGCGTTTTTCTTCGACCAGGCGGCGAATGCGTTCGGCCAGCAGGGCCACATCGAACGGTTTCTTGAACGCTTCGTTGTAGCCGTATTTGTTGAGCCCTTCCGGATCCGCTTCGTCCTCGCTCGCCATCGCGATGATCAGCGTCTGTTCGTAGTTGGGATTGCGGCGCAGGTTCTGGGCAATCTGCAGCCCCTCGGTACGCCCCATCGACAGATCCACGATGATCGAGTCCGGATGGAAGCTCTCGGCTTGAATCCCAGCCTCGAAACCGCTATTAGCCACCTCGTACTTGAAGTCCTCGTCCTCGGGCAACAGTTCGCGAATGCGGTCGATAAAGAGCTTCTCGGCCCCGATGATCAGGATCTTGTGCCAGCCCTCTTCCTCCAGCTCGCCCAGGGGCATGCCGTGTTCTTTGAGGAAGCGAATGAGCTGTTCGCGCGGAATGCGCCGATCCTGACTACCTGGAATCCGATAGCCGCGAAGGCGGCCTGAATCGAACCATTTGCTCACCGTGCGCGGCGCGACCTTGCAGATTTTCGCGACCTGGCCGGTGGTAAAAACCTTCTTCATGGCAGGCACTCCAAACATTGAGTTGCTGAGTCTCCTCTCCGGGGATGGTTGCGGGGTCATCCACCAGAGAGCCTCCCACCCGTCGGGGGAGCGCTGCGGCGGCGATCCACTTTCCCTTGGATCGCTTCCCTGTCCCACGCCCAACGTTGGCCTGGCGGGTTTCCAGGCTCAGGACGTGTTCCAGCGAACAGACAGCTCCCACGTGTCGGGCTACCAAAGGGACAGACAAGCATCTCGCCACGCCGGACCACCAGCCCGGGGTCCTGGGAGCGGATTTCACCGAAATTTGTCTTCCGCCTCGGCTACTCTTTAGATCGGCAAGTGTTCCCCCCAATATGAGAAAAAGGCCACAACCTAGGGAGGTTCTACCGTTTGACATTCCTGTGCTTTCTTCGCTCCTTGCCCGGATTGACTGGCCCACAAGGCCAGTGCGGACCCTGTCTGTTGAAGTGCCTGTAGCACCCAGGACCGGACAGACAACGAAGTGGGAAAGGATCGATTCCGGAGTCACACACGGCAGGGGGTGAAGCAAGGTGATACCGCTCCGGAGCGGCATTTTGATTATAGCAATGCGGACAAGGGGTGCCGCTTATTCTGGTTATTCGCCCTCCCGAATAAGGGAAAGCCCTTACTTTCACCAGGGTTCTCCCTGTAGCGAGCCGAGTCACCTCCCAGGTGGAACTTGATCCCACCGCAAAAAATGCTCACGCGCCATTTTTTTCGAGACGAATGTCAGGTCGGACCTTACACTAACACTGTCCCGCTGTTCGAGTTCTTCAGTGATGGGCGACACCGGAGAGCTGACGGCGGGACACTTGCACTCATCCACAGGACAAGAGGAAGCTTTTCCTCTTGTCCTGTTTCGTTATCCCAGGCGCTTCCGAAAGATGACCATGTCGTCTCCCTCCGCATAAAAATCGCGGAGTTGCCCTGCCACCTCGTAGCGATGCTTGAGGTAGAAACGACGCGTGGGTTCATAGGTTGGCTGGGACGAGGTTTCGATGAAGACCAGGCGCCCCTGACGAGCGCGGATGGTCGCCTCGGCGTGGTGCAACAAGGTCGTTCCGCTGCCCTGCCCCTGAACCAGCCGGGCCACCGCGATCCAGTAGACATACCAGGTTCGGTCGGTCATCTCATTGGGGGCAAAGTAGACGAACCCCTGGATTCGGCCTTCTCGCTCCAGAGCGTGGCAATGATGATCACAGGTGGAGTAGAGATTGTGGTAGTCCTTGAGGAGTTCCTGGAGAGTGTCGATCTCCAGCGGTTTGAAGAACCCCGTTTCCATCGCCAGGTGGAGTAGCGCGGGGGTATCGTCCGAGGAAACAGGACGGATCATCGAGGAAGTCCTTTCAACGAACAGGATTGGCCCGTCCAGGTTGCCTGACTACAATCAGCGCCAGCCCGACGGCCATCTCCCATTCCTCCAGACCACCATTGTAGTGGATTTACCCCCAGAGGACGGCCCATGACCATTCCCCTTCGGCCCTTGCCCCTCCTCGTTTTGCTCGTTACTGCTTCGCTCGGCATCTCCCCTCTGGAGGCAGCTGAGTTGCGTGCCGGGGCAGCCCAGGTGGACATTACCCCTCCCACGGGATTCCCCATGTGGGGCTACGCGGCGCGCCATGCCGAACCCAGCGTTGGCGTGCGTGATCGCCTGCAGGCGCGTGCCCTGGTTCTGGATGCAGGAGCGCAGCGACTGGCACTTGTCAGTCTCGATCTGGGCCGCGCACCGACGCGCACCTCGTTTCAGGCCATCCAGGCACGGCTCAAGAAGGAAGGGATTGCTACGGTTTTTCTCGTCGCCTCGCACACCCATCATGGTCCAGTCCTGGAACTCGATAACTGGCCGAACCAGAAGAATCCCTACACAAAGCAATTGCAGGAGAAACTGGTCGAGGTGGTACTCCGCGCGGCGAAGCGACTGCAACCGGCCAAGCTGGGGATTGCCTCGCGCCAGGTTCCTTTCAATCGCAATCGTCACTCGAAACGCGACAATCCGGTGGTGGATCACGAACTGCTGGTGCTGCGTGTGGAGGATCGCGCAGGGAAGCCGCTCGCTCACGCCGTCAACTTTGCCGCTCACCCCACCCTGCGCCCGGTCAAGGAATACCAGTTCTCCGCCGACTGGCCCGGAGCGATGGCCGCCCAGGTGGAAAAGGAAACCGGCGCCCCCTGTCTCTTTCTGCAGGGAGCGGCCGGGGATCTGACAGCCAATAGTCAGGGGCAAGGGCCCGACAAATTTGGGGAAACAGTGGCGGCGACTGTTCTGGAGATGAGCAAAAAATGTCGCTGCCAGAGCCTGACCGATCCCGACCTCCAGGTGCGCGAGGATGAGTTCAAGTTTGACATGCGTCTGGATCTGACCAACAAAGCAGTGCGTCTCCTCTTCGTGGCGGCCTTCTTTGGCGACCTTGTCAACTTTTACGAGCGTGAATATCGCGATGGGGTGCGGCCGCGCATGACCACTGCCCTGCTCGATCAGCGCATCGGTTTTGTGGGTGTGTCCGGGGAGTTCTTCAGTGGTCACTCGCTGCACCTGAAACGCCGAGCCCGTCTGGAGCACCTCTTCTTCCTGGGTTATTGCAACGATTATCAGCAGTATTTTCCAACCATCGAGGCCGCCGCAGAGGGAGGTTATGGAGCCGATCCAACGGTTTCGCCCGTCGAAGTGGGAGCTGGGGAGCGGATGATGGATCGCGCCCTGATCCACCTCTACAGGATGCGGGGGAAGTTGCCGAGTCTGCCGCTCGACAAAACGCCTTGAATGGGGGAGAGTGGCGCTACTTGAAGCAGGAGTCCCGATGCACGATCACACACACCCTCCCGCGCAATATCACTCCGCCTTCATCTGGGGAATCGTTCTGAACATTGGCTTCGTCCTCGCGGAACTGGTCTTTGGCTTTCTTACGCATTCGCTGGCCTTGCTGGCAGACGCAGGCCACAACGCGACCGATGTCATCGGGTTGGCACTGGCCTGGGGGGCGAGCCTGCTCGCAAGGCGGCGGGCCACGTCGAAACGCACCTATGGGTGGCGGAGTTCTTCCATCCTGGCAGCACTGCTCAACGCGGAGTTGTTGCTGGTCGCGGTTAGCGCCATTGCGTGGGAAGCGATCCGTCGGCTTCCAGATCCGCCTCCGGTAGCGAGCACATCCGTCATGGTGGTGGCAGCGCTCGGGATGCTGGTCAATGGCGCAACAGCCATTCTTTTTCATCGGGGAAGAAAGCACGATCTCAACGTCCGTGGAGCGTTCCTTCACATGGCCGCTGACGCGGGTGTGTCAGCGGGCGTGTTGTTGGCGGGACTGGGGATTCTGCTCACCGGGTGGCAATGGCTCGATCCCATCGTGAGCCTCGGCATTGCCGGGGTCATCTTTTTGAGCACCTGGGGACTTCTCCGTGATTCGGTGAATCTCGCTCTGCACGCAGTTCCTCCCGAGATTCAAACGACCGCCGTCGAGGCCTATCTGCGCTCGCTTCCTGGGGTGGCAGGGCTGCACGATCTGCACATCTGGGCAATGAGCACCACCGAATCGGCTCTCACGGTGCATCTCTGCAAACCGGATCCGCACGACGATGACAACCTGCTCACCCGGATTCATCACGAACTGCTCGACCGCTTTGGCATTGCCCATTCCACGGTGCAATGGGAACGTATTGACTCCCCACCGCCATGCCGAGTTCCTTGCACGATTCACGGTTGAGAGCGTCGAGAGGCACTGTCGAAGTCCTTGACAAGATGGTAAGATGACAGCAGAGGTTCTGTGCGGAGGTGAGAGTAATCTGGGCTTTTTCAGGAGGATGGGACGATGATTGAACAGATCACAACAGACTCTCCCAAGGTTCTCGGCTTCAAGATGTCGGGAAAACTGCACGACGAGGACTACAAGGTTTTCGTCCCCATCGTCGAGTCCGCCATCAATTCCCAGGGAAAAGTTCGGCTGCTCGCACAGTTCGAGGATTTCCACGGCTGGGACCTGCATGCGCTGTGGGATGACATCAAGTTCGCCACCAAGCATTGCCTCGATCTCGAACGAATCGCCATGGTTGGGGATCGCAAATGGGAAGAATGGATGGCCAAGGTCTGCAAGCCCTTCACGATGGCCACAGTAAAATACTTTGACGTCAGCAAGAAAGACGACGCACTCATCTGGTTGAAGGAAGGTCTTTGAGATCCCTTGGGAGTGAGAAGACGGATGGAACCGTTTGCACAAACGCCAGCGCCGCCATACTACGCCGTCGTGTTCACCTCGCAGCGCACGGCGTTCGATCCCGTCGGGTACGAGGCGATGGCAGAACGAATGGTGGAGCTGGCGCGCCTTCAACCCGGTTTTCTCGGGGTGGAGAGCGTGCGCGACGCTGATGGATTTGGAATCACAGTCTCGTACTGGGATAGCGAGGAGAACATTCAGCGCTGGCATGCACAGCTCGACCATCGTTTGGCGCAACGCCGTGGACGTGCCGAGTGGTATGCGGCCTTTCACTTACGCGTCTGTCGGGTCGAGCGCGCCTATGGCCTCCTCAACGAAGCCAGCGTGCCGCGTCCAGGGCATGATAGGTGAGGATCATATCGGCGCCCGCGCGTTTGATACTGGTGAGAATCTCCAGAGTTACTCGCCGTTCATCGATCCAGCCGTTGGCCGCTGCCGCCTTCACCATGGCAAATTCCCCACTCACGTTGTAGGCTGCCACCGGAACCGGAAAGCGGTCCTTGACACGGCGGATAATATCCAGATAAGAGAGAGCGGGTTTGACCATGATCAGGTCGGCCCCCTCCGCCAGGTCGAGCGCCACCTCCCGAAGAGCCTCGTCGCTATTGCCGGGATCCATCTGATAGCTACTCCGATCGCCAAATTGCGGGGGCGACTCCGCGGCGTCCCGGAAGGGGCCGTAGAACCCCGACGCATACTTGGCGGCATAACTCAGGATCGGAAGCCACGCATAGCCCGCCGCATCCAGCCCCTGGCGAATGGCCTGCACCATGCCGTCGAGCATCCCGCTCGGCGCCACCATGTCGGCTCCGGCTCGCGCGTGGCTGACACATTGTGCCGCCAGCAGCGGCAAGGTTGCGTCGTTGTCCAGTTCGGTCCGTCCGCCCACCTCGCACAGGATGCCACAGTGACCGTGATCGGTGTATTCGCAGAAGCACTCATCGGTGATTAACAGGATGCGCTCGCCAAACGTTTTGCGCAGCACCCGCAACGCCTGTTGAACAATCCCCTCTTCTTCAAGTGCGCTCGAACCGCGCGCATCCTTGTATCCTGGAATGCCAAAAAGGATGAAAGCACACACGCCAAGGTCAACCGCCGCCCCCACCTCGTCCACCAGACGATCCAGGCTCAACTGATAATTGCCCGGCATCGAAGCGATTTCGTTGCGAATGTTCTGCCCGGGTCGCACGAAGAGCGGGAGGATCAGATCGCGGACAGAAAGCTCGGTCTGGCGCACCAACTCGCGCACCAGCGGATGATGACGCAGGCGACGGGGACGGACGGTGGGAAAGCCGCGGGTCGTCAGAGGGAGATCGCTCATGGTTGCCTCACGATGCCTGGCCGCGATAGAAGGCGTTGGCGGCTGCCACCCCAGCCCCTGGAGTGAGCGACGCCCCCAGACGCTGCAGACACTGCTCCAGGGCGCCCAGGAAGTGCAGAACCACCCCCGGCCGACTGTTGTAACCCATCAAGCCAATCCGCCAGGCTTTCCCCTTGAATTCGCCGAGTCCGCCGCCCACCTCGATGCCAAATTCATCGAGCAGCAGTTTGCGTCCGGCCAGGTCGTCCACGCCCTCGGGAATGCGGACGGCGTTCAATTGCGGCAACTGATTCCCCTCGGCGGCGGTGTAGCGCATCCCCAGCGCGGTCAACCCGGCCTTGAGCGCCAGGTGATTGCGCATATGCCTTGCCCAGCGGGTGTCCAGCCCTTCCTCCTGAACAATCCGTAACCCCTCACGCAGGGCATAGATCATGGTGATCGGCGCCGTGTGATGATAGAGCCGCTCCGGCCCCCAGTATTTTTCGAGGATCGCGAGATCGAGATACCAGCTCTGCACCCTGGTTTTGCGAGCGCGCATCGCCTCGAGTGCCCGGTCGCTAAAACTCACCGGTGCCAGCCCCGGCGGACAGCCCAGCCCTTTCTGCGAGCAGCTATAGGCCGCATCGACCTGCCAGGCATCCAGGCACACCGGAACACATCCCAGCGACGTCACGGTGTCAATGACCAGGAGGGTGCCAAACTCGTGACAGAGGGCGCCAAGCCCCTCCAGCGGTTGCCAGGCACCCGTGGAGGTCTCGGCGTGAACGATGCTGAGGACCTTGGGGCGCACGGTTGCAAGGACTTCGCGGATCTGATTAAGATCAAAAACTTCGCCCCAGGGACGTTGCAACGCCGTCACGTCGGCCCCGGTACGGCCCGCTACCTCGATCATGCGCTGGCCAAAGAATCCCTTGGCACAGACGACAATCCGGTCGCCCGGTTCGAGCAGATTCACCAGGCAGGTTTCCATCCCTGCCATGCCTGTGGCGCTGATGGGGAAGGTGAGGCGATTGCTGGTCTGGAAGGTGGCGCGCAGCAGGTCCTGCGTTTCGTCCATGATCTGCAAAAACTGCGGATCGAGATGGCCCAGCAGAGGGGTGGTCATCGCGGTCAGCACGCGCGGGTGAGCATCGCTCGGACCAGGGCCAAGCAGAAGGCGGGGAGAGGGATTCAGTTGACCTATCGTGGACACGGCTTGCTCCTTCTGGGGGATGGGTCATGGCAGCGCCTGCATCCGTTGCTGCACGAGCAGGCTCACCTGTTTGAAGCGAGGATGGGCCGCCGTCGTCGTACACTCAAAAACCACTCCCTCGCTGGTGGTGAGGATGGCCCCGGCCAGTTCCAGCCTGCGGAGGGCCGTCTCGTGATCGATTCGGTAGCGCGCGCTGATGGCATCGACCGGAAGATAGACACGAAAGTTGTGCGCCAGGAGATCCAGGGCGGTCTGCAACACACAAACATGGCTTTCAATGCCCGCGAGCACCACCTTGGGACGCGCCTCGCGATGGAGGGTCTCGACAATCGCGGGGATGGCGACACAGCTAAAGGCCACCTTGTCGGGGCGTTCGGGGAGGCGTTCGCGCAGTTCGGGAACCGTGCTTCCCAGCCCGCGCGGATACTGTTCGGTCGCCAGCACCGGCATCTCCAAAAGGCGGCAGGCATCGATGAGAAAGGCGATGTTGCGCACCACCCGGTCGGCATCGAGGATGCGGGGAATCAGTTTTTCCTGTACATCGATCACCAGCAGAGCAGTATCGCTGGCGGATAGTTGTGTGGGATGGGGCATGACGCTCTCCTCGCCTGGGGACCGGCTGGTTCGGGCACGGAGGTTGGTAGCGACTGCTTTATGTGGCTGAGCGGTCTTTGACAAGGGATTGACCCGCGGGCGCCCGCGCGAGAATTCCCCGATTTTTGGTCGCAATCCAGACGGCGCTGTGCTTAGATACAATCTGAACTCGAAACGCGTGACGGCTCAACGACGCGGGTTTTTCCGATTACCCCGTGGAAGGGGACTGTCGGAACTGGCGGGTGGCTTGTGTCTTTTGCGCCCCACGTGATATACTGGACAGAAGGAAGGTGTGATCCGAGTTGGCACACTTCCTGGTGGTCTCTGGCCTTATCGTCGGTGGCGGTCCCGTGTGACCCTTTCCTGTTCATCCAGCACCGGGCTGTTCCATGCCTGCGCAACTGCTAGCCCTGACCGAAGGCCCAGATATCCTTCTGGATAAGCCCATTCTTCTCCTTGGGCGGCATCCTGAATGCGACATTCAGATTGACTCCAAAAAGATCTCGCGCCGTCATTGCTGTATTGCCCAGGTGAATGATTATCTGGTGATCCGTGACCTGGGGAGCACCAATGGCATCCGTATCAATGGCACGCGCGTCCTGGAGGGACGTCTCTTCCCAGACGATGAGTTGACCATTGGCCATTCACGCTACAAGGTGAGCTGGAATAATCAGTTAGCGAGCGACGAACCTGCCTCGATGCGCGGCGCACGTGAGCCCAGTTCCCCGGTGGTGCCTCCGCTCGGCGCCGACGATGATCAGCTGCTCGAGTCGTGTGAAGAGCCCGTCCCGTTAAAGGAGAGCGGCGGCGCGAAGGTCCCCGTCGCTCCCCCCGTCGCCACCCGCCCGCCCGGCGCCGTCCCGATGATTCCCCTGGTGCCGGTCTTCGACGACGAGGACTCGGTCCCGGCGGCCCTTCCGGACGACCTCCGGATCCTCCCCGAGGATCTGCATCTTGCGCCGTTTAGCGATGCCAAACCGCCCTCTCACCCGGCCTCGTCCCCTTCTTCCGCCTCCAACCACTGACCGGGTGGTGAGACTCCTCGGTCTCTCTGCTCTGATCGCAGCAGACATTCCCTTACAAAGCCTGCCCTGTGTGGCCACGCACCACCCTGAAAACGGAAAATGTTCGTGCTCTGCCCTGCAGGGATGGCTATAATCACATTCTTGAAGGTGCAGGAGTCCTGGTTCTGCCTGCTCCGCTGGTCGGTCGCTCTCCTGCCTGCCGGTCCATGCCGATTCGCCCGCCGCTGGACCTGTCCACCGCACAGTCACCTGACTGTTTTCTTGCTTTTTACCCATGACAGCGAGTCGCACCACGATGTTGACCCGGACTTGCCAAGTCGCTGTTGCGTCCCTCCCGCTGATGGGGCTGATCCTCTGCCTCGTCCCTGTCGAGGCCGCCGAGAAGCCCACGCCTCGGCCCTCCGAGAAAATCTTCTCTCCCGCACAGATCGCCTTCTACGAGAAGGAAGTGCTCCCTCTGCTCAAGGCCCGTTGCCTGAAATGTCATGGTGAGGAGAAAACGCGGGGCGGGCTGCGACTGACGAGCCGAGAAGCGGTCCTCAAGGGAGGCGATCTCGGCCCGGCGGTTTCGCTCGACAAACCCGAGTCCAGCCGCTTGCTCCAGGCCATCCGGTACAAGGACGGGCTGGAGATGCCGCCGAGTGGAAAACTCGAGGTCAGAGAAATCGAACTGCTGACTCGTTGGGTCAGGGACGGTTTGCCCTGGACTCCGGGGAAAGGCGAGGTGATCGGCAAGGAACCCGAGGCAGGGAAGGTCACCCCCGAGTCGCGCAATTACTGGGCCTACCGCCCGCTGCAGCGTCCCGCAGTGCCCCCGGTCAAGAATAAAGCCTGGGTGCGCACCCCCGTGGATGCTTTCATCCTGGCCCGACTGGAAGCCAGGGGACTGAGCCCTGCTCCGCCAGCCGACCGCATCGCCCTGGTTCGCCGCGTGTATTACGACCTCCTTGGCCTGCCCCCCACGCCCGAGGAGGTTGATGCCTTTATCAAGGACACCGCGCCGGACGCCTACGAAAAGCTGCTCGATCGTTTGCTCGCATCGCCTCACTATGGCGAAAAGTGGGGACGCCACTGGCTCGACCTGGTGCGTTACGCCGAAACTCATGGCTACGAGCGCGATTCGGCCAAGCCCTTCGCCTGGCGCTTTCGGGACTATGTAATCGATTCGTTCAACAAGGACAAACCGTACGACGTCTTTCTGCAGGAACAACTGGCCGGCGATGAACTCGATCAGGTGACCAGCGAAACGCTGATCGCCACTGGCTACTATCGCCTCGGCATCTGGGACGACGAACCCGCCGATCGATTGCAGGCCCGGTACGATGTTCTCGATGGCATCGTCTCCACCACCAGCCAGGTGATGCTGGGGATGACCTTGAACTGCGCCCGCTGCCACGATCACAAGAAAGACCCTGTCCCGCAACGAGACTACTATCGGTTGCTGGCGTTCTTCCAGGACATCACCGAGATGAACGTGAAGAACACCCGCAAGATCAGCAACGATGCCGAGCGTACGGCGTTCACCCAGCAACAGCGCGAGCGGCAAAAACGCGAAGGGCAACTCTACCAGGAGATCTATCAACTGGAACAGAAACTTGCCCTGGGATTACAGAAGAGTGGAAAGGCACGGGTGCTGCCCACTTCCGATATTACAGATCTTACTTATCGCTTCTATCGCGACACCTGGGAACAACTCCCCGAGTTCGACAACCTCAAGCCCGAGAGCGAAGGAGTGATCGCCAGCGGGCTGCTTTCGCTCGCCCCCGCCTCGCGCGAACAGGCAATCGGCCTGGTGTTCGAGGGCAAACTGAAGGTGCCCCAGGCGGGAGAGTACACCTTCGCGCTCGATAGCACCGAGGGCGTGCGGCTTCTGGTGGCGGGCAAGAAGGTCTTTGAGCGACCGGCAAAGGGGCGGCAAACGGGAGAGGCGCGCGTCGCGCTTGCCGCTGGATTGCTCCCCCTTCGGCTGGAGTATTTCAACACCGATCGCAAACCCGCGCTGCAGGTGGAATGGTCTGGACCGGGAATGGCCCGGCGTGCCCTCAGTAGCGAAAGGGGCCTGGGCGACCGCGTGCTCCTGCCCGATTCTCGACAGGAAGGCCGCCTGTGGCAGTACACCTTCAAGCAGCCGGCAGAGAACTGGATGCAGCCGGAATTCAAGAGCAGCGATTGGAAGCAAGGCCCCGGGGGCTTTGGCACGCGCGGAACTCCCGGCTCGGTGGTGCGCACAACCTGGCGAACGTCTGATATCTGGCTGCGACAATCCTTCCGTCTGGACCGACTCCCCAGCGCGGTGGCGCTCGATCTGCACCACGACGAGGATGCCGAGATTTATCTGAACGGGACGCTCGTGCATCGGGTAAGCCGGTTTGCGGTCCAGTATGCCCGTGTTTCGCTGGGTGCCGAGGCCTGCAAGGCACTGCGCAAGGGCGACAATGTTCTTGCCGTGCACTGCAAACAAACGGGCGGAGGCCAGTACATCGATGTGGGACTGGTCGAGGACACCCCCAGGGTGGACCTCGCCAGCCTGATGCGGCTGCACGGTCCGGAGATCCTGGGGAAGGAGGCGGTCACTCGCTATCACGAACTCACCGGGCAACTGGAAGAGATACGGAAGGTAAAACCACCGGAGGCAGGTCTGGAAGTCATGTGTGTCGAGGAGCGCGGACAGGCGCCGACCCATGTGCTGATTCGTGGCAATCCAGGTTCTCCTGGAGAGCGCGTCGCCCCGGGTTTCCCGGAGGTGCTTGGCACCGGCGAGCCCGCGAAGATCCCCGAGCGCAAGCTACCCGGGTCTTCAGGCAAGCGCCGCGCTCTCGCCGCATGGATCACCAGTGAAAGCAATCCGCTGACCGCGCGTGTGATGGTCAATCGCCTGTGGCAGTATCACTTTGGGCGCGGCATCGTCCCGAGTTCCAACGACTTTGGGAAACTCGGCGAGGCACCCACCCATCCGGAGTTGCTCGATTGGATGGCGGCCGAGTTCATGAAAGGCGGCTGGCGCATCAAGCGGATGCACAAACTGCTCATGCTCTCCAACGCCTACCAGATGTCGGCGCAGGGGAACGAGGCCGGGCTGAAAGCCGATCCGTCCAACAATCTGTTCTGGCGCTTTAACATGCGTCGCCTGACTGCCGAGGAAGTGCGTGATACCATCCTCCAGCTGAGTGGAACGTTAAATCTCAAGGCCGGCGGACCGAGCATTTATCCGCCGATCCCCAGGGAGGTTCTGGCAGGACAGTCGGTGCCGGGCAAGGGCTGGCACACCTCCCCCCCCGACGAGGCAGCTCGACGGAGCGTTTATGTTCACGTCAAGCGCTCGCTCCTGGTGCCGATTCTGGAGCATCACGACCAGGCAGATACCGACTCCAGTTGCCCGGTGCGTTACACCACCACCGTGCCAACCCAGGCGCTGGGGATGATCAACGGCGAGTTCACCAATCAACAGGCCGGGTTCCTGGCGGCGCGGCTGCAGAAGGAAGCCCCGAAGGATCTGGCGGCTCAGGTCCAACGTGCCCTTCGCCTTGCCACCGGGCGTGTGCCGACCCAGGAGGAGGTCAAGAAGGATCTCGCCTTTATGAAGCAAATGGAGAGCAAGCACAAGCTCACCGAGCAAGAAGCGCTGAAGAAGTACTGTCTGCTAGTCCTGAATCTGAACGAACTGATCTATCTCGATTGACCTCCCACGGGGACGAGCGATGAGTGAGACCCGAGCGACACGACAGTTCTGCGGACGAACGCGCCGCGAGTTCCTGTGGCAAACCGGAGGCGGATTCACCGGCCTGGCACTGACTGGGTTGCTGGGCGACACCTTCTTTGCGCAGCAAACCGTGGCAGCCGATGGGGTGACCCGCTTTGTGAATCCCCTGGCGCCCAAGAAACCCCACTTCGAGGCGAAGGCGAAGAGCGTTATCTTCCTCTTCATGTATGGTGGACCGAGTCATGTGGATACCTTCGATTACAAGCCGAAACTCTATCCGCTCGATGGCAAGACGATCCAGGTGAAGACCTTTGGCCGAGGCGGACATCGCAACCAGGGGCGCGTGGTGGGGCCGAAGTGGAAGTTCAAGCAGTACGGCCAGTGTGGCAAGTGGGTTTCTGATCTCTTTCCCCACCTGGCCACCTGTGTGGACGACATGGCGTTCATTCACTCGATGTACGCCGAGTCGCCCATTCATGGCTCGGCCATGCTGATGATGAACTCGGGACGCATCCTGAGCGGGCATCCCTGTCTGGGTTCATGGGTGAACTATGGGCTGGGAAGCGTCAACGAGGATCTGCCGGGATTTGTGGTGATGCTCGACAAGACGGGTGGCCCGATCAGCGGACCCAAGAACTGGTCGAGCGGATACATGCCCGCAGCCTATCAGGGAGTGGTCATTCGCGCCAGTGGTACGCCCATCCACAACCTGGAACTCCCCCCCGGAACCACCCGCGAAGCGCAGCGCGATCTCCTGGATCGGTTGCGCCAGAAGAACGAGGAACATCTGGCCCGCCGGAGCGATAATAGCGAGCTTTCTGCCCGCATAGCCAGCTATGAACTGGCGTTCAAGATGCAGCAACATGCTCCGGAGGCAGTCGATTTCGCGCAAGAGAGCGCCAAGACTCTGGAACTCTACGGGATCGATCAGCCGCGCACGCGCGATTTTGGGCAAAAATGTCTGCTGGCGCGGCGCCTGGTCGAGCGGGGAGTCCGCTTTATCCAGATCTACTCGGGCGGAGCGCACAACGATGACAACTGGGACGCCCACTCCGACATGGTCAAGAATCACAGCAAACACGCCGGCAACACCGATCAACCAATCGCGGGCTTGCTCAAGGATCTGAAGCAACGCGGACTGCTGGATTCGACGCTGGTGGTCTGGGGGGGCGAATTTGGCCGGCAGCCGACCGCCGAGTATGCTCAGGGTACAGGCCGCGACCACAACGCTTACGGCTTTACCATGTGGCTGGCCGGAGGCGGGCTCAAGGGTGGGGTGAGCGTGGGCGAAACCGATGAACTCGGCAGTGCTGCTGTGGTCGATCGCTTCCACGTCAAGCATCTGCACGCCACCATTCTCCACCAACTCGGCCTCGAACCGAACAAGTTAGCTTATTTCTACGGGGGGCTGGATCAGAAGCTGGTGGGTGTCGAAGGCGCGGAGCCCATCAAGAAGCTGATTGGTTAATGTTCCCCGGTTGATTTGCTCGCATCGGTGAAGAGTGATGCGAGCGACGTGGTTGCGGTCAAGCGAATCTCTTCCTCTCCCTTGAAAGGTGCATCATGCGGACGTTGGGCATCATGGCAGTGGCGCTGCTGGGGATGGCGGGAACCTGTGGACAGGCCGCCGACGCCGGGCTGGTGTTCCCGGGCGGCGAGGGGCCGGGCAAGGGCAAACACATTGTGCTGGTCAGCGGCGATGAGGAGTATCGTTCCGAGGAAGCCCTGCCGCAACTGGCGAAGATTCTCTCCAAGCATCACGGTTTCAAGTGCACCGTTCTCTTTGCCATCGACAAGAACGACGGGACGATCAATCCCAACCAGAATGACAATATCCCTGGTCTGGAAGCGCTGAAAACCGCTGATCTGATGATCGTGTTTCTCCGTTTTCGCGATCTTCCCGATGAACAGATGAAGCATATCGCCGACTATGTGGCGGCGGGGAAGCCGATCCTTGGCATGCGGACCGCCACCCACTCCTTTAACATCAAGGGAAAAAAGGCGTACTCCAAGTACACCTGGAACGGCAAGGACTGGGAGGGAGGCTTTGGCCGGCAGATCCTGGGCGAAACCTGGGTCGCCCACCACGGTCGACACGGTTCTCAGAGCACGCGCGGCTTGCTGGTCAAGGAGCAGGCAGCGCATCCGATTCTGAAGGGAATCAAGGATGGCGAGATCTGGGGGCCGACCGATGTCTACGCCGTTCATCTGCCGTTGCCTGGCGATTCGCAACCCCTTGTCCTGGGTCAGGTGCTGGAAGGGATGAAACCAACGGATAAGCCCGTCATGGGGAAGGTCAACGATCCCATGATGCCGGTAGCCTGGGTGAAGACTTACAAGGGGGAGAAGGGCCACACCGGTCGGGTCTTTACCACCACGATGGGAGCCTCGCAGGATCTCCTCAGTGAAGGGACGCGACGGATGCTGGTCAACGCTTGCTACTGGGCGATGGGGATGGAGGGCAAGATCTCCGCGAAAAGCACGGTCGATCTCGTCGGCGAGTATCACCCCTTGCCGTTCAAGTTTGGCGGATACAAGAAGGGTGTGAAACCCGCCGATCTCGCACAAAACTAAGCCAGCCATGCTGCGAGCGCGAGAGCACCCCTCTCGCGCTCCCCCTCTCTGCGCCAGGTCCCTCGTTCGCCGCGCACGGACAAAAGTGGAAGCTCGGGCCTTCACCTTGTATATCAACGTCGTTCTCTTCCCGCTGGCCGGAGCGTCAGCATGGGAAAAACGGCTCGTTGCAGGGAGTGACAGGCGTGACGTTCGATCAACATCTGGTGTTGTGGTTGCTCGGCTTACCTCTCCTCGCCGCGGTGGTCATCGCCTCACTGGGACCCCAGCGCGGGATTCTGATTCGCCGCATCAGCGTGGGCGTCTCGCTGCTCTCGTTGGCGATGGCGTTGCTCCTGGCAGTTCGCTTCGCCAATCTGGAACGAGCTGGCCTGCACGACACCGGGAGCACCTCTGTACTCCCCGGGACCTTTGCCCCGGAGTTTGTGCCCGGATCCACCGTGGCGAGCCCCCACTCCACCAACTGGACCATTCTCTCGCTGGGGCCGGGATCGATCCACTTTTATTTGGGTGTGGACGGGTTGAGCATCTGGTTGATCGTTCTGACTGCCCTGTTGCTCCTGCCCTGTGTGCTGGTCTCGTGGACACACGTCACCGAACGAGTCAACGAGTTCTACGCCTGGCTGATGATTCTTCAGGTCTGCATGATCGGGGTGTTTCTCTCGTTCGACATCCTGCTCTTCTATGTGTTTTTTGAAGTTTCGCTGGTGCCGCTCTTCTTCATGATCGGCATCTGGGGTGGACCGGAACGGCAATACGCCGCACGCAAGTTCTTTGTCTACACCCTGACAGGGAGCATGTTGACGCTGCTGGGGATGCTCTGGGTGGTTCTGGCCTGCCATCAACAGACCAAGGTCCTCACCTTCTCCATTCCGCAACTGGTGCAACTGGTTCAAAGTCAACTGGCTGATCCCACGACGCGCCCCTTCTGGAGCACGGTGCAACTGGGAGTCTTCCTGCTCCTGACCGCCGGCTTCGCCATCAAGGTCCCGTTGATGCCCTTCCACACCTGGTTGCCGCTGGCGCACGTGGAGGCCCCGACGGCAGGCAGCGTGGCCCTGGCCGGGGTGTTGCTGAAGGTTGGAGCCTATGGTTTTTTGCGGCTGTGCATTCCGCTGGCGCCCGATGTTTCGCTCTCGCTGGGGTTGCCCTTGCTCACAGGGCTGGCGGCGGCCGGAGTAATCTACGGCGCCTTCACCGCATTTGCCCAGGATGACATCAAACGCCTGGTCGCGTACAGCTCCGTGAGCCACCTGGGTCTGTGCATGCTCGGGATGTTCAGTTTGACCGCCGTCGGCCTCTCTGGCAGCCTGATGCAAATGATCAATCACGGACTCTCGACGGGTCTGTTGTTCCTCCTGGTTGGAATGCTCTACGAGCGCTACCACACTCGGAAGATCAGCGATTTTGGCGGAATGGCAACCCGGATGCCTCTCTACGCCTGCTGCCTGGTCTTCACCTGTCTGTCAAGCGTGGGATTGCCAGGACTGAACGGCTTTGTGGGCGAGGTGATGTGCATCTTCGGGATCGCTCGCCATGAATGGTCCATCGCCGGCCGCTTTCCAATCCTGGCGGTGGCCGCCTGTACCGGGTTGATCCTCGGAGCGTGGTATCTGTTCACCATGCTGCGTGGCGTCCTCTTTGGTCCGGTCAAGGAACCAGAGCACCATGGACACGCCATCCCCGACATGCTCCCGCGCGAATGGGCGGCTGTCGCTCCGCTGGCGCTGGTCTGTGTGCTGATCGGCTTCTATCCGCAGCCGATCCTCAGGACGATGGAACCCGATGTGCAAACGGTCGCTCGGATTACTTCGCTGGCAAGAACCCGCGCCAGTGAGCAGGCCAATGCCGAGGGAACCAGCGTTGCTGTCCAGGACGAAACCGAAAAACGCTAATTCGCCGGGAACTGGAGAGGGTGAAGCTCCGCCGAGCCAGTGCTCATGCGGCGGTGGCTTCACCTTCCTTGATGTGCCCTTCCCTCCTCGCCGATCCCCTCCCCGACGTTCCCGGTTCAACGACAAGACGTGAACCGATTCTCGCTCAGGGTTTGTCGTCGCTTTCGAGCACATTCTTGCGTACAGTAATGGTGAGGGTCCCCTGGTTTCCATTCCCGCCTCCCCCTGTGAGAGTGTCATGCTGTTCAAGATGGCCCGCCGCTTTCTCGTCGAGACCGACAAGCGCTGTCTGTGGAAGCTCGCCTGGAACATGGGCTGGAAGGGGATGCTGTCTGTCGAGAAACACAAACGACGTCTCCGCCGAGGGGAGGTGTTTCCGCCCTTCCTCTACGTGTCGATCATCAACAGTTGCAACCTGCGCTGCCAGGGTTGCTGGGTGGATGTGGCGGCCAAGCAGCAGACGATCGATCCGCCCGCGTTTCACAAACTGGTGCGTGAAGCGCGTCAGATGGGCAATGTCTTCTTTGGCATTGTCGGCGGGGAGCCCTTCATGCATCCCCACCTGCTCGACATGCTGGCGGAACACCCCGACTGCTACTTTCAGATCTTCACCAACGGCCAGTTTATCACCGAGGAACGTGCCGAGCGGATGCGGCAACTTGGCAATGTTACCCCGCTCATCAGCGTGGAAGGAACTGAGATCGTGAGCGACGAACGCCGGGGACGCCCCGGTGTTCTGAGCAAGACGATGCAGGGGGTAGAAAATGCCCTCAAAAAGCGCATCTTCACCGGGGTGTGCACCAGTCTCTGCCAAACGAACTTCCAGGATCTGCTCACGGAAAAATGGGTGGATCGGCTGATCGAGATGGGGGTGATGTACACCTGGTTCCACATCTATCGGCCGATGGGACCCGAAGCGAACCCTCAGCTCTGTCTGACCCCCGAGCAGCAGTTGGCGGCACGTCGCTTTGTGGTGGAGATGCGGGCGAAAAAGCCGATCATCATCGTCGATGCCTACTATGATGGCGAGGGACAGGCGCTCTGCCCGGCAGCAACCGGGATCAGCCACCACATCAACCCCTGGGGCGATATCGAACCGTGCCCCATTGTGCAGTTCACCCGCGAATCGATCCACAGCAGTGAGGCAGACACTCGCTCCCTGCGCGACAAGTTCCTGCAATCCACCTTCCTGCGTGACTTCCGTTCGCTGGCGCAGACCACGACTCGGGGCTGTATTGTGCTGGAGCGCCCCGAGCTGCTGAAAGCACTGGTAGAGACGCACGGGGCGCGCGATGCCACAGCCCGACAGACAGCCCTCAACGAACTGAAGGCGATGCAAGTGCGTACTTCACAATATAATCCGGGGAACGAAATCCCGGAGAAAAACTGGCTGTATCGCCTCGCCAAGCGCTACTGGTTCAACGATTTTGGCGTTTATCGCGGGCACGATCATCGGCAGACCGCCGCGCCGGGGTTATTGACGCAGCAGGCGAATGCGCCCCTGTCGTTACCCCTGGTCAGCAGTGAGGTCGAGTATTCCTCCCGCTGAGTGAGTGTTTTCCCTTGCATGGGGGTTTCCCTTTTGAGAGACTGAAGGGAGTGAAGATGGCCACAGTTGCGGCTGTCCTTCGACTTCTGCCCCCCTGCCTTCCCGTGTGGCTTCGGCTTTGCCGATCGTGAACACGCCCTTGACTCACCGTAGGTCCACCGTAACCATGATGCTGGGGGATACCCTCCACAGGGCGTTCTCTTCGTCGGTTCGAGATGATCTGACTTGATCCGAGTAAATCCATGGCACGAAAAAAGAACCGCCCAACTCTCGCTCTCCCGACCCCTGAGGGCGCCATCACGACTGAGCCCGTCACGTCCTCCGACCTCGGGACAGTGACGCTCCCCACCGAGCAACCGAATAAACCCTCCGAACCGTTCTTTCAGACTCCGCTCGGCAAGGGGCTCAAGGGGTTGTTCAAGGCCTTTGCCTCGCTGCAACTGGCCATCGTCCTGCTGACCTGCTTTGGCATCACCCTGATCGCGGCCACGTACATTGAATCGTGGTATAGCACCAAGGTGGTGGGCGATACCGTCTACCACACCTGGTGGTTTGCGTTGCTGCTCACCTTGTTGCTGATCAACATCATCTGTGCCGCCCTCAAAAAGATGGATCTGGCCGCTTTGCGGCAGTTTCGCTGGCCGTGGAAACGCCATCAAACGGGGTTTCTGGTCACGCACGTGGGGCTGGTTATCCTCGTCAGTAGTGGGTTGCTGACCGCTTTTGGCGGGGTCGAAGGCCAGATGGTCATGGTGGATACCAAGAATCCCGAGTTGCAAGACAAGGCGGGGTTATCCAATACCACCAGCACCATCCATCTGGGCAATGAGGATCAGATCGAGGTGTTTCAGGTTGCGGTCCCCTCCTCGCACGGTCGGCGCCGCAATCCCTTGGGCGGAGGGCAGGACGAGGCCGCGGAGCGCCAATTCACCGAGGTGATTCGTGCCATCAGTCGCGGCGAGGAAGTGCCGGAAAACCTGCGCTCTCTGGTGAAGGGGACCTGGCGAACCACGATGACCCCCGGCTCCTTCGCCTGGTACGATGACCCGGCCAAGAAGTTCACCGTCGAACTTCCGCGAGGTTTGAAGATCCTGAATGCAATCGCCAACCCCTTCCCAGGCTTTGCCGCCACGCTGGCACCTGGGGTGGAAGTGAAGGTGAACAACTACTATCCCCACACGGAGTTCTGGCCCTATTCCCCGGCCGAGAGCGACAAGCTTGAGCAATCCTTCCCGGCGCTCAAGGTGAAGATTACCCCGCCCGGCTCCACAGAAGGACTCGAAAAGTGGGTCACGGGAGAACCGATTCCTTCTCCCGATAGCGCGCTCGTCTTCTTCCAGATGTTCACCACCAACGACCCCGCTCTGGTTGGCGAGTTCTCCAATCCGCCGGACCCGCTGCCGAGCGATGCCAAGGAACCGAGCGCGACCATGGGCCGCGAGGGGCAACTGGTTCTGGTCTTCCCCGAGAAGCCGCATGAACCCTTCCGCCTCCCCGTCGATCGCACCAAGCTGAACCAGGCGATTGCCGTCCCAGGAACCCGTCGCAAGGTCACCTTGCTGGAAATCGATGACCTGGTGAGTTACATCGGCCGCATGCGCGGGGGCGCCCCGCACGATCCCACGCAGGCCGGCTTTCCGATGGTGCGATTCTCCGTGACCGAAGAGGATCAGCCGGTGGAAATGCTCCTCTGTGCGCGGTTGCCGCAACTGAAGACCCTTCAGTTCAAGAGCGGGGAGAAACAGGCTGAATTCTCCGCGTGCTATCACTACCCCGATTACCAGTGGGGGAAGAAGAACAACCGTGTGATGGGCGCGATGCATTTCTTGCAGGGGCCAGAGGGGAAAGTCTATTATCGCGTCTATGGCAAGGACGGGCTGAAGGAGAAAGGTCAACCGCTCGACGTAACGAGTACCAGTCCCCACGAACTTCCCTGGCGGCCCATGGGCAAGCCCTTTGAGTTCCGGGTGATGGGTTATCTGCCCAATGCGGTCGAACGCGGCGACTTCATGCCGCGCAACGTGCGCCCAGGGGCCGAGCCCACCGAGCGCTTGCAGCCCGCCATCCGTGCCACCTTGACCATCAAGGGCCAACCCCATGAGTTCTGGGCCCGAATGGGCATGTCGCCGGCACGAGTGCAGGCTGGCGACGACATGTACCTGATTCGCTTCCGCCAGGCCCGTATTCACACTCCGTTCGCAGTCACCCTGGAACGCGCCCGGGCCGACAAGGATCCGGGAACGACGCGGGCGGCTTCCTATCAAAGTGACATCCTGCTCGATCTGAAGGATGGCTCGGCGCCCACCAAGCACCAGATTTACATGAACCACACCCTCGACCACGGCGGCTATCGCTTCTTCCAGGCCAACTACCAGGAATTGACCGACCCGGAGAGTGGCATGCCCTTGCTCGATGGGGAACGTCCGGTGGCACAATCCGGGTTAACCCTGGCGCGCGATCCTGGCCTGGAGATGAAATACCTCGGCTCGACGGTCGTGGTTCTGGGCATCTTTATCATGTTCTGGATGAAGGCCTACTTCTTTAAATCCCTGGGCACTCGGGGAGCAGAAGAAGCGGCCGTCCAAACCTGAGACGTCAACGAGCACCACACCGCTGTTCGCCACCGGGGAGCCCTGGCGAGCGGTTGCACAGACCCTCCCTGGGCTCGATCGCATCACTGGAAGGCTCCTGGCACGAGGACTTTTCCCATGGCGCCGCACGTAAGTGAACACATCACCGCCACGGCCCCTGCCAAGCAGGATCTGGTCGGCGTTCCGGCAACCGGTCCGGTTTCTGGCAGCGAGCCCCGCCCGGTCACCGGCTTCGGGAACCGCACTCCCTGGTTCTGGAGCCTCCTGCTCCTGGGCACTCTCCTGAATGTCGGAATCCTCGTTCTGGGATACCACCTTCTCTTCGGAACCAAAACCGTGGAGAAGAAAGAGGATCTGATCAAGGTTCCTTATGCGGCGGACAAGGCTCTCTGGGCCCCCTGGCATTCGTGGGTCGTTCAGGATAACGGCCGAAACAAGCCCTTCGAGACCTTCGCCAAGGAAGCGATGCGCTCCCTCACCGGACGCGAGCAATTCGAGGAGAATGATCCGGTGGCGATCGTTGTCTCGTGGCTCATGCTCTACGAACCGGAGACGAAGGAAGGAGCCGATGGCAAGTCACGGCAAGTGAACCTGCGCCAGGCCAACGATAACAAGATCAACCAGATCTCCCGGGCGATGGGCTGTGACTGGGACAGTTATCCCTTTATCCTCTGCGATCACCAGGAGTTGCGCGAGAAACTCTATCGCGAGTACTGGGAGCGGCTGGACAAAGACCATCAACTCACGCCGATCGAACTCCATGGGAAGCACATTCAACCGGAGGTGCTCCGCCATTCCAACGTGCTCAAGGATCTCTGGAACGAGTTCCGCATGAAGAAGAGCCAGGATGCCAAGGCCGAGATTCCTCTCCTGGAAAGTAAGGCGGCCGAGGTGGCCCGACGCCTGGACATGTATGAGCGGATTCGGTCTGGCGGGGAAATCGAGCAAGGCCAGGGTCGCGATATCATGGCAGGGGAATTTCAGATCATGGCCCTGGATCGCGTCAGCCCGAGCTGGTTCTCGCTAAAGAGTCTGCGCTACTACGCCAGTTTGCCAACCCAGTCGACGGATGAGAACGCCCTCACTCAGGGGATGGTCTGGGCCGCGGTGATGAAGTCGCGCAAGACGAGCAACTACGACCTCTACGAGGGGACTGGCCCGCAGCCGTTCCCGGCTGCTGACGTGCAGAAAGTCGTGGATGCCTTCCTCGCCACCCAGCAGGCGTATCGGAGCGGCAACAGCGAACAGTTCGCCACCGCCACGGCGTCCTTCCTGAAGACGATCGACGAAATGTCCAACCAGCACAACAGCTATCCAAACACCGCCACGGTCCCTCTGGAGCAGTGGTTTAACGCGACCAATCCCTTCCAGAAGGCGTGGATCTTCGGCCTGGCCGCCACGCTGGTACTCGCCCTGTCGGTGCTGTTCAGCTCTCAGTGGAACACTGCCGGGAAGGTTCTGTACGTTGTCGGCATGGTGCTCTACCTGGGATCGATCGCGGCTGCCGTGGTCGGTTTCTACTGCCGTATCAGCATCTCGGGGCGTCCCCCGGTCAGCAACATGTATGAGTCGATCATCTGGGTGGCCTTCATGACCGCCATCTTTGGCCTGGGTCTGGAGTTAGTCTATCGGCGCGGGCTGATCGCTCTGGCGGGCGGATTGGTGTCGACCATCGCCTTCGTTCTGGCGGACCAGATGCCCACCACCTTCTCCCCGAGCATTGATCCCCTCACGCCGGTGTTGCGCAGTAACTACTGGCTGATCATCCACGTGCTTACCATCGTCTCCAGCTACGCCGCCCTCGCTCTGGCCTGGGGGCTGGGGAACTTCAACATGGGGCTCATCTTGCTCCGCCCCGAGCGGCGCGATCTGATCAAGACGCTGTCGATGTTCTCCTACCGCGCCATTCAGGTGGGGGTGATTCTCCTCTTCGCGGGAACGATGCTGGGCGGATTCTGGGCCGCCGAGTCGTGGGGCCGTTTCTGGGGGTGGGATCCCAAGGAGGTGTGGGCGCTGATCGCCTTTATCTTCTACATGATCCCGCTGCATGCTCGCTATGTCGGCTGGGTCAAGGACTTTGGCCTCGCCTTCTGCTCGGTCGTCTGCTTCGCCTTTGTGGTGATGGCCTGGTATGGGGTGAACTTCATCCTGGGCGCCGGGTTGCACGCGTACGGCTTTGGCTCCGGGAACAATTCCTGGATCTACTTCTTCGGGCTGATCAATCTGAGCCTGGCGGTGCATGCCGCCGCGCGTTACGTGGCCCGCTCGAACGCTCCAGTCGTGGCTGCCTGAATGCAATCTGTGCGGTTCTGATTTTCTGCGAGCCCGCGACCTGGATCGTCGCGGGCTCGTTGTCCATTCCGTTCGCAACCCATGAAGAAACACGCGCACTGTTCCTACTGTGGGCATCGCTATGTCGAAGGCCAACCCTGGCCGCGTACCTGTGGCGGATGCGGGGAAATCTCCTATCTCAATCCCCTCCCCGTGGCAGTTTGTCTTGTCCCCGTTGATGGCGGGTTGCTCTGCATTCGACGCACCATCCCACCAGCGATTGGCGAACTCGCCATGCCGGGCGGCTTCATGGATCCTGGGGAGAGCTGGCAAGAGGCGGTGGTGCGCGAATTGCGCGAGGAAACCGGTATCCACGCCACACCCGAGGAAACAAGTCTCTTTGCCGTGCACAGCTCTTTCACCGGGCCGGATCTGCTCGTGCTCTTCGGGTTGATCAAGGAACGCCCCGCGGACATTGTTCATTCCTTCACGCCGACGAACGAGACTTCCGAGGCCGTGATTATCCGTGAAGCACAATCGCTGGCCTTTCCGTTGCACACCCAGGTTTTGCACGACTACCTGCGCGTGCGCGGAGGACGCGCCTGATGAGCCAGGGGGAGCGCTTGCTGCGAACCATCCTGAATAACCCCGGGGAGGATGCGCCGCGCCTCGTCTATGCCGACTGGCTGGAAGAACAGGGACACCAAGATCTCGCTGAATTCATTCGCGTGCAACTTCAGCTTGCCACACCTCTCGCCGACGCGAAGCGCCTTGTGTTGGAGGAGCGCGAGGCAGATCTCTTTCAGAGCTGTGAAGAGGTCCTCTTGCAACCACTCTGGGACTATTTCGATCCAGAGGCGTGCACCTTTCTCCCCGAACGCGGGCTCATCGCCGAGGTCACTCTCTGGGGCGAAAAAGGCGCAGAAGAGTTCGTCAGGCATCTCCCCGAGTTGTTTCTGCTCGCGCCGGTGCACACCGTTCGCCTGCATCCGGTAGGGATGCTCATGCCCTCGCTCATGCCCTGGGAAACCAAGGGCAAGCTGGAGATCGATCATCTGAACCGCGAGTTGCTCGCTGCAATTCTTGCCCACGACGACCTGACCCGGTTACGCGAACTCGATCTGGGCGGTTCGCATGTCGAGAATCGAGGCGGAGAATCATTCGCTGTGGGGAACTATCTGGGCAACGGGGGAGCGATCCTGGTGGCGCATGCCTCGACCCTGCGCTCCCTGCGCGCTCTGGTGCTGAGCGATAACGCCGTGAGCGAACCGGGGGTGGAAGCGCTCGCCCATTCGCCTCATCTGGAGGCACTGGAGCACCTTGACCTGCGCTTCAACCCCCTGGGCGAGGACGGGCGCACTCGGGGCCGCAAGCGTTGGGGTGAACGCGTGCTTCTCTGACAGTCCGAGGTCACTCCACGAGATAGGTGAACTCGCCTTCCGGGGTAACTCCCACCTGCACCTGCGTTAACGTCTTGCCGTCTGCCATCGCGAGCAACACCCGTTTGGAAATCTCGGGAAGGAGCGTCCCCGTCAGGATATGATCCACGTTGCGCGCCCCGCTCTCCACTTCGGTACAGCGTTTGGCGACCGTCTCCACCACCGCCGAATCGTACTCGAAACGCACGCGTTGGTTGGCTTGCAAGCGATCGCCAATGCGACGCAACTGCAACTGCACGATCTTGCGAATCACCTCATCGCCGAGCGGAAAATAGGGCACCACGTTCAGACGCCCAAGGAGAGCCGGCTTGAAAACCTGGAGGAGATCCTCGCGCAACTGTTCGGCGAGCTTGTCCGCCGGCGGACAGGTGTCCGGATCGGCGCAGAGTTTCATGATCTTTTCCGTGCCCACATTGGAGGTGAGCAAAATGATCGTGTTCTTGAAGTTGATCTCATTCTGACGATCGTCCTGCAGCATCCCCTTGTCGAAAACCTGGTAGAAGATATCGTGAACCGCGCGATCGGCCTTTTCAATCTCATCAAGCAGAACGATGCTGTAGGGGCGGCGCCGAACCGATTCGGTCAACACCCCGCCCTCGCCATAGCCGACCAACCCGGGCGCCGAGCCGGTCAGACGCGGAACGTTCATCTTGTCCTTGTATTCGGACATGTTGATGACCACCACGTTGCGATCCCCTCCATAGAGGATGTCCGCCAGCGCCAGCGCCGTCTCGGTCTTGCCGACCCCGCTCGGACCGACCAGCAGAAACACCCCAATGGGCCGACGCGGATCGACCAGGTTGGCACGGGCGGTCTGAATGCGGCGCGCAATCACCTCCAGCGCCTGAGGCTGACCAATGATGCGCTCCTCCATGCGACTTTTCAGATCGAGAACGGTGCGAATTTCATCCAGAACCATTTTCCCCACGGGAATCCCGGTCCAGCCGCTAACCACCTCGGCGACCGCCTGTCGATCCACGACGGGATAGACCAGCGGGGTACGTCCCTGGACCTCGGTCAGTTCCAGGCGCAACCGATTCCACTCCGCCATCGCGCGGTTCTTGTCTGCCTCCGGCGACTTTTCGTTCTCCAGGACCGCCAGATGCTTGACGAGTTGCTCGACCAGTTTGGTCTCTTTTTCCCATTGCGCTTCCAGCTGAGTTTTGCGCTCCTCGGCGGCCTTTTTCTCCTCGGACAGTTCAGCGAGGCGAACCGAATGATCGATGCCGGTCTTGCTTTCGCGCTGGAGTATCTCGCTCTCCAGCGCGAGCAATTCGATCTCGCGACGGCAATCTTCGAGGTTGGCAGGGGTGGCGGACTGGCTGAGCGCCACGCGGGCACAGGCGGTGTCGAGCAGGCTGACCGCCTTGTCGGGAAGCTGGCGTTCGGTCACATAACGCACCGAGAGTTTGACCGCATCCTCGATCGCCTCCTCCAGCAGTCGAACCTTGTGATGTCCTTCCATCCTCTTGCTCAGGCCGCGCAACATGCGCATCGCCTTGGCGTCGTCAGGTTCCTCGACCTTGATCACCTGAAAGCGACGCTGCAGAGCGGCATCGGTTTCAAAGTACTTCTTGTACTCATCCCAGGTCGTGGCCGCGATGGTGCGCAGTTCGCCGCGTGCCAGCGCTGGTTTGAGCAGATTGGCGGCATCCGACTGTCCGGCCTGCCCCCCGGCGCCGATCATCGTGTGGGCCTCGTCGATGAAGAGAATGATCGGTTGAAGAGAAGCCTTCACTTCCTGAATGACGGATTTAAGGCGATTCTCGAACTCGCCCTTCACCCCGGCACCAGCCTGCAACAACCCCAGATCCAGGGTCCGCACCTGTACCCCCTTGAGCGAGGGAGGCACATCGCCCTGGGTCACGCGCAGCGCGAATCCCTCGACAACAGCAGTTTTCCCCACACCTGCCTCGCCGGTGAGGATGGGATTGTTCTGACGCCGACGCTGCAGAATATCGATCACCTGGCGGATCTCTCCATCCCGCCCGATCACGGGATCGATCTCGCCCTTGGCGGCACGTTCGGTCAGATTGGTGGTGTACTGATCGAGCGCCTTGGTGCCGACCTGCCCGTGTCCCGGGGGCGCCTGCCCGGGGGCCGCGGGAGCCTCCTCCTCGGGAGAGCCGGCCACGATCGCTTTCAGTTCCTTCAACAGCCGTTCGCCCTGGATACGTGCCAGCTCGGTCGAGCTTAACTGGACACGCTGAAACGTTCGGTCGGTGAGCAGGATCGCCAGCAGAAAACTGGAGCGAACGCGCGGCGCCTGATACTCCAGCGAGCCCAGCACCCAGGCTTCGCGAATCAGGTCGAAGAGTTCGGGGGTGAACTTGGCATCGGTGCGGGTACTTCCCCGGGGAAGCTGATCGAGCGCGCTGGTCAGTTCGGCAAGGACACGAGCCTTGTCGATGTCGTACTGGCGAAAGATCCGTGTCAGATCGCTACTGGCCTCCTCGATGAGCCGAAAAAGCCAGTGTTCAATCTCGACCTCGCGATTGGTGCGGCTCACACACAGCTCAATGGCGCCCTTGAAGGCGCGCTCGCAAAACGGGTTCAGCTTGCTCAGCAGCGGGCGGGGATTAACGTAAGCCACGGCAGCTCTCCCTTGGCGGATCGCGGTTCAGCGCCCGGGCGCATGAGGGGACGATCCGGCATTGCTGGGGGTCACGGGTTGATCGTGTAGACTTCCACACCTTGAAACACGGCATCCTCGGCATCGCGCGAGGCACGCCGACTCAGGATCCAGCTGTTCCAGCCCAGGCGAACCCCGGGGACATAATTCTGGTTCAGTACGCATGCGGGGATTTCGCGAGCCCGGAGCACTAACTGGATGTCGAAATCGAGTTCCGGTCCAACGTAGAGTCGCATCAACTGCACAAGGAGAAAGAAGGTTTTGCGTTGCGGGACCGTCGCCTGATCCGGCAGAAGTTCAGTGAATTGCTGCCAGGTCAAGGGCCCCACGCGCAGGCGAATCTTGCTCTGGACTTCCCAGACCCGATCCCCTGCCACCACATTCATCCCCAGATCGTTATTCCCCCCCTCTGCCCCGAGCCGCGACTGATTGGAGGGGTCCAGGCGCAACCACTGTCCGGCGAACTGTTGCACCTTGACCATCAGGCCGAAGTAATCGCGCAGCAGCCCCTCCAGGCCAATCGCCGAGCGCGGACGCTGGGCGAGCAACCCTGAGTAGTGCAGCAAGGCCAGATCTTCGATACGCGCAAGGATTCGCCGAGGTCGGGGTGGGTCCACCTGGCCAGGAACAGAGACACTCAGCCGATGACGGAGTGGTGTCATTCCCATGCCGATCAGACAGAGGAGGATCTGCGTGATCGGGTCGGGCGGCGGCTTCTGCATAATCGCCCGGACCGTGGGGACAACCGCCTCGCCACTCTCGTAAGCAACCGGCAGACGATATTTTTCCCAGGCGCGATAGAAGAGCGAGATGAGCCGATGGTGAAAGATATCGAGCCAGGAGCGCAGGGCCGAGCGCTCCTCGCCGCGTTGCTCGCGCTGAAGACGGATCAGTAACTCGGTGTAATGCTGGGGCAAAACCCCGCTCGGGCCGATCAATCCCATGAAGGTGACGCGCAGAATCGGCGTGGGGAGATAGCTGGAAGGCGGAAGCAATTCATAGATCTGGCTGGCGGGAAAGTTAAGCGAAAGGTGGGCACGTACTCGCACGGACTCATCGCGCAGCAGGACGGCATGCCCGATCGGCCGTTTGGTCGTATCAAGGCGCGTGAGCAGCCGGACCGCCTGAAAGAAGTCAAAGCAGTAGGCCTCGGTGTACAACTTCCGCATCACCGAGCGTGGCGGACCAAGACGATCGTCGATTTCGCTCATAGCAGCGGCTGCTCCCCCGCACGGGGTGCCCATTTTTTCAGAATGCCTTCACTCTGTTGAATCCGAGCGACCAGCTGACTGAAGGAGTTGATGGAGACATAAAGTCCCAGGAATCGTTCCAGCACGCTCGCAAAGAGGTAGACTCCGGTGCCGATGTATTTTTGTTCGTCGAACTCGAGGGTGACTTCCGCCCCGCGACAAAATCCGCTGGCAGTATTTGCTCCGGTGCGGCCAACCACCTGGCGAACATTCACGGCGGTGATGCCTTCGATCAGATTGCGCGTGACGGCGGCCAGTTGCGGCGCCGCCTGGGGATCGGAGAAATCGTACAGGCTCAGCATCTCCTGCAGTGCCGCCCTCCCCTCCACGGGATCGGTGAGGGACAGATGATTCAACGAGAGATGCGAAATCAACCGCCAGTATGCACCGCGGCGCAGGGGAGGGCGCAGGGTGGAGGTCGGCGTGCGCACACAACGCAACCGTTGCAACGGCGCGGCCCCCTCCAGCTCGAACCGCAAGGTTTCTCCGGTCTGGGCCAGTTTGGTGGGGAGATCCCGATTCGTGCACAGGGTGCGCACAACGAGGGTGGAGACCGCCGGTTCGCGCGGGTTGAAATCCAGGTCGGTCAGATGGAGCGTGATCTCGGTCCCTCGATCTTCCACTCCGCCTGGGTGGCGTGAGGCGTACCAGAATACGCGTTGATGTTCGCGCGCGGTGCCGTGGTGAAACGAATAAAACGGTTGATACTCGGTAACGGCGTTGGTCTCTCCGTTGATACTCGCGACATTTTCGATCTGGTAAACCTCCATCCCGAGCGGATGGGTCACATCGGGCATGACGGGATATTCGTAGCGTGTCTGGGTCAGCGCGATCGGCTCCGCGGTTTGCTCGAAGAGATTGATCACCGGAGTGCAGCCCTGCAGGAAGGTGCCGGTTTCCACCACCTGCTCCAGAGCGGGTTGCGCACGGTTGAGAAAGAGCACAAATTCACAACGACGCTGACACCCCGTTTCCTGCAGGCGTCGCCACCCGCCCAGGTCGACGAACTGAAACTTGCTGGGAAAGGCGAAAAACTCCGTGAGCAGTCGATAGCCCAGAAACGATTGATTGGGATAAGGGAGCAACCCTTCGGAACGCTCAAAGCCCACAGGAAAGAGACAGTGCTCGGGTTTAAGCACGACCGCTTCGGGTGAGCGGGCGCTATCCAGCGGACGAATGTGCACCTGGGTGACCTGGTTGAAAATCAACTCATAAAGCGCGCTGATGGCGGTATCCTCGCCATTGAGATAGAGCCGTAGCTTTTCCAGGCTCAGCGCGGTGAAGGGCAAGCTGCTCTGACACTCGAATTCCAGGCGGAGCGCCGCTGCCGTGCGTGGCGGAGGTTTGAAGTTGGGTGGGAACGGCGGGCGGAGCAGACGAGCGCTCTTGAGGGCGACAGGCCAGAGCGTAACGGGGTAGCCCGTGCGATACGTGCAGCGCAGGTTGCGAACCGGGTTGGTGCGCAGGATGCTGTGTTGCTTGATCAGAAAGCCATCGGGGAGTTCGCCCACCAGGGGATCGAGTTCAAACTGCACGATCGCCACGGAGGGGACGGGCGCGAGGTAATGCGGATAGAGCACACTCAGCAGGGCGTCTGTCAATTCGGGAAATTCGTCGTCGATCTTGTGATGCACCCGAGCCGTGAGCAGGGCGAACCCTTCGAGCAGGCGTTCGACATGAGGATCGAGACTGGCATTGGGTTCCAGCAGCAGGCGTCCTGCGACAGCAGGATACTGGCGGGCGAATTCCTGAGTGAGCTGGCGCAAAAAACTCAGCTCACGCTGGTAATACGGATAGAGCGTTTCACTCATGTCAACTGCTGGGGTCCTTGATCGAGTAGTGTCCCGTGGTCAACTCCAACAAGGTTTCAAAGGCCACGTCGGGAGCGGGGTCGAGGCGAAGGCGGGCATCCACCCGGTAACGCAGGATGGTTTCCTTGCCCCCGTCCTCCTCAATCAAATGCGCCCGCACTTCCTGCAAGCGCGGTTCAAACAGTTCGATGATCGTTTCCAGAATCCGACAGATGTCCTGCCGCTGCTGGGTGGTAAAGGCAGGGAGACTGCTCAGGTCGGGAAGTCCGTAGATGACAATGGAACGCATCACGTCGGGGTAGTGAACCGCGGAGGGATAAAAGGCCTGGCGCGTATTCAACAACCATTCCAGATCGCGTTTGACCACTGCCATGACCTGCTCAGGACCATAACCAGGGCGGAACGCCGTTCCTCCCGCTTCCGGATCGATCATACGATCCAGAAGGGAGGGCATCAAACCCATATCCAGCGGGACTCGTCCCATCCTGTCTCCTCGTGGGCGTCTCGAGTCAACTGGCCAGCAAGGAGCTGGCGACCAGGCGGATCAGCCCTTCGCGAAGCCATTGCTGCAGGACCAGGCGCAGGGTGGCCTCGTCACGGAGCACCTTCCCCTCGTACTGCACATCGAAAATGCCTTGCTGAGCCAGCACCAGGAGTTTCTCCACCAGCTGGGGTTGCTCGTACTCGCCGGTCAGCATGGGCAACAGGACGCAATCGAATCCCTTGAGAGGAACCACCTGATTGCGCAGGTTGGTCACACGAGTGATGCCGTTCGCCGCTTGCAGCCGGGCCAGCGGACTGGCGACCGGCCGTTCGCTGATCTGTTGCACATCCGAAGGGGGTCGCAGACGAAAATCCACCAGATGTGATTGATAACAGCGGAGCAGAGCCTCGGCCAGTCCCTGCGTGATGGGATCGCCTCGTTCGGTGATGGGCGGAGGCTCCGGCATGCGGGCCCGCACGGCAGAGCAAAGGTCCGGAAAGGCCAGAAAGCGCGGTCGCTGTTCAGACAGGATGTACAAGGCAACCTTCACCAGCGGATGAGCGGTCGACAGCGTTACCCCCGTGCGCGTTTCAAAGTCCACCGGTGCCGCGGAAAAGAGATCGGGATTCTCTGTCTTTGGCTGAGCTACCGAATTCACATGAAGGCGACCGATCGTCAGCAGCCCCGGCTGACGAGGCAAGCGGACCTCACGATGACAGACGAGAGTACGTCGGAACGGACGCCCGGCGAGAAAGTCGAGGTATTGCTCCAGATCGATCAGATCGTGCGAAAAGCCTTGCAAGGTGGCCAGCGACTCAGGGGACAGAATCCCCGGAATCGGATGGGGTTCCGCCTCGCCGACATATTGCAGCCCATGCGGTTGCAAGCGAGCAGCGAACTGGTGAAAGTAAAGCGGTTCGTTATACTCTTCGAGATGCTCGTGGTAGAGGTAGCTGTCGGCCTCGGGGCGCAACAGCTGGATTTCTTCCTTGAGCACCCGGGCATAATAGAAATCGGGATGAGGCAAGGTCTGGTCGATGTAATCCAGAAGAGCTCGCCCGGCCTGCACCATCTCCAGCGGCTGCTCCAGGCGGCGCACATGAAAGCGCATCATGTCGCGCAACAGCCCGCGAAAATGCCAACCAGGATAGGTATTATAGCTAATATAACCGATCCCTTGAGGCGAGAGAAGTTCTGCCATCAACTGGAGGATCTTCTCCTGCACCACCGGAGGCACCCAGGAGTAGACCCCGTGGCAAATGATGTAGTCAAAGGTGCCAAGCGAGCGATCCAGTTCGAGAATATTCTCCGCACGCAGTTGCACTCGGTTTAACCCAAGGGTCTGGCGAATCTGCTCGCCCCGTTCGATTTGACGCGGTGACAGATCGATGCCAACACATTCGCTCTGCGGCAAGGTGACCGCCACGGCCATCAGGTTACTCCCTGCCGCACAGCCGAGTTCAAGGATCCGGCATTGTTGTGTATCCGGCGGTTGCAACCCCATCAGGGCGCCGACTGTGGCGAGGTTGTCCGGATGAGCCACCCCGAAAACTCGATCGGCGTAGGGCAACTCATCGTAACTTCGCGCGAGGTCGGCGGTCATCGTTCGGTCCTCCAGGATAATCCTACTCGGCGGAGTCGCTGAGTTGCTCGGGGCGGGCAATCAGTTCGCCTACCCGTTCCAGCAATCGGCGCAGATCGTACCTCGCCAGGGGATGCTCGGGGCGGAGTGCCTTTTCGGTCAGGTACACGTGAGCTTCCATGAGACAATCACGCGTGTCGCAGCGGGCTCCGGCGGGATCGGGAAGCTGGTGTATCTCCCCCAGCAGGGCTTGCACACGGGGGTGATCGGCAAGCGCCGGTGGAACGAGGGGCAGTCCCGAGGGCGAACGATTCATGAGGCGCGCCGATACCAGGCTGCCAGAGCGACTGCGCTCCCCGCTGGGAAAGTAGACGTTCTCGAAGCGTTTGGCGATCGTGGGATCGTGGCGAGCTGCTTCCTGCAGATCCTCGCGCAGGCGGAGTACCTTGATCAGGATCTCGTTGATTCGGCGCCCCAGTTCGCGCAGCGGACGAAAAGCACGACTCAGTTCCCCGGCCGCCTGGTGATCGGTGCGCGCGACGATGCGAAGGGCCTCAGCCATCGCCTCACTCTGGTTGGTGATACCGGCGCTGGCATCGAGCAGGCTTCCCAGGTGCTCGGGAACGTTCCCCTTACTGTCCACGATGCCGCCTCCCTGGACCTCGAAGAGAACGCTTTCGGCGGTGCCGCGCAGGACCCCATGCCCCTTTCCGGCCAGCACGTTACTCAGGGCAACGACTGAGGCAGCCAGCCCCTGAGGAATCGGTTTTGCGCCGGTGGCAGCCATGATCGTCTCGTGTTCAGGTGGACAGGGCGAGTTCGCGCCAGTCAAGGAGGGAGTGATCTTCGGTATCGAAGATGTACAGATGGAGCCCCTGACCGAGCACTGCTCCTCCCGTCAGGGTCTTCCAGTCAGTCACGCGCCCCAGCTTGATGTGGTTGTCAGCGGACTGGTGCGAGCCCGGATAGAGAGCGGGAAGAAACACCTCGCCAGCAGTGGTCGCAAGTTCCAGATGCGCAGGGATCCAGAGCGTATCGCGTGCCGCCTTCGGTTCGCCGACACGCACGGCGGTTATCTGTTCGAGCGGAACCCAGCAGTAGAGTCCGCGAGCCATCACTTCCAGCACGGTGCCAAAAAGATCATCGCAATCGCGCATCGACTCGAAGGCAGTCCCATTGAGCTTGCCAGCAACCGGTCGGGCATTGGCGTTGGCCTGGGTGAGGGCTGCACTGGCATCTTCCGGGCGGCCTTCGCGCAGATGAAGGAGCGCCTCCAGTCGCAACCGCACGTGCTCGGGCGGCGGCTGAAAGAAATGAGGGACCGCCCCCTGATCGAGCACTTCGCGTCGTTTCTGCTCCGCGTCCAGCAACTGGCGATAGGTTTGATAGCCGGCCGCTGTTTCGGGATCGCTGGAAGAGAGGGCATCGATCTGTTTGCGCGCCCGGTCGAGATCGCCCGCGTAGGCGAGCATTTCAAAGAGGAATAACCGCCCGGCGGCATCTCCCGGGTTGTTGCGCACCTCCTGGATCTGGGCATCGATCGCCTCTTGCAAACGACAGGATCTCAAGAGTTCCGCGGCGGTCATGGCCAGGTTCTCCAGGCAAGGGGGGAAACTCTCACGCAAGCAAAAACAGAGCGGGCGCAGAAGCGACCTGGGCTTCCCCAGGTCGCTTCCACTCCCATGGGATGGATCCAGTCAGGAAATGCTCCTAGACGGCACAACCCTTCTTGACATCGAAGCCGGCAGGGATCGGGCCTCCGAGGGTGCCATCGGGCTTTTGCGGTTTGTAGACAAACTCGATCTTGGAAAAGTTGAGCGAGATCTGATCGGTGGGGATGATGCCACTGCTCTCGCTCCCCCCGGTCTGATACGAGGAGACCAGCAGATCGCTCATCTTGATCTGCAAGAAC
>JAKOSN010000222.1 GCA_029777335.1 Planctomycetota bacterium
GCGCCCCGGAAGCCGCATCACCCCGCGCGGGCGAAGCGCGTGATCTTTCTCTTCATGCAAGGTGGCGTGAGCCACGTCGACTCGTTCGATTACAAACCGCGCCTCGTGAAAGAGGATGGCAAGATGCTGTCCTTTGAAGATGCACGGGTGCTGGCCAATAGCGGCATGCGTGCCTCGACCCATCGTGTGATGAAACCGCTGTGGAAGTTTGCCCAGCATGGGAAGTGCGGGCGCTGGGCGTCGGATCTCTTCCCCGAGATCAACAAGCACGTGGATGATCTTTGCTTCATCCACTCCTTGCACACCGAGGGAGTCGCCCACGGGCCCGCGACCCTGTTTCTGCACTGCGGATCGACCACCTTCATTCGCCCGAGCATGGGGTCGTGGGTGCTTTACGGGCTGGGGACCGAGAATCAGAATCTCCCCGGCTTTGTCAGCATCGCTCCCTCGGCGGGGAATGGCGGACCGCGCAATTATGGCAATGCGTTTCTCCCGGCGGTCTACCAGGGGACGGCGCTGGGGAAGGCGGGGGGCCCGGTGAGCGAAGCAACGATTCGCAATCTCACCGGCCCTCTGTCGGCGGCCTCTCAGCAAGCTCGCATTGAGCTGCTGCGTGAAATGCATACCGAGCAATTGAAGCGCTCCCCGGGGGATGCAGAACTGGAGGCGGTCGCGAGTTCCTATGAACTGGCCTGGCGCATGCAAAACAATGCCCCGGATGTGCTCGATCTGGCGAAGGAGAGTAAGGAAACGCTTGCGCTCTATGGGATCAACGAGAAACGCACCGATGCTTTTGGTCGGCAGTGTCTGATGGCCAGGCGGTTGTGCGAGGCCGGGGTGCGCTTTATCCAGGTGACCTATGGCGATAGCTCGGCCAATCCGGCCTGGGACCAGCACTCCAACCTCCCCAAGCATGGCGACCATGCCCTGGCGGTGGACCGCCCCATCGCCGGGTTGTTGACCGATCTGAAGCGACGAGGACTGCTCGAAGATACCATTGTCTGGTGGGGCGGAGAGTTTGGCCGAACCCCCTATGCCGAAAAGAATGGCACCGGGCGCGATCACAACCCCGGCGGATTCACCGTCTGGCTCGCGGGAGGCGGATTCAAGCCCGGATACGCCCACGGCGCCACCGACGACTTTGGCGCCCTGGCGGTGACGGACAAGGTGCACATGCACGATTTGCACGCTACGATTCTCGCGCTGCTGGGGTTGGATCATGAGAAGTTGACCTTCCGCTACTCCGGCCGTGATTTTCGTCTCACCGATGTCCATGGCCGGGTCGTGAAGCAGCTCTTCGCCTGAGGGACTCCGCTTTCTCTGCGAGAACAACGCTCATGTGCCAGTGGTGTCGCTTGCTCGCGGTTCTGGCCGGTGCCTCCATGGCCTCGTTCGCCCTGGCGGCGGATCCAGTGATCACGATCAAGGAGGGCCGGCTTCGCGGCGAGGAACTGGACGTTAAGGGGCAAACGGTGAAGGTGTTTCGAGGCATCCCTTTCGCCGCCCCGCCGGTCAAGCAGCTCCGCTGGCGTCCCCCTCAGCCAGTCTCGCCATGGAAGGGGATTCGCGATGCACGCAAATTTGCTCCTGCCTGTCCTCAACCGCCCGATCTGGTCTATGCACTCGCCTTCAAGGAACAGTCCGAGGATTGCCTCTATCTGAATGTCTGGAC
>JAKOSN010000223.1 GCA_029777335.1 Planctomycetota bacterium
AAGGAAGCCTACGACCTGGAGAAGGTCTTGAAGCAACGCAAGATCCCAGTAGAGATGAAGATCTACCCCGACGAGGGGCATGCCTTCACGCCGCCGGTCGCTCGGGAAGCCATGGAACTGGGCTTCCGGTTTCTGGAGAAGCACCTGAAGCGAACGGCCGAGAAGAGTCTGTCCAAGTAAAGTCCACGAAGGAGAAGTGATGTCCAAACTGGCATCGTTGATTGACAGCTACCTGGCTGGACCAAAGCAGGTGCGGGAAGCGGTCGCAGGGATGACACGGGAACAATTGCTGGCGCGGCCAGTCCCCGGGAAGTGGAGCACCCTGGAAGTGGTGGCGCACCTGAGCGATTTTGACCCCATTCTGGCCGATCGGATGAAACGCATCCTCGCGCTGGACCAACCGCAGCTGATCGGTGCCGACGAAAATCGCTTTGTGGCCGCCCTGGCCTATCACGAGCGCGACCTGGAAGAAGAGTTGACCATTCTGGAACGGACGCGCAGCCAGCTCGCGCGAATTCTGCGCACCCAGCCGGATTCGGTGCTGGAACGGACAGGGGTACATAGCGAACGTGGACCGCTGAGCCTCGAACGCGTGCTCACCATGGCGATCAACCACATTCCCAATCACCTAAAATTCGTCGCCGAGAAACGCAAGGCGCTGGGGATCTGAAAGGTCCGAGGCAGGCGAGGTCTTCTTCGGTCAACAGAGGTGCATGGCGAAAGATTCCGCCGCGCCGATCGACAAGGCAGGTCGGCACGGCGGCGGTTTACCTTCTCAAGAAAGGCTCATTTCCCAAGACGCGACAGGGCGGCCTGGGCTTCGGTGGTCACCAGGGCCGACGGAGCGCCTTTGGCCAGGGTTTGCAACAGAGCCTTCGCTTCTGGGGTGCCGAGCTGTTCCAGGAGTTCAATGGCACGCAGAGCACGCAATTGATCGCCGCTGAACGAACGAGTCGCCGCGTTGTCCAGCAACTCCACCAGGCGTTTGCGCACCTCCATCGAGGGGTGCTGTTTGAGAGCTTCCCGCAGAACGGGAGACGCCAGATCGCCCATGCGCTCCAGTTCGTCCAGGGCTTTTTTGCGCACCACATACCGGTTGTTATCGAGATCGACAATCAACTTCTCAATCACGTCGGTGGGAGCCCCTTCGGCAGGTTTGAGCCGAGTTTGGAGGAACGGCACGATCTGTTTGGGTGAAATGTACAGGGCTCCCAGGGCCGCACCCGCCTTGATGGCGTCGCTCCCATTGAGTTCATTCCAATGGGCTTCCAGTTCGGTTTCCCTCAGTGCGCCGGTGCGAGGCGTGCGTTTCTGCTCGCGCGTCTTCACGTCCCACACCAGGGCGGTCGTGTCGGCGCTTCCGGTGATCACTGCCTTGCCATCGGGGGCGAAGGCCAGGGTGGTCAGAGCGCCGTCGTGGCCCTCGAACAACCCGAGATCCTTTCCGGTCGCCACCTCCCACAGGTGTGTTTTGCGATCGAGGCCAGCGCGGGCCAGCATCTGTCCATCGGGGGAAAACACCAGGGTGGTGATGCCGTTCTGCTGCCCGTAGGGGTAGTAGGAAATGCGCGCATAGGTGTTGCCGGAAGTGGCAGGG
>JAKOSN010000224.1 GCA_029777335.1 Planctomycetota bacterium
GGACGGAGGCGGACAGCACAGGGATGTCGTAGCGTGGAGTCGCCAGTTGCTGCTGCACCACGGCGTACCCAGGGCGCAGGCTTTCAAAGCGATCCCCCGCGGCGACATATTTGCCCTGTTCGAGCATCACCTGGCGGGTCAGATCACGCAACAATCCGGGATCAAGCGGGCGATCGAAGGCGATGCGCACCTCCTGCGGTCCGGCCGCCCAGATCAGCACCGGCTGCGGCGCACGAGGGTCATAAGTGATGCGATAAAGCTTTCCCTTGCCCCCGGGGCCACTTCCCCAGTCAGGCATCCCGCTATGCGTCGCCACAACCAGCGCACCCTGCGGTGACACACAGGCGTCTACCGGGAGCATGGTCAAGCAAGCGAGAAGCTGGTTCTGCGCGACGTATCCCGTGGCAGTTTTGATCAGACAGGTGCGATAGAGCTTTCCGCGCGAGTAACCAGTGACCAGCGCATCGCCTTGCCAGCGTTTCGGTCCAAAGGTTGGTCCGCCCTGGACGCTCTCGTTGAAGACCAGACCACAGGTCGATTGATGCTGAGGGGCGTAATCAACAACGCTCGGTTCGTCGATCACTTGCGGGAGATAACGGGGATGGCGGGGTGGAAAGCCGTAATGACGGCCGGGCTGAATGTGCAGCAATTCGTCGAATGGATTGCCATTGGGCAGCCAGGTCGCGCCCTCCTGATCGGTGGCGAAGAGGTCGCCGGCGCGGTTGAAGGCGAGACTCACCGGAAAGCGAATTCCAGTCGCCAGAATGGTTCGATCCTTGAAATCCGCGCTGACCTTCAAGATCGTTCCACGTTCGCTGTGCAAGTCGTACGCGGCCTTGTTTGTGGCTCGGTCCACCTGGTAAGGATTGGTGAAGTCGGTGCAACCCAGCCCGAAGTAGAGGTTCCCCGCGCGATCGAGGGCGACTCCCAGTGCGTCCACCCCGTGCGGCAACTCCTTCCATCCCTGGGCGACGACCATCTCACGATCAGCCCGGTCATCGCCATCGGTGTCAACAAGGAGCGATACTTTCCCCTTGCAGGCGACAAAGACTCCCTGCCCCAGTTTGTAGTCGGGAGGGGTGAGCGCCATCCCGATCGGTGCGCGTATCTGCCCCTTGTTTTCCCAGAATAACCGGGCGCGATCTTCCAACCCATCCCCATCGGTGTCGGTGAGAATCCAGACGTTCCCGTCGTAGCCAAGAGCGATCAGTTTGCCATCGTGACGATAACGAACGTTGTTGATGTTGGGCAGATTCACCGGAAGTGGGCGCACGGTGAATCCAGGGAGGAACATCTGCACGGGGGGTGGATCGACGACAGACACCAGCCGTTTTCCGCCCGAAGGGAAACGAGTGGGCGGGATCACCTTCACGCCTGCGTACTTCTGAGCGAGGTAGCTCTCCACGCTCTGGCGCTCGGCGTCACTCAGGACGCGGTTGTAGACGAGCACCTCGGCAATGTCGCCATCGAGAAAACCCTGCGGATAGGGAGGACGTGCCTCGTTACTGTAGAAGCGTGCTCCCACCACCAGTTGCTCCAGCGAGATCGTCGCGGCAGTCCGTGGCCGTTTGCCCCTGAGCTTGCCATCGAGGTAGAGTCTCACCTCCTCTGGACCAACGTCGAGGGTGGTGCACACCCGGTGCAGAGTCCCCAGTTCAACGGCGGAGTCAAGGAGATTGACTGCGCCGCCAAAGCCGATGCCCTCCACGTTCAGTGTCTGCCAGCGGGGCGTTCCGCCGGGGCCGAGATCGATGGTGAAGCCAGCGACGTAATCGTTCTTCGTGGTCGGGCTCGCCGCCGCAAAGGCACGAAAATTGCCGAGGTTGGAGAAGGGGGCGGCCACAAGAAAGATGGTTGCCCTGGGGCTGCTTTCCTTCAGATTCGCTCGAATCAGGAAATCGTCGCTGCCATCGAAGCGAAGGGTCGCCGCGGTGGGCAATAACTGCCAGCAAGGGCGAGCCTTCTCGTTTTTCTGCTCCAGATGGCGACCGTTTCCAGAGGCATCGTACCAGATCGCCACGGGATCCTGATGGGCGAGTGGCGGTTGTTTAAGCGCGCGTCGCGCGGCGTTTTGCTGGGCGGCATCGAGCCAGAGGAGCAATCCCTCCCGCGCCTTCTCTGGCAGGCGACGATCGGCCCACGGCTCTGGAGCGGCTCCAAGGGAGGAGCCCCGGCCACTGCCAAGCAAGCACAAGCCAAGAAGGATATGGCGAATCATGGGAGAGATCCTGAGAGGTTCGCTCAAGGCGTTCGGTTCACGAGTTCAACCGCAGCTGTACAAATTGGCGCGTTTGCTCGGTGATGGCGCGCTCGGCGGGCAAGCGCTCCATGGAACTGGCGCCGTAGAATCCTTCGATACCCGGACAGCGTTCGAGGATGAACCGCGCATCGGCGGGTTCGGCGATTGGCCCGCCGTGGCAAAGCACCAGGCAATCGCTGCGTTCGGATTTGCACGCCTCGGCGATCGCCTGAACCTCGTGCACACACTGCTCCAGGGTTCTGGCGGAGTGCGCTCCGATGGTGCCCTTGGTCGTTAACCCCATGTGCGCGACCACCACATCGGCACCCGCCCGGGTCATCAAGCGTGCCTCGTGGGTATTGAAGACATAAGGGGTCGTGAAAAGATCTATTTCGTGCGCGGCCGCGATCAGGTCGACCTCGTGTTCGTAGCCCATCCCGGTCTCTTCCAGGTTGGCGCGGAACAGGCCGTCGATCAGCCCCACGGTGGGGAAGTTCTGAATGCCCGCAAACCCCATCGCCTGGAGTTCACGAAGAAAGGGATCGCGGAGCAGGAACGGGTCCGTGCCACAGACGCCGGCCAGAACGGGGGTGTGCTGGACCGCCGTCAGGACCTCCACGGCCATCTCCTTGACGATCTGGTTGGCATTGCCGTAAGGCATCATACCGGACAGCGAACCGCGTCCAGCCATCCGATAGCGGCCTGAATTGTAGATCACGATCAGATCGATTCCGCCCGCCTCCTCGCATTTGGCGGAGATTCCCGTCCCAGCGCCTCCGCCAATGATCGGCTGTTTGGCGGCCGCCTTGGCGCGGAGACGCTGAAGGATCGCTGCCCGGCTCTTGTCGCTGCGTGGACCAGTCGCTGCCACGGGAATTCCCTCGGAGAGTGTCGCTGCCTGAGGAGCCCAGAGGGCTCCTCCCAGCGACCAGTTTACTCGCCTGGGAGGAGGGCGACAGCAGGAAAAGGAGCCAGCCCACGACTGGGGCACAGCGCAAGGCGGTGGACCGACCGGGAACGAGACAAACGGCGCGGCGGCGGAGGGAGCCGGGGCACGCTGGCAGCGGTCACTCCGCTCCGGGCAAGAAGCGGCTCGGTGCGGAGTTCGCTTTTACCGCCATCCCTCGGGGAGAGGGGTGACCAGCGGGCGCGCACTGGGAGTGGGTTGCGTCTCGGCTTTTTTCTCCGGCACAGGGGTTTCGGTTTTTTTGGCCTCCTGCACGCGCGCTTGAACGCGTTTGACGGTCTCGGCCGTCCATTCCTGCACCTTGGTCCCACCGGTGCGCAGGTCGTCGCCCATCTTGCTGGTGTTCACCTCCACATGAAGGCTGCGTTGACCGGGGAGGGCCGGCAGGGAGTGAACGCTGTACCAATCGAGATACCAGCCGGCGCCCAGAAGGGTGAGCGTGACAACGGACAACAAAGCCAGAAGGTTCCGCATGGCGGGTCTCCTGAAAAAAAGCGGACCTCGTGGGCCAAGGGAGGTTGCGCGAGCCGTGGCATAGTGTTTTGGGGTGGGATTGTCCAGAGGAGATTGGCGAGAAGTCGTGGGGGAGGCGGAAACCGGCCTTGACAATACCCCTGCATAACATCGTATGCTGGATTAGTGGTAATGCAGTGATCCTGGGTAGAGCACCGCGCCCAACCAGCCTCCAACCGCAGGATGCGCTCACGACAGCAGAAGGCAGAGCGACTCCCACTGCTTCAGCCCCTTTCCATCGGAGGAACGCAACAAATAAACGGAAGGTGGGCGTGGAGGAACCGTCGGGGGAGCGTGGCGAGCCCCTCTCACTTCGCTGACCGGCCCTGGACCTGAAGTCCTCTCTTCCGACGCACGGCGTCCCGTGGCCTGCGCGGGCTCACCAACCCATCTGGCCTCTGAAACCGAGGGAGACTCTCCCGGCTCCTTTCCCGGCCTCCCTCACCGGCGGCCAGAACGATCTGGCCTGAACTGAGAATGCAATCGCGGCGAGCGTGTAACGACCGCCGTTCCATGGAGGTGACACCGATGTCCTTCGGCAAGGAACTCCTCTCCACGCTGAACCAGCAGTTCAATCTCAGTGATTACCGCAAAATTCACTGGGAAGGAACGTTCGAGGAATACCTGGAGATCGTTCGCGAACGCCCGGAAGTAACCCGAACGGCCTACCAGCGTCTCTTTGATATGATCATGTCCCACGGCACGGAGGAGGTCTACGAGAACAAGGACAAGATCATTCGCTATCGCTTCTTCACCGAGTTCGCAGCTCGCCACGGCGATGGCATCTATGGCCTCGATCGTCCGTTGATGCAACTGGTGAACACCTTCAAGTCGGCCGCCCAGGGGTATGGCACCGAGCGCCGGGTCTTGCTCCTGCATGGCCCCGTGGGCAGTTCCAAGAGCACGATTGCGCGTCTGCTCAAACGCGGTCTGGAGGAGTATTCCAAGACCGATGGCGGGATGCTCTTTACCTATTCCTGGAAGATGGCCGATGGCTCGTGGGCCCGGTGCCCCATGCATCAGGACCCCTTGCTCCTGGTGCCGCTGGAGTTGCGCCCCCGGATGCTCGATCAATTGAACGCCGGCCGTCGCCCCGATCAGGTGCACGCCGTGGTGCGTGGCGAGTTGAATCCTTTCTGTCGCCAGATGTTCCAGGAACGGATGGCCCAGTACAACGGCGACTGGGCGAAGATGATCCAGGAGAACATCAAGGTGTATCGGCTCATCCTCTCCGAGCAGGATCGAGTCGGCGTCGGCACATTCCAGCCCAAGGACGAGAAGAATCAGGATTCGACCGAGCTCACGGGCGATATCAACTATCGCAAGATCGCCGAGTATGGCACCGATTCCGATCCGCGCTGCTTCAACTTCGACGGCGAACTCAACATCGCCAACCGTGGGCTGGTGGAGTTCATCGAGGTGCTCAAGCTCGATGTGGCCTTCCTCTACGATCTGCTGGGAGCTTCGCAGGAGCACAAGATCAAGCCGAAGAAGTTTGCCCAGACCGATATCGACGAGGTCATCCTGGGCCACACCAACGAACCGGAGTACCGTCGCTTGCAGAACAACGAGTTCATGGAGGCGCTGCGCGATCGTACCGTGAAGATCGATGTCCCCTACGTGACTCGACTCAAGGACGAGATCAAGATCTATGAGAAGGACTTCAACCCCGAGCGCGTGAAGGGGAAGCATATTGCCCCGCACACGATCGAGATCGCGGCCATGTGGGCTGTGCTGACGCGCCTGGAACAGCCCAAGCACGCCAACCTCACCCTGTTGCAGAAGCTCAAGCTGTACAACGGCAAGACGCTCCCCGGCTTCACCGAGGATAACGTGATCGAACTGAAGCGCGAGGCGGTCAACGAAGGGATGCACGGCATCAGTCCGCGCTACATTCAAGACAAGATCTCCAATGCCATCGTCGCGCATCCCGACACCGATTGTGTGAATCCCTTTATGGTTCTGAACGAACTGGATGCAGGGTTGCGCCATCATTCGTTGATCACCAGCCAGGAACAGCTGCAGCACTATCGGGAACTGCTCCAGGTGGTGAAGGAAGAGTACGAAGATATCGTCAAGAACGAGGTGCAGCGAGCGATCGCCGCCGACGAGGATGCCCTGTCGCGGTTGTGCTCCAACTACATCGACAACGTCAAGGCGTACACCCAGCGTGAGAAGGTGCGGAATCGCTTCACCAACAGCTACGAGGAACCCGATGAGCGCCTGATGCGGTCGGTGGAGGAAAAGATCGATATCCCGGAAGGGCGCAAGGACGACTTCCGGCGTGAGATCATGAACTACATCGGCGCCCTCGCGATCGATGGCAAACGCTTCGACTACAAGACCAACGAACGCTTGCAAAAGGCGCTGGAACTGAAATTGTTCGAGGATCAGAAGGATACGATCAAGCTGACCAGCCTGGTCTCCAACGTGGTCGATAAGGCGACACAGGAAAAGATCGACGTCGTCAAGGCACGGTTGATCCACAATTACGGATATAATGAAACTAGTGCCACCGATGTGTTAACCTTCGTTGCGAGCATCTTCGCCCGCGGACACAGCAAGAAGTAACCGGGACCACGTCGCCAGACGAAGCGGACCGCCCACGCGTCGGAAGGACCGTGGGCTCTGTTCGGTCAGGAGAGCTATCCGCAAGGTTGGCGGCCTCGCAGTCGTCTCTGTGGCGAGAAGGAGGGGGGCAGTGGGACAGAAAATCGAGCGTGATCACCAACGCTTCCGCAAAATCGTTCGCGGCAAGGTGAAAAGCAACCTGAGCAAGTATATCAGCCGCGGCGAATTGATTGGCAAGAAGGGGAAGGATCTTGTCAGTATCCCGCTGCCAACCATCGACATTCCCCAGTTCCGCTACGGCAACAAGGGATCGGGCGGAGTGGGCCAGGGCGAGGGGGATGTCGGCACCCCGCTCGGACCCGGGCAGGGCAATCAGCCCGGCAAGGGGGCCGGCGATCAGCCCGGCGGCCATATCCTCGAAGTGGAACTTACCATGGAGGAGATGGCGGCCATTCTTGGTGAGGAGCTTGCCCTGCCGCGCATTGAGCCACGCGGCAAGAAGAATATTGTTAGCACCAGGGATCGCTACTCGGGCATCCGCCAGACGGGGCCGGAGTCGTTGCGGCATTTCAAGCGCACCTTCAAGCGCGCCATGAAGCGCCAGATTGCCTCGCGTACTTACGATCCGCGCGACCCCATCGTCGTCCCCATTCGCCAGGATAAGCAATATCGCAGCTGGAAGGAAGTCCAGCAACCGCAGAGTGTTGCCGTCATCATCTACATGATGGACGTCTCGGGTTCGATGACCGACGAGCAGAAGGAAATCGTGCGCATCGAGGCGTTCTGGATCGATACCTGGATCAAGGCGCACTACCAGGGCGTGGAAACGGTCTACATCGTCCACGATGCTGCCGCTCACGAGGTCGACGAGCACACCTTCTACCACACGCGCGAGAGTGGCGGGACCAAGATCTCCTCCGCCTACGAACTTGCCGAGAAGATCATCGCTCAGCGCTATGCTCCGGATCAGTGGAATGTCTACGCGTTCCACTTCTCCGATGGCGATAACTGGGGGGATGATATCCCCAAGTGCATTGAGCTGCTCAACGAGAAGTTGCTCCCCAATCTCAACCTGTTCGGCTACGGTCAGGTGGAGAGTCCTTACGGCAGTGGCGAATTCTATGAATATGTCCATGAGCTGCTGAGTGAACGCGATAATGTCGTGTGCAGCCGGATTCCCGATCGCCAATCGATTTTGGACTCGATCAAGGAATTTCTGGGGACTGGTCGTTGAGTTGGAGGGAGAGACCACGAACAATGATTAAGGATACCGCCTCTCCGGTTTGCCAGGGCGGGATCCTGGGCGGGTTCTCTCCTGGCTTCATCCATGATTCGCCTTCACCCTACATCCTCCCTGAATGCCATGCACACTCCGTATAACACCAATCTGCCGCCGGACCTGCGTGCGCTCAAGGAAGAGATCGAAGGGCACGCACGCGGCTATGGCCTCGATTTCTTCGAGACCATCTTCGAAGTGATCGATGCGGACGATCTCAACGAAATCGCCGCGTACGGCGGATTCCCCACCCGCTACCCGCACTGGTCGTTCGGCATGGCCTACGAGGAACTGCGCAAGAGCTACACGTATGGTCTGTCGAAGATCTACGAAATGGTGATCAACAACGATCCCTGTTACGCCTACCTGATGCGCTGTAACCATCTGATGGATCAGAAGTTGGTGATGGCGCACGTGTATGGTCACTGCGATTTTTTCAAGAACAACGCCTACTTTGCCCACACCAACCGCAAGATGATGGATGAGATGGCGAACCACGGGGCGCGCATCCGTCGTTATGCGGAGAAATACGGCGAGGATGCCGTCGAGGCATTCCTGGATCGGTGCATGTCGATCGATGACCTGATTGACATTCACTCGACGGCCATTCGGCGGCGCAACGATACCTCGCGTTATGATTTCTCTTCGGAGAAAGACGAAGCGCAGGAGGTCCGGCCCACGCGCTTCAAAAGCAAGGATTACATGGATGAGTACATCAATCCGCCCAATGTGCTCAAGGCCGAGCAAGATGAGCGCCGCAAGGAACAGGACAAGATCGCCAGCAGTTTCCCCGAACGCCCCGAGAAGGACGTGCTGCTGTTCCTGATTCAGTACGCTCCACTCAAGGGCTGGCAGCGCGATATCCTGGAGATCGTTCGCGACGAAGCGTATTACTTCATGCCTCAGGCCCAGACCAAGGTGATAAACGAAGGGTGGGCCTCGTACTGGCACTCGACGATCATGACGCAGAAGGCGATGGAACCGAAGGAGGTGATCGACTACGCCGATCATCACTCGGGCACCATGGCGATGCACGGCGGTCGACTCAATCCGTACAAGCTCGGGATTGAATTGCTGCGTGACATTGAACATCGGTGGAACACGGGGAAATTCGGCAAGGAGTGGGAGGAGTGTGACGATCTGGAGCAGCGGCGCAAGTGGAACAGAGATCTGGGACTGGGGCGGAAAAAAATCTTCGAGGTGCGCCGGGTTCACAACGATATTACTTTCATCGACACATTCCTCACCCCGGAGTTCTGCGTCGAGCACAAACTCTTTTCCTACGCCTACCAGGAACAGGCGGGGATGTACTACATCGACTCGCGTGAATTTGCCAAGATCAAGCAAAGACTGTTGTTTAGCTTGACAAACTTTGGCAAACCGTGGATCTATGTAGTAGACGGCAACTATCGCAATAGGGGCGAGATGTTGCTCCTGCACCAGTTCAACGGAGTGGAACTGCGTCTGGATCAGGCGGCGGATACCCTCGTGAATATCCAAACGATCTGGGGTCGTCCCGTGCATCTGCAAACGACGGTGGATGGGAAGCCCACGATGCTCTCCTTTGACGGAACGGACCATACAATCCGAAGCGGAGGTGAAATAAATGACCCTGCAAGAGCAACTTCTGGAAAAACTACCTGATTGGCAGCGGGATAAAAGCGGCGTTCCCTTCATCTTCACCGACTCAACGAGTGGGTGGACCGTGGAGGTAAATGCCGACCACAATGATCAAATTGGTTGTCGCGTCCGTGAATTGAAAGTCACCCATGCGCAGCCGCGACCGCTGAGTGAATGGGCGACCCGGTCGGAGGAGCGCGTCAAGGGGTTGAAAGAACCTCTCCGTTTGCTTGAGCTTGATGGTGGGGCCGGAAGTGCCTTGCTCCGGAGTGAGTCCCCCAGCACGCGCCAGGACAATCTCCAGTATTTTGAACTCCTCCTCCAAGCGTCCGGTTCGGGAACGTTGCGTCGCTACCAAATTGCCCGTGAGCCGGGGAGCAAGCGTGAGGTAATTCCTTTCTCCTTGACCCATGAAACGCTGGCAGAGGTGGTCGAGGATCTGACCGCCCCGTTGTAATCCCCTCCCAGAAAGCAAGCGGCCCGGAGAGAAAGCACTCCGGACCGCTATCTCTGGCATCCCTTCTCTCATTCCCAGTGGCTTCCGTTAACCTTCTCATTGCCGACCAGCGAGAGCGAAAGTTCCGGGGCGGTGGGCTCCTTGACCTTCACCCGAAGCTTATCATTGAACCACTGGATCACGTAATAGAAGACCGGCGTGAGGAAGATGCCGAAAAGCGTGACCCCAAGCATACCGCTAAAGACGGCGGTGCCCAGGGTGCGGCGCATCTCGGCCCCAGCGCCCTGGGCGATCAACAGCGGCACCACGCCCAGAATAAAGGCGAACGAGGTCATCATGATCGGCCGCAAACGCAGCTTGCAAGCGTCGAGCGTGGCCTGATGGCGATCGACCCCAGTTTCGCGGCGGGCCTTGGCAAATTCGACAATCAGGATCGCATTTTTGCACGCCAGGCCGACGAGCACCACAAAGCCGATCTGGGTGAAGATGTTGATATCCATCTTCGCCATGAGCACCCCCGCGACTGCGCAGAGCAAGCACATGGGGACCACAAGAATGACCGCCAGCGGCAGGGACCAGCTTTCGTACTGGGCCGCCAGCACCAGGAACACCAGAACGACCGCCAGCAGAAACGCCATCATCGCGGTGTTCCCCGCGTCCAGCTGGAGTAAGGCCAACTCGGTCCAGGCGTAGCGCATCGAGGGAGCCAGATTCTCGCGTGCCAGATCTTCCATGGCGGTGATCGCCTGGCCGGAACTCACCCCCGGCCCAGGATCACCATTGATCGCGGCGGCCGTGTACATGTTGTAACGCACCACCATCACGGGCCCGGTGGTCTCCCGCACACTTGCAATGGCAGCCAGGGGCACCATGGTCCCCTTGTCGTTGCGCACCTTCAGACGGCGGAGATCCTCGACCTGCTTGCGGAAGCTCGCATCGGCCTGGACATTCACCTGCCAGGTACGACCAAAGCGATTGAAATCGTTGACATAAAGCGAGCCGAAGTGAACCTGCAAGGTGTTGAAGATCTCCGCGATCGATACCCCCATCGTCTTGGCTGCCTGGCGATCGATGTCCAGGTAAAGCCAGGGGGTATCGGCGCGGAAACTGCTGAAGAGCCCCTGCACTTCCTTCGATTCGTTCCCGTCGATCACCATGCTGTGAGTCACACTCTGAAGTGTTGAGAGCCCGGTGTTACCTGGATCCTCGACGATCAGCTTGAAACCGCCGGCGGTTCCCAGCCCATCAACGGGCGGCGCACCAAAGACGTTGATCAACCCGTCCTTGACCTCTTCCTGCAAGGTCTCGCGGAGTTTGGCTGCGATCACCTCGCCCGTTTGACCCCTGGGGACGCGATCGTGGAAATCGTCGAGCATCACATACATGGCGCCAAAGTTGGGGGCGTTGGCGCCCAGCAAGATCGACTGCCCCGCGATCGAGACGGTGTGCTTCACCCCCTGGGTCTGCTTGGCGATCTCTTCAATGCGGCGCATCACCCTGGTGGTCCGCGCCAGCGAGGAGGAATCCGGCAACTGGACGTTGACGAGCAGATAACCCTTGTCTTGCTGGGGAATAAACCCCGAGGGAGTCTGCATCATCAGCCAGTAGGTGAGATAGAGCAGGCCGCCGTAGATCAGCAGGACCGGGATACTCGCGCGCAGGATCCACCGGATCGATGTGGTGTACAACGACGTGAAAGCCGAGAAACTGCGATCGAACCAGCGGAAGAGGAATCCCAGAATCACATTGAGAATGCCGGTCAGGAACCACCCGAGCACCCCGCCCACGAGAATTCCGAGGGTGGCCGAGACAATCGGCGTAAGCATGGTGACAAGGGCCTGTCGCTCCGGGGGGATCGATCCATGGAGCAAGTGGGTAAAGCCGGACATCAGCAGGGGCTTCAGGAAGCGCCAGCCAAGCCAGCCGCCCAGGAGAACGAAGGCGAAGCGTGGCAAGGCTTCCCCCTTCCCCTGTTCGCGTGGCTTGAGGAGCAGCGCCGACAGCGCGGGGCTGAGGGTCAGCGAATTAAACATCGAGATGACCGTCGAGATGGCAATGGTCAGCGCGAATTGCCGGAAAAATTGTCCGACGATGCCCGTGATGAAGACACAGGGGATGAAGACCGCGCTGAGCACCAGGCCGACCGCGATGACCGGGCCAGAGACCTGCTCCATGGCTTGGATGGTGGCTTCACGCGGCGCCAACCCTTCTTCGATATGGTGTTCCACCGCCTCGACGACAACGATGGCATCATCGACCACAATCCCGATGGCGAGCACCAGCCCGAAGAGGGTCAGGTTATTGAGTGAAAACCCGCAGGCGGCCATCGCGGCAAAGGTTCCAACGATGGCGACAGGAACTGCGACCAGGGGAATGATGGCGGACCGCCAGCTTTGCAAAAAGACGAGGACGACGATGGCCACGAGGATGACCGCGTCGCGCAGGGTGTGGAAAACCTCGGAGATCGACTCGGTGATGAAGGGGGTGGTGTCGTAAACGATGCTGTAATCCAGCCCGGCGGGGAAGCGCTGTTTCAGTTCTTCCATCTTGGAGCGCACGCCGCTGGCCACCTCCAGGGCGTTCGATCCGGGGAGCTGGTAGATGGAGAGCGCCACCGAGGGTTGTTGATTGAGCGTACAGGTCTGATCGTAACCCTGCGCCCCGAGTTCAATCTGGGCCACATCGCGCAGATGGATGGTTCGTCCATGGGTGTCGTTCTTGATGATCATGTCGCCAAACTGGTCCGCCTCGGCCAGTCGACCCAGGGTGCTCATGGTGTACTGGAACACCTGCCCCGTTGGGACGGGAGGCTGACCAATCTGTCCGGCGGCCACCTGGGCGTTCTGCTGTTCAATGGCTCGAACCACGTCGGTCGTGCTGAGGTTGCGGACTGCCATCTTCTCTGGATCGAGCCAGATACGCATGCTGTAGTCACGCTGGCCCAGGTAGGTGATATCCCCTACTCCATTCAAACGCGAGAGTTCATCACGCAGCTGAATGGTGGCGTAGTTGCTCAGGTAAAGGTTGTCGCGGCTACCATCCGGGGAGAACAGGTTCACGATCATCAAGATGCTTGGGGACTTCTTCTTGACCGTTACCCCACGGCGCTTGACAAGATCGGGAAGGATCGGCTGCGCCAGCGAAACCCGGTTTTGCACCAGCACCTGAGCCATGTTCAGGTCGGTGCCCGGTCGGAAGGTCACTGTGAGGGTGTAGGTGCCGTCGTTGGTGCATTGCGACGACATGTACATCATGTCTTCTACCCCGTTCACCTGCTGCTCGATGGGAGCGGCCACGGTGTCGGCCACGGTCTTGGCGTTGGCGCCGGGATAGGTCGCCCACACCTCGACCGTCGGGGGGGTGATCTCCGGATACTGGGCGATCGGCAACCGAAAGAGGGCAACGAACCCGGACAGGGTGACCAGGATCGACAGCACCGAGGCAAAAATCGGCCGGTCGATGAAGAACCGGGAGAACATGCAACCTCCTCAGGGCATGGTGGGAGTCGGTGATTTGGGGGGAGTAGGCGGGAAGGTTCGCTGCCACACCTTCCCAATCCCTCGACGCACATAGCCCATGCTGAGCACGCCCAGGATCACCTCGTTAACCTTGCGAATGGCTGGCAGAGCAAAGAGACGCCATTCGCTCGCCTTGTCGATGACCTGGAAGAACACGGGGGTGAAGAAAATCCCAAAGAAGGTCACGCCGAGCATACCGCTAAAGACGGCGGTGCCCAGGGTGCGGCGCATCTCGGCCCCGGCGCCCTTGGCGATCAACAGCGGCACCACGCCCAGAATAAAGGCGAACGAGGTCATCATGATCGGCCGCAAACGTAGCTTGCACGCTTCGAGAATGGCCTGATGCCGATCGACCCCCTCATCGCGGCGATACTTGGCAAATTCGACAATAAGGATCGCATTTTTGCTTGCGAGCCCGATGAGTACCACAAAGCCGATCTGGGTAAAGATGTTGATATCGTGACCGGCATAATCGACCCCCGCGAGGGAGCTTAACACGCACATCGGCACCACCAGAATGACGGCCAGTGGTAACGCCCAGCTTTCATAAAGGGCCGCCAGCACCAGGAAGACGAAGACCACCGAGAGCGCGAAGATCTGTCCGCCGGCGCTCCCCGCCCGTTGTTCGACATAGGCGATTTCGGTCCATTCGGGCGTCATCTTGGCCGGGAGTTCCTCGCGTGCCAGCTTCTCCAGCGCCGCGGTGGCCTGCCCGGTACTGTACCCAGTGGCAACGCTGCCGTTGATATACGAGGCCGGATACATGTTGTAGCGCGTGAGCACCAGGGGGCCGGTGACCTCGCGCACATTGGCAATCGCCCCCAGCGGCACCATTTGCCCTTTGTTGTTGCGGACTTTCAGGCGCTTGATGCTTTCCACCGTGTTGCGGAAGCGTGCATCGCTCTGGAGGACCACCTGCCAGGTGCGGCCAAAGCGGTTGAAGTCGTTGACGTACAGGGAGCCCAGATAGATGCGCATGGTGTCGAACACCCGCGCCAGCTCAATATCCTGGCTGATGCATTCCTCGCGGTTGACATCGACATAAATCTGGGGAGAATTCGCCCGGAAGACACTGAACAGCCCCGTGAGTGCACGCTGTTCATTGCCCGTTTTCACCAGGTCTTCGGTCTCGGTCTGCAGCGTTTGCAGGCCGACCTCGCCGCGATCCTCGATCATCAACTTGAAGCCGCCCGCTCGCCCCAGCCCTGAGACCGCCGGAGCGCCAAAAACGGCTACACTGGCTTCGGGAATCTCGTCGGTGAAGCGACGCCGAAGTGTTTTGAGAATCTCCTCGCCCGCTTCTTCCGGACTTTGCCGCTCACTAAAATCCTTGAAAATGATGAACATCGAGCCGAAGTTGGAGCCGTACGAGCTGAGCAGGAAGGAGTTCCCCGCCACACTGTTGACGTGCTTGACGCCCGGGGTTTCCAGCGCGATCTTTTCGATCTTGCGGATCACAGCGCGGGTACGTTCCGCCGAGGCGGCATCGGGGAGTTGCACACTGGCCAGCGCATAGCCCTTGTCTTGCTGGGGAATGAAACCGCGCGGCAGCCGTTGCAACTCCCAGTAGGTGAGCGCCAGCAGTCCGCCGTACACGATCAGAACGAGCAAACTCAGTCGAAGCGCGCGCGTGACCAGGGCGAGATAGATGCGCGAAGAGAAGTTAAAACCGCTATTGAACAGCCGAAAGAACCAGCCGAGGCTGAAATCGAGGATCCAGGTGATGGGGTCGCGTTTGGCCCCTTTTGGCTTGAGCAGGATGGCGGCCAGCGCCGGGCTGAGCGTGAGCGAATTGAACATCGAGATGATCGTCGAGATCGCGATGGTCAAGGCAAACTGTCGGTAGAACTGGCCCACAATCCCGGAGAAGAAGGCACACGGGACAAAGACAAAGCTCAGCACCAGTCCCACGGCGAGCACCGGGCCAGAGACCTCGTCCATCGCCTTGAAGGTGGCCTCACGCGGTGACAGGCCATGTTCAATGTGGTGTTCCACCGCCTCGACGACAACGATGGCATCATCGACCACAATCCCGATGGCGAGCACCAGCCCGAAGAGCGTCAGGTTATTGAGCGAGAATCCACAGATCGCCATCGCCGCAAAGGTCCCGATGATGGCGACGGGCACCGCAATCAGCGGAATGATCGCCGAGCGCCAACTCTGCAGAAAGACGAGTACCACAATGGCCACGAGAATGATGGCGTCGCGCAGGGAGTGGAAGACCTCGCGGATCGACTCGCGGATAAAGGGAGTGGTGTCGTAACCAATCTCGTAGTTCATCCCGTCGGGGAACTCCTTGGCCAACTCGGCCATCTTCTCCTTCACCAGATCGGCAGTTTCGAGGGCGTTGCCATCGGGAAGCTGGAAGACAGCCAGCCCCACGGTTGGTTTGCTATCGAAGCGATTGGAGATATCCTGACTCTTGGGAGCCAGTTCGACTCGGGCGACGTCCTTGAGGCGAACGTACTGGCCTTTGGGACCGACCTTGAGAATGATGTTCTCGAACTCCTCGACATCCTCCAGACGACCGAGGGTACTCAGAGTCAGCTGCGTCGACTCGGCGGCGGGGGGCTGCCCAATCTGTCCCAGGGCAACCTGCTGATTCTGCTCGCGGATCGCGGCCGCCACATCGCTGGTGGTCAGGTTTCGCGCGGCCACTTTCTCCGGATCGAGCCAGATGCGCATGCTGTAATCGCGCTGGCCGAAGACAAAGACTTCGCTAATGCCAGGAAGGCGCGCGAGTTCATCGCGGAGTCGCAGGACGGCGTAATTGCTCAAGTAAAGCTGATCGTAGCGATTGTCGGGGGAATTGAGACTGACTGTCAGGAGGATGTCAGGCGAGCGTTTCCGCGTGCTTACCCCCGTTTGTTTGACCACGTCGGGCAGACGAGGGAGAGCGAGGTTCACTCGATTCTGGACCAGAACCTGGGCCATGTTCAAATCGACGCCCAGCTCGAAGGTCACCGTGAGCGTGTACGAGCCATCGCTGGTGCATTGCGAGGCCATGTACATCATCCCCTCGACGCCGTTCACCTCCTGTTCGATGGGGGCAGCGACCGCCTCGGCAACGACCTGCGAGCTGGCGCCCGGGTAGTTGCAATCGACCTGAATGGTAGGCGGAGCGATGCGCGGATACTGGGAGAGGGGGAGGTTGAACGCAGCGATCCACCCCGCCAGGGTGATCACGATCGAGAGGACGGAGGCGAAGATGGGGCGATCGATAAAGAATCGCGAGAACACAGCGTGCCCTCTGCCAGCAGGGACCTACTCCAGCCCGAAATACAACGGTAGGCGGGGTGTCCCCCTGGCGCCGGATCCAACCAGCGCCAGGGGACCGGGGGGAGACGATCACGGACTTGAGAGCGCCTTGCTCGGGAGCGGACTGCCCTTTTCGGAGGGTTTGCGGCCGGCGATGGGGTTGGGAACCTGCTTCCACTTCACCTCGGTATTCCGGCGCACGCGCTGCAATCCCTTGACGATGACCTTGTCCTCGGGCTTGATCACATCGTCCAGGATCACCCGAAGTCCATTGTTCAGCTGGCCAGTGCGGACGATGCGCGTCTCGACCTTGTTTTCCTTGGTAACGACATAGAGAAACTTCTGGCCCTGGTCGGCGCCGATCGCCTCTTCAGGCACCAGGGTGGCCTTGTGCACTGGCCCCACAGGGAGCCGTACCCGCATGAACATCCCGGGCGAAAGCAACCCTTGCGGGTTATCGACCGTCGCGCGCACCCGCAAGGTGCCAGTGCTCGGGTCGACATGGTTATCGGTGAAGTTGACGACTCCACTGAAGGAGAAGCCTTCCTCGTCAGCCAGTCCCACCTGCACCCGCATCGCAGACGAGGTGAGCGATTCAATTTTCCCCTCGTAGACCAGGCGGCGCAGCTTGAGCAGCGTTCGTTCGTCGATGTCGAAGTACACGTACATCTTGTCCATCGAGACGATGGAGGTCAGCGGAGTGTCATCGGCCTTTACCAGGTTGCCCGGGTCGATGTAACGCCGGCTGATACGCCCGGAGATGGGGGCAGTGATGCGCGTGAACCCGAGGTTCAAGCGGGTTAAATCGCGATTCGCCTGGGCCACGCCAACCAGTTCGATGGCCTCGGTGCGATCGCCGATGATCTTATCCGCCTCCTCGCGACTGATGGCCTGACGCGGGAGGAGATTCATGGCGCGATCATAGTCGCGGTTGAGTTTGTCCAGATGGGCCTTGGCCTGCTTGAGGGCTGCCTCCGCGCGAGCCAACTCGGCGGCGTAGGTGCGCGGATCTATCTCGAAAAGGAGTTCGCCCTCCTTCACGGTGGCCCCTTCCTTGAAGTAGGCCTTGTCCAGATAGCCAGTCACGCGGGCCCGAATCTCGACCATCTCGGTCGGCTCGGTCCGGCCCGTAAAGTCCTCGTAGTCGTTGACCTCGTCGACGATTGGATAGTCGATTTCGACCTCAACCGTCTTGCTTTTGTTGTTCCCCGCCTCGGTGGAGGAACACCCCGCCAACAGGAGCAGAGCGGACACGCCTGCCAGCCAGAACGACAGCCGTTTCCAGGCACGGGCAGGTGGCTGTCGATCCAGTCTTGCCAGCGATTGCTCGCCGCGGGGCGGAATGGAAAGTACGTTCATGGAGGTCCTCGGGATCTTTCCAGGTGGGCCCGAATAGAGTGACCAGTCGGTCACATTATTATTAAGGGTAAACTCCGCTGCGGTCAAGCGCGGAAATGGGCGCTCTGATCGGATTGTTTGGGTTGTTCTCCCTCGAGGGATGCTATAACGGATCTGACGATCGTGCCAGGGAGGAGGCGCACCACGATTTTATCCCTCTTGCTGTCCCTGCGATTCTTCACCGGAGACCCGATCTTTGGGCCTGACATGCAAGCCGATGTCCCTGTCGTTGCCAACTCGGAGGGTTCCATGACGATGCCTCGATCCCTTCTCCTGGTTGTCCTTGCCTGGACCTTTCTGCTGCGCCCCAGCAGCGCAGAAACCCCCGGCGTTGCGCGCTGGGGACGTTGGGAGCAAACTTTCACTGCTCCCAGGGGGACTTCTCCCGATCTGGAATTCACCGTGGACCTGGAATCGCCTTCTGGGAAAAAGCACTCGATCTCCGGGTTCTGGGATGGCGGGGAGAGCTGGCGCGTTCGCTTTCGCCCGGATGAAACCGGGAAATGGCGCTACAAAACCACCTCGCGACCGGCCGTAGTCGGGGTCTCTGGCCAGAAGGGCGCCTTTGAGTGCATCGCCAACGAGGGGAACACGCGCTTTGCCAGGCACGGGGTGATCAAGGTGGCAAAGGAGGGCACTTATCTGGCGCATGCAGACGGCACTCCGTTTTTCTGGATGGGGGATACGGTCTGGAATGGACCCTTACTCAGCCAGCCGGAGGAGTGGCAAACGTTCCTCAAGGATCGACAGGAGAAGAAGTTCTCCGTAATCCAGTTCAATGCGCTCGCTCCCTGGCGAACCGCTCCGACCGATGCCGAGGGACAGGTGGCGTTCACTGGGCGCAGGAACATCACCATCAATCCCAGGTTCTTTCAACGCCTCGATCAGCGCATGGATGCGATCAACGCTGCCGGGATGGTTGCTGCCCCCGTGCTGGTGTGGTCCCTGACAGGCGAGGATCCCGGGCAGTATCTCTCCGAAGAAGACATTCTCAAACTGGTGCGTTACCAGGTGGCGCGGTACGGAGCGTACCACGTTGTATGGATTCTGGCAGGAGACAATCCCTATAAAGGCGATCTGGAAAAGCGCTGGAAAAAGATCGGACAGGCGGTCTTTGGGAGCCAGCCGCATGCGCCTGTGACCACACATCCGACCGGGATGAACTGGCCCTGGGAGCGCTGGCGCAATGAAAAATGGCTCGATATTCTTGGCTACCAGAGCGGTCATGGCGACGATGCGGGAACGCTGGCCTGGATCCACAGCGGACCAGCCAAACAGCACTGGCGCCAGGCACCGCTTCGCCCGATCATCAACCTGGAACCCCCCTACGAGGATCATCGTGCCTATCAATCGAAGAAGCCCCACAGCGCTTACAATGTTCGCCGAGCGGTCTACTGGAGTTTGCTGAGCACTCCGCCTGCGGGGGTGACCTATGGTGCGCACGGGATCTGGAGCTGGCAAACGAAGGCTGGTGAGGAACCGCGTGCTCACAAGGGCACCGGCGTTGCCAAGGTCTGGCGCGAGGCGATGCAGTTACCGGGGAGCAGCCAGATGAAGCACGTGGTTGGTCTCTTCGAGTCTCTGTCCTGGTGGACGTTGCGCCCGGCCGATGAACTCCTCGCCACTCAGCCCGGCGCCAGGGATCCTGCTCGCTTTGTCGCGGCGGCCCGATCCGAGAGCAAGAAGTTCGCTGTGGTTTATTTTCCAAAAGGAGCCGGGAAGGTAACGCTCAAGGAGGGGGGACTGGCGCAAGGAGTTACAGGTCGGTGGTTCGATCCGCGCCGCGGAGATTTCCGCACGGGGAAGATCGAGGCAACGGAAACGTTCCTCCCTCCGGATGGCGATGACTGGGTCCTGGTGTTACAGACCTGGAAGTGAAGCGAGACTTTCTCACCGTCGCCGCCAGTGGGCGACGGTGAGAAAGTGTGCCCGAGAAGCGGATTTCAGGATTTGCTTCGTTTCTGAGCAAACATCCACTCAAGGACCTTCGGATCCCGGAAGACCGGGGTCCAGCTGTCGTGTCCCACGCCGGGGTAGATGGTCAACTGGGCCTTGCCGCCGGCCTTCTTCACCGCGGCCACCATCCTGGTCGAGAGATCTGCGGGGACCACGGGGTCTTTTTCCCCGTGAAACGCCCAGACAGGAACCTTGGCGACCTTGGCGGCCTGGGACTCATCGCCACCCCCACAAATCGGGACCCCTGCCGCGAAGAGTTCGGGCGCGCGTTGGAGTAGTTCCCAGGTGCCAAATCCCCCCATCGATAGTCCTGCGACATAGACGCGATCCGGGTCGGCTCCGGGCAGTTCCTTCAACATCGCCGGAATGAGTTCCAGCACCAGTTTGAGTGCTTCGCTTGGCTTCCCCGCGGTGGGGCCTCGTCGACCACCCATCCAGGAACTGTTTTTCGGACATTGAGGAGCAATAATATAGCAAGGATACTTCTCGCGCACCGTTGGGACGAGGAAGTCCTTCATCACATGCTTTAGTTGCGCCTTGTTATCGTCGCCGCGTTCCCCGGCTCCGTGGAGGAAGACCACGAGGGGATAGTGTCGGGTCTTGGCCACCTTCGTGGGTCGCAGCAAGCGATAGAGGAGGGTCTTGCCATCCTTCCCCTTGAATTCCTTGGTTTCAAACGCTTTCTCGGGTGAGGCGGGGTTGGTCGCGACCGGTTTGTCCTCGGCCGCCCGGAGGGAGGGCGCGCCCAGCAAGGCAACGCCCAGCAGAAAAACTCTCACGCTCGTCGACATGGTTGCTCCTGGTGTCCTGGTGCGTGTTCCCCTGTGGTGAGCACAGGGTTGCGGTTTTCCCCTGATGGCGTGAACCTAACCGCTCGGGAGAAGCCGGTCAAGAGGCCAGCGATCTGAGGGAGAAGGTTGACATCGCCGCGTGGGGGAGGACAATGAACCCATCTGTCTGTGAGCAATCCTCTCCTGGAGTACCTGGTATGCGTCCGCTCGTGGTCGCCGTGGCTGTCCTTTTTGCCGGATCGATCCCTCTCTCGGCTGCCGACACCAAGATTCCGCCCACCCCGCCCGAGGGGATCACTCCGGTTGATGCGGCGGGAAAAAAGCTAAACCTCGACTTCGAAACCGGGACGCTCAAGGACTGGACGGCCGAAGGAGAGGCGTTCAAGGATCAACCGATCAAGGGCGATACCGTTTTTCCGCGGCGGAACGACAATCGAAGTCAACATCAGGGAGAATACTGGATTGGCGGCTATGAGCGGCATGGGGATCGCCCGGTAGGCACCCTCACCTCGGTGCCGTTCAAGGTGACGCATCCCTGGGGGAGTTTTCTCGTGGGAGGGGGACCGCATGCCAACACCTGTGTGGAGATTGTACGCAAGGATGGGGGAGTGTTGATCACCCGCATTGCGGGGCTGGAGGAGGAGAATCTGCGGCGCGTCGCGGTCGATCTGCGCCCCCATCTGGGGAAGGAGATTTTTATCCGGATCGTCGATCGGCACACGGGTCACTGGGGACATGTTAACTTCGATGATTTTCGGTTTCACTCGGAGAAGCCCAAGGTTCCGCCACGCAAGGCAGTTGAGCCTCCCCCGCCGCCCGATGTCTTCAGGTTTGAGGGGCTGACGCCGGAAAAGGCTGCGGCGGCGATGACCGTTCCCGAAGGCTTCTCGGTCAAGCTCTTTGCGGGCGAACCGGATGTGCATCAGCCGATTGCTTTCTGCCTGGATGATCGTGGGCGCGTCTGGGTCGCGGAGGCGTACAGTTATCCCATTCGCCGGCCGGAGAAGGAGGCGAAGGATCGCATCTTGATCTTCGAGGACACCGATGGCGATGGCAAGTTCGATAAACGAACGGTGTTCATGGAAGGGCTGAACCTGGTCAGCGGGATCGAGGTCGGGTTTGGCGGCGTGTGGATCGGGGCCGCGCCGCAGTTTCTATTTGTGCCGATGAAGGACGGCGCGGATAAACCCTCCGGACCGCCGCAGGTTTTGCTCGATGGCTGGGGCTACCAGGATACACACGAAACGCTCAACACGTTCAGCTGGGGGCCGGATGGTTGGCTCTATGGCTGTCATGGCGTTTTCACTCATTCACGAGTGGGCAAGCCGGGAGCAAAGGATGAGGATCGTATTCCCATCAATGCCGGCATCTGGCGTTATCACCCCACGCGCCAGGTCTTCGAGGTCTTTGCGCAGGGAACAAGCAATCCCTGGGGATTCGATTTCAACGATTACGGCCAGGGCTTCTGCGAAGCGTGTGTGATTCCGCATCTGTTCCACATCATTGAGGGAGCGCGCTATCAGCGGCAGGCAGGGAATCACTTTAACCCGTATACCTACGCCGATATTCAAACGATTGCCGACCATCGTCATTATGTCGGAGCCACTCCGCATGCGGGAAATAACCGCTCGGACAAGGCGGGGGGAGGCCATGCTCATTGTGGCACGATGATCTACCTGGGTGGGAGCTGGCCGACAGAGTATCGCAACCAGATGTTCATGGGCAACATTCATGGTCGGCGCATCAATGTGGATCTGCTCAAGGAGAAGGGCTCTGGCTACGTCGCCTCGCACGGGGCGGATTTCCTGCACGCCAACGATGCCTGGGCGCGCTTTATCAACATGCGCTATGGCCCGGATGGGAATGTTTACCTGATCGACTGGTACGACAAGCAGGCATGCCATCATGGGGACCCGAAAATCTGGGATCGCACCAATGGCCGGATTTACAAGATCTCTTATCGCGGGTCGAAGCCGGTCAAGGTCGATCTCAGCAAATCGACTGATGAGGAACTGGTTGCCTACCAGTTGCATGCCAACGACTGGTATGTACGTCATGCACGCCGTCGTTTGCAGGAGAAGGGAGGAAATCCGAAGATTTACGAAGGGTTGACGAAGATTGCTTTTGATCATCAGGATGAAACGCGCCGCCTTCGTGGCTTGTGGGCCTTGCATGTCACTGGGGGATTGAACGAGGAGCGGCTTCTCAAAGGGCTGAATGATGCGGGTGCCCATGTTCGCGCCTGGACCATTCAACTGGCGCTGGAGAAGGACAAACCGAGCGCGGCGCTGCTCAAGAGGCTCAATGAGATGGCGGTTCACGATGCTTCGCCGGTGGTACGGCTCTACCTCGCCTCGGCGCTGCAGCGGTTGCCCCTGGAACAGCGCTGGCCGATCGCTGAGGGATTGCTCGCCCATGCCCAGGATAATGACGACCACAATTTGCCGTTGATGTACTGGTATGGCGTGGAACCGCTCGCCGAAAGCGATCCTGCTCGCGCGCTCAAACTGGCGCAGGAAGCAAAGGTGGGTACGCTTCTCCCCTTCATGATTCGGCGCATCGGAAGTGCGGGAACGCCCGAAGCAATTGCGTTGCTGGTGGAGAAGCTGGGTCAGACAGACGATCCGGCGTTGCAGGCGATTTTCCTGAGTGGCATCAATGAGGCCCTCAAGGGGCGGCGTCAGGTGGCGATGCCGAAGGGGTGGTCTGGAGTCTTCAGCAAACTCTCGGCGAGCACAAACGTCCAGGTGCGCAGCCAGGCGCTTGCCCTCGCCGTCACCTTTGGCGATGCCCGAGCCTTCGACACGCTGCGCCAGGTGATCGCCAACCCCAAGGCAGGTACGGCAGCCCGACAAAGCGCTCTGAGCGCGCTGCTGGCCGCCAAGGACAACCAACTGGTTGGCGTGCTCCAACAACTGCTGGCCGACAAGGACCTTCGGGCCGATGCCTTGCGCGGCTTGGCGGTCTATGATGATCCGAAAACTCCGGAAATGATCCTTGGCGTGTATCGCGCGCTGAGCCTTGCCGAGAAACGCGACGCCCTGAATACGCTGGCCTCGCGCGCGGGGTATGCCAGGGTTCTCCTCGATGGGATCGCCGCCCGGAAGATCGCCTCGACAGATGTCTCGGCGGATCTGGTACGGCAAATGTCGAACCTGAAGGATCCAGGCATTGAGAAACGAATTGGGGAGGTCTGGGGCATTGTGCGCACGACCCCGGCGGAACGGCTGCGGCTGATGGCTGAGTGGCGCCGCAAGTTGACCGCCTTCGCCCCTCCTCCCGATCTGACGCTCGGACGCGCCCTCTTCGCCAAGACCTGTCAGCAATGTCACACGCTTTACGGTGTGGGCGGAAAAGTCGGGCCGGATATCACCGGCTCCAACCGCGCGAACCTCGCCTATCTGCTCGAAAATATCCTCGATCCAAGTGCAGTCATCCCCAAGGAATACGCGGTCACGCTGATCGAACTGAAGAACGGGCGCATTGTCACCGGGATTGTGAAGGGCGAAACCAGGGCCGCGGTCACGGTGGTCACTGCCAATGAAACCTTGACCATTCCAGTCGATGAGATTGATTCGCGCAAACCGAGCAACACTTCAATGATGCCGGATGATCTGCTCAAGAATCTTAAATACGAGGAGGTGCGCGCTCTCATTGGGTATTTGCAATTCCCGAGTCAGGTGCCGTTGCTCGCCACCGAGGATACGATCAAGGAGTTCTTCAACGGCAAGGATCTAACCAATTGGGATGGCGATCCCAAGCTGTGGAAGGTCGAGAACGGCGAAATTGTCGGCACCAGTCCAGGGTTGAAACGCAATGAATTTCTGCGCAGCCACATCAGCGCGAGTGACTTTCGACTGACGCTCAAGGTGAAGCTCGTGCCGAACAAGGAGAACAGTGGAGTGCAGTTCCGCAGCCAACCCCTCCCCAACGGGGAGATGAAGGGCTATCAGGCCGATATTGGGGCGGGCTGGTGGGGCAAGCTCTACGAGGAAAGTGGACGTGGGCTGCTCTGGACTCAATCCGGGGAAAAGCACGTCAAGGTGGATGACTGGAACGAGTATGAGATCATTGCCGTGGGAAGTCGTGTTCGCACCTACATCAACGGGCAACTCTGTGTGGATCTCGATGATCCCAAGGGCGATCGCAAGGGAATCTTTGCCCTGCAACTTCACGCAGGCGGATCGCTAACTGTTCGGTTCAAGGAGCTGAAACTGGAATTAAATCCCACGTTGAAGTAACATTGTGAGGATTGCGTGTGGCGCCAACTTCTGAAGTTGGCGCCACACGTAGCCGAGAGCCCCAATCTGTGCATGGGCTCGCGCTCCTTCCCTTGAGGCGGAAGGGGCAGCAAGAACACCCTCGGCAGAGGAGTGGAGTCAATGGCGGCTTCCTATGTGGAACTGCTGAGATGTGTTGGCTTGCCGCTCGTGAAGGTTGCTGCTCGAAGCGCAGGGAATGCAGTGGGCTTTGGCTTTCTTGGTGATGTGCTCGTGGATGTCGCCGAGGAGGCGTGGAGCCTTTACAGCCAAAGAGGAAAGCCAGCGGAGATCGAACTGGAGGTCCAGGCGCTGGCGCAGGCCTCGACGAACGAATATCACACGGAGGTGGCGCTGGCTGTTGAAGCGATCAGCGCAGGACAGCCCCCCGCGGTGATACAGACAGTCGAATCGTATCTGAAACAGATGCCGGCGATGGTGCGTCGAACGTGGCGTCGCCCCTCCGATCCCAGCGGGCGGACCCTCCCTCCCGGGCTGAACATTCGCAAGGCCGAGGATCTCCTGGTCTTCCTCCCCCAGCAATTGCCGCGCTTCCAGGTAGGAATGTTTCCGCTTCCTGGAGTCGATCTGGAACTGGTGGAATTGCTCGGAGTCGGTGGCTTCGGCGAGGTGTGGAAGGCGCGGAATCCGCACCGAAGCAAGGCACCTCCCGCTGCGCTGAAGTTCTGTATCGATGCCAACGCTGCGCGGATGCTTCGCAACGAGGTCGCGGTTCTGGATCACGTGATGAATCAGGATCGCCATCCGGGCATTGTCGAGTTACGACAGACCTATCTCCGGGCCGATCCTCCATGCCTGGAATTTGAATATGTGGAAGGGGGGGATCTGGCGGGGTTGATTCAGGAGTGGCATCGATCCGGCACGCCGCCAACATCGACCCAGGCGGCCCAGGTGGTTGCCCAACTCGCCGAGATCGTTGCCCACGCGCATCGCCAGGATCCACCGATTGTGCATCGTGATTTGAAGCCGGCGAACATCCTGGTCCCGCGGATGGCAGATGGGCCGTATCGCTTCAAGATCGCCGATTTTGGAATCGGGGGGCTTGCAGCGCGCCAGGCCATTTTGGAGGTGACCCGCTCGACCAACGCGCGCAGCCATTTTCTCACCACCGCCGTGCGCGGAACCTACACCGATCTCTACGCCTCGCCGCAACAGAAGCGGGGGGGCTCGCCGGATCCGCGGGACGATGTCTATTCCCTGGGGGTGATCTGGTATCAGGTGTTAACGGGCAACCTCTCCGACGGTCGCCCGGGGGGAACCCGCTGGACGCGCAAACTCGCCGACCTGGGGATGTCTGCCGACCTGATCGATCTCCTGGCGGGCTGCTTCGAGGATGATCCGAGTGATCGCCCGGGCAGCGCCCTGGTGTTGCACGAGGAACTGCGCCGTCGTCTTGAGGGCGCCACGGGCGCCGCTCCGTCTCCCCCGCTTCCGGTCGCTCCCTCTTCTGCCAAACCAGCGACCCCAGCATCAGCCCCGTCTCCACCGGCGAAGGTGGATCCGCCCCGGGACGAAGCGGAGGGCGAGGAAGACCTGTTGCTCGCTCCTTCAAACGATGAGGCCATCTCGCTTGATCCGGAGCCCGCGGACTCGGATGACAGCGGGATTTGTCTCTCATCCGACAGCGGTATTCGGCTCGACACGGATAGCGGGATCAGCCTGGAGCTGGAGGCTGAGGGGATTTCGCTTGCCGCCCCGGAGGATGAAGCGCTCAGTCTGGAGAGTGATGAGCTGATCCTGGAGGACGAACCGCTCGACCTGTTTCTGGAGAGTGAACTGAACCGGAGCACCTCGAAGACGCGCGGTGAGTCCCACTCCAGCATCAGTGGGAAGTTGGTGCGCAAGGGCTTCGAACGTCTTCTGGGTGAGGAAGTGACAGGCTCACGTCAGTTTGCGCGCCTCGCCGGGAGTGTGGGGCCCGTTTATGGCCTGGCTTTGCAGGGGCTGGGGATGGCCTGGATTGCGACGAACCTGCATCCCACCCCACCGAAAGCAGGCTGGCTGGGGCGCATGCTCAACTGGTCGGGCGGCAGCGGCGGAGTCTGGGGGATCGAGCTGGGCCAATCATCGCTCAAGGCGCTCCGCCTGGAAAAGGTGAATGGGGACGCTGTTGCCACCGATTTTTATTATTTTGAGTATCCCAAAAGGGGGAATATCTCGGAGCCAGACAGCGAGCTTCTCGGCGAGGATGCGCTGGCGCGTTTTCTCCAGCAGAACGACCTCCGTGGCGATACCGTTGTGCTTGGAATCAATGGACAGAGCGGTCTGGTGCGAGTCGAACGGATTCCCCCTGTCGAAATGAAAAAGATTCCCGACATCGCGCGCTTCGAGGCCAAGCAATCCATTCCATTTCCGCTGGAAGAAGTCGTCTGGGACTGGCAGTTGCTTACAGGGAGCGACCCCAAGGATGAACTCCCCATTGATCAGGACCTCCTTCTGGCCGCCATCAAACGCGATTTCGTCCAGCGCTATTTGAAGCTTTTTCAGGATGCTGGGGTTCGAATTGGAATGGTGCAACTGATCTCGCTCGCGCTGGTGAATTTTCTCTCCTACGATGTCCATCTGCGCGAACCGGGGACAGGGCCTCTGCCCCGCAATTCCGAGGGGGTGATGGAGTGCACCGCTGCAGTGGAGATTGGCACGCAGGTCAGCACCCTTGTGGTTACCGATGGGAAGACGTTGCTGTGGCAACGAACCCTTCCCCTTGGCGGAGAGCACCTCACACGCGCGCTGATGAAGGAACTGAAGCTGACTCGCGAGAAGGCCGAGAAGCTCAAACGCAACCCTGGTCTGGTGAGCGATCAACAGCCAATCTTTGTAGCGGTCCGTCCAGTGCTGCGTGACTTGCTCGACGAACTGCAGCGTTCACTCGGCTACTTCGAAAACGTACATCGGAAGGCGCGCCTCACCACCCTGCTAGCGCTGGGCAGAACCTGGCACTTCCCTGGGTTGCAGAAGTTCATCAGTGTCTCGCTGAACCGGGAGATCGTTCGGCAAGGTAGTGGGCCTCCTGTGTCACCTCTCCGATTGTTCGCCTATGAAGGGATGAATCGGGAGGGGACGGAGGTAAAGGGGACGATGCGAGCGCTCTCGGAGGAGGAGGCGATGAATCAACTTCGAGCGATGAGCATCTTCGTCATCAAAATTACCGAAACCAAGGTGCGATCCTGAGTCGCCTGTCGCTTCAGGGAGGAAGCAAGCGGATGGATCTCTCGATCGTCATTCCGGCACATAACCGGCCCGATCTGTTGCGTGCCTGTCTGGAGAGTGTCCTGCGCCATTGCCCGGCAAGGAGCGAGATCGTTGTAGTGGACGATGGGTCCCCCCAGCGCCAGATTAGCGCGGTGGTCCAGCAGTTTCCAGCGGTGCGGGGAATTCGTCTGGAGCGGCGTCAGGGGTTCTGTGCTGCGGCCAATGCAGGCATTGCGGCCAGTCGGGGGATGATCGTCGAGTTGCTCAACGACGATACGGAGGTGACGGCACAGTGGGCTGATTTTGCCCTGACGCATTTTGCCGAGGCTGGGGTCGCGGCAGTCGCTCCGCTGGTGCTACGCTGGCCAGGCGGAGAAGTCGGCACGGCGGTGATCGATAGCGCCGGAGATCGCTACTACCGAGGTGGAATCGCGGGTAAACGCGGCCACAACGAACCGCTTGAACCAGTCCATCTCTCTCCCTGTGAAGTGTTTGGCGCTAGCGCTTCCAGCGCGTTCTATCGACGCGAGGTCTTGCTCCGCGTTGGGGCGTTTCCCATCGAATTTGGTGCCTACTTCGAGGATGTCGATCTGGCATTTCGGCTCCATCGTGCCGGGGGGCGGATTCTCTACGAGCCGCGTTCGCGGGTGCTGCATCATGTTTCTGCCTCGCATGGAGCGAAGCCCGATCGACCGCTCCTGCGGCAGCAATCGCGCAACGAGGAACGGGTGTTCTGGCGCAACCTACCGGCAGGGGAACTGTTGCGATCGTTGCCCTTTCATCTGGCCGTCCTGGTGGCGAAGGGGGTACGGCGCTGGCGGGCCGGGGAGTTAGCACCCTACGTGCTCGGGCGTCTGGATCTGTTGAGGGAAGTGCGCTCGCTGGTGCGTCATCGCCGGCAGCTCCAGGCGCTGGGGAAGAACGCCCCGCTCGAACAATGGCAGGTGGAGCGTACGTACTGGGAGTAGCCGTTACAGAGAATTGCACTTCTCGATAACAGCGACTCTGAACTAGAATCCCAGAATGAGTCTTGAGGCCACGGATGTTGAAGTCCTCTTCCCTCCCGAGATCCCTGTCTTCGCTGGCCAGACAGGCCGAGTGAGGAGAGGAGAACTCCGGCGAAGGAACTCAGCGGTTTCCTCTTGCGGTAAACCACGCGATCTGGTCAAGATAAGCGCTTCGACCCGAGCGCGAGAACACCGGGGAGTGCCTGTTTGGGGGAGGCGTCGCAACCGTCACCATCACGTTTGAGACTCACTGCGCAGCACTCGAAAGGATCGATCTTCATGACCACCCTGAGACCTGTTCACTGGTTCGCAGCGTGCCTGCTGGCCGCGCTGGCGTTTCCTGTCCACGCCGCTGAGGAGCGCGCCCACAGCTCCCAGCCGCACGTGGTCCTCATTGGGATTAGTCAGTATGCGGACAAGCAAATCCAGCCGCGCCCCAACGCGGAGAACGACGTCAAGGCGCTGTACGATCTCTTTACCAGCAAGGATTATCTGGGGGTGAGCAAGGAGAACATCCGCCTCTTGCTGGGCAAGGAGGACTCCGAACGCAAGAGCATCCCCGCCACGAAGGAGAATATCCTGGCCGCGGTCCACGCCGTGGTGAAGGAGGCCAAACGGGATGACCTGGTCATCTTCGCCTTCTTTGGCCAGGGCGCCTCGGTGGGAGAACGGGGCGATCGCACCTGTTACTTTGCCAGCGATTCCACCCTAAAGGATCGCGCCAAGAACGCCATCGCCGCTGCGGACCTTGGGCAGGAATTTGATAAATTAAAGAGTGAAAAAGTTTGTTTCTTTGTGGATGTGAATTTCAAGGGCTTCGATCCCGGCAAGGAATCGATTCCCGAGGCTAGCCTGGGCACCTCGCCCTACAAGGAATTCCTGGGCGATGATCGCAGTGAGGATCACTCCCCCATGCGCGGTCGAGTGATCTTCCTGGCCACCAATGGCCTTAATCCGTCGGTGGATCTCAAGGATCATGGCCTGTTCACCACCGCGTTGCTGGAGGGACTCAAGGGCGACGCCGATACCGAAGGGTACGAACCCGATGGCTTGATCACCGTCGACGAAATGTCGAAATTCCTGGGCAAACGCGTGCAGGCTCTGCTGGGGCAACATGTCAAGTCGCCCGAGGAGCAGCGCAAGAAGGATCACTTCATCATTGGTGGGCAGAACAGTCACTTTGCCCTGACCACCAACCCCAAGGCGATCGCCAAGTCGCGCGAGCGCCTGGAGAAGTTCGTGAAGCTGGCGAAGGATCAAGCGCTGTCGAAGGAACTCAGCGAGGAGGGAACGCGTTTACTTGAACGCATGCCGCGACTGCAGGTGCAGCGCGATCTGCGCAAGGAATATCAAGGGCTGGTCGATGGCTCCATCTCGCTGGATGCCTTCAAGGACCATCGCACCGCCTTGCTGGCCAAGACCCGCCTGCCCGCCAGCGATTCCATCAAGTTTGCCAACACCGTCATTCGGGCCACGAACCTGGTGGATCGCTACTACGTGAAGGAAGTGAACCAGGGAGAGCTGGTCGCCAACGCCATTCGCGGGCTCTATCGCCGTATTGATGAAAAGTTGCCCGAGGAGATCGCTGAGAAGCTGGGCGAGGCCAAGAAGATGCGCCAGCAGGATCTCGCTGTCCTCCTGCAGACCGCCCGAAACCAACTGGGCAAGCGCGAGGACCTGGACAATCACAAGGATATCGACCACGCCTTGCAGCGCATGCTGGGCCGTCTGGATCCCTACACCACCTACATCGATCCGGAAACCGTCAAGCGCTTTGAAACCGAGTATCGCGGCGAGTTCACCGGCATCGGGGTGCAGATTCGCAAGGATCTGGCGACCGATATGCTTCAGGTGGTTACTCCGATCAAGGGCAGCCCTTCGTATCGCAAGGGGCTGATGGCGGGCGACCTGATCATGACGTTGACCCGACCGGTCGATAGCGACGGCAATCCCTTGAACCCGCCCGAGGTGCTGCAAACCAAGGACCTGGCGCTCAACGAGGCCGTCAAGAAAATCCTCGGCCAGGCCGGCACCAAGATCACCTTGACCGTCAAACGCGAAGGGGTGCCCAAGCCCTTTGACGTCGAGATCACCCGGTCGCGCATCGAGCTGGAGTCCGTTTTTGGGGTGAAGCGCAAGGGGAACGACAGCTGGGATTACATGATTGATCCGGTCAACAAGATCGGCTATGTCCGCCTGAGCAGTTTTGCCAAGAACACCGCCAGCGATCTGACGGAGGTGGTTCGTCAGTTGAAGCGGGATGGCATGAAAGCGTTGATCCTCGATCTCCGCTTCAATCCGGGTGGACTCCTGACCAGCGCAACCGAGATTTCGGATCTCTTTATCAAGGATGAAGAGATCGTAAGCGTGCGGCCTCGTGTTGGCGCTCCCGATGTCTATCGGGGGAAGGAAGAAGGCAGCCAGCTGGACTTCCCGATGGTGTGCATGGTGAATGGCTTCAGCGCCAGCGCCAGCGAGATCGTGTCGGCCTGTTTGCAGGATCACAAGCGCGCGGTGATCGTGGGCGAACGCTCCTATGGCAAGGGGAGTGTGCAGAACATCGCCGACTTTGCTGATGGCAAGATCAAGTTGACGATCGCCTCCTTCTGGCGGCCCAGCGGCAAGAACCTGAACAAGTCGAGCACCAGTGGCAAGGACGACGAGGAATGGGGCGTCACCCCGGACAAGGGCTTCCTGGTTGAGTTGACTCGCAAGGAGCGAGAAGATCTCGCCGAGCATCAGCGCAACACGGAGATCATTCCGCGTCGAGATATGCCGACCAAGGAGAAGCCGACGGAGTTCAAGGATCGCCAACTGGAGGTCGCTTTGAAGTATCTGCGCGATCTGCGTGGCGATGCGCGTCAGAAGTAACCTCGCCGAGCCAGGGCGAACGGTTCTCGGCTGCGAAACGGGGTGTTCACTGAACACCCCGTTTCCGTTCTCCTCCCTCATCCCACATGAAACAACGGCAACAGGAGGTCTGCCTTATGGGGCGAACAATCCTTTTCCTGGGGGCTCTCACATGCGCAGGGGGAATCCTGGTTCTGGGGCAGCCTACGGATCAGCCGACCAAGTCCGTCGCGCCAGCGCGAAAAGGGGGCATGAAGATGACTCGGGAGCAGGCATCGTTATTTGCGCGGTTGGCGCTCAAGGGCATCAACAGGGAATACCCAAATAAACCCGGCGATGTTCTGAACGAGGAAAAGGATGTTCAATCTCCGCGAAAGATGCATCCCGCCTTTTATGGTTGTTTTGACTGGCATTCCTCGGTGCATGGCCACTGGATGCTCGTCCGACTACTGCGACTGTTTCCCGATCTCCCCGAGAAGAAGCAGATTCGAACCGTGCTGGCTGCGAGTTTGAGCGAGAAGAACCTGAAGGCCGAGGCGGACTACTTCAGTCGCCCCAACACGCAATCCTTCGAGCGGCCTTATGGGTGGGCCTGGCTGTTGAAGCTGGCCGAGGAACTTCAGGCATGGGACGACCCCGAGGCGCGGCAGTGGGCGAGCCATCTGAAACCCCTGGCGGACATCGTGGCGGCTCGCTATGTTGCCTATTTTCCAAAACAGACTTATCCGATCCGCACAGGGGTTCATCCTAACACAGCCTTTGGACTCGCCTTTGCCCTCGACTATGCCCACGCCACCAAAAACAAGGCCTTGCGCGAGGTGGTGGAGGAACGCAGCAAAACCTACTTCGCGAAGGACGTGGACATCCCGGCGGCGTGGGAACCAGATGGCGCAGACTTTTTTTCGCCCAGCTTGATGGAAGCCGACCTGATGCGGCGAGTGCTTCCTCCCGCGGAATTCGCCCAATGGCTCCATCGCTTCCTTCCCCGACTCGATCGCGGGGAACCAAAAGCGCTGCTCGAACCGGCCAAGGTGACCGACCGCACGGATCCACAGATTGTGCATCTGGATGGGCTGAATTTAAGCCGTGCCTGGTGCATGCGGAGCATCGCCGTGGCGCTGCCCAGAGACGATTCCGCACGCAAGGTGCTGGCCGAAGCGGCAACACGCCATGCGGAGGCGGCGCTCAAGCATGTTGCCAGCGGAGACTACGCCGGGGAACACTGGTTGGCGTCTTTCGCGGTTTACATGCTCTCCACGCCGTCGCCGGAGGATTGACCCGGGGATTACGGGGGTTTCAGGAACAAGAGCCGTACCCATGCCGTCGTCGCACGCCGTTAACACCATGACGGGTTCGCCAGCAGTCGATGGACAGGGCACTTTCTCGCTGTTCGGCCCGACGCGACCTGGCACTTCCTGAAGCAGCAGTCGCCGACTCGACCTTGCGGATGTCGCCTGACCGATTTTCTTCCCTAACGCGTATAATCCTGTTTTCCGATAATGGAGGATGGGGCGCCGTCCGCTCTTCATTGCGCTTCGATTAATCGTGATGAAAACCTCGATGCAAACAGAACGGCGAGCCATATGGGGACAAAGATTGCGAAAAGGGGGATGGGAGCGTGCCTCATCCTGGGGTCGCTCCTGACTTTCTCGGGATGTCAGACGACTCCGAGGGCTCCCGACCGTTCAACCGTTTCGACTCACCTCTCGCAGCGTATTGGCCAATCGCTACCCTGCCCTGAAGACAAGGCCCAGGTGACCATGCCACCTGGAGCTTCTCTCGACGATGGCCTTACCGAGGATGAGGCCGTCGCAATCGCGCTCTGGAACAATGCCGCGTTTCAGGAACTTCTGGTCGATCTGGGACTTGCACGAGGGGATCTCATCCAGGCGGGCCTCTTACCGAACCCCGAGTTCGTTTACTACTGGCCGATGTCGGACAAACCGTTCAAGTATCTCTTCGATTTTCCCATTGAATCCCTCTGGCTCCGTCCCATTCGCTTGAAATCGGCATCGAAGGAAGCGGAGCGGACCGCTCAGCGATTGACCCAGGCCGGGCTCGATCTGATGCGGGATGTCAGGCAGGCTTATGCGGATGTGGTACTGGCCAAGGAGCGCGTGCGGATCGCTGGCGAGGCGGTCAAGCTGCGCGGTCGAATTGCGGAGCTGGCGGAGAAACGCTACAAGGCGGGTGATATCTCCCAGCAGGAGGCTGCGACGGCCCGGATCGACGCACTCCAGGCCCAGCAAGACGCGGTGCGCATCGGCTTTGAGATCCCCATTTTGGAGGAGCGGTTGCGCAATCTCCTGGGGCTCGGGCCATTACGTGGGCCTCTCCCTCTTGATCCGTCCTCACCGCCCGTCAGCCAACCGTATGATGTCGATGCCCTCACCCAGGAGGCCATGGCAAATCGCCCGGATGCACTCGCCGCTGCGGAAGCGGTCGCTGCCGCCAGAGCACGCGTGAACTTTGCCAGGCTTGGCTGGGTTCGCTTTCTTGGCTTCTTCGACGCCACCAGCGGGCAGGGGAGTCATGTTCTCGGACCTGCCCTGCGATTCACCGTACCGATCTTCAATCACAACCAGGGAGCCATTGCTCGCGCCGAGGCGGAACTCGAACGCGCGCAACGAAATCAGAAGACGGTCGCATACCAGATTATTCTCGATGTTCAGCGTGCCTCTCTGCAATATCAACAGGGGGCTGCGGAACTCAAAGTACTCCTGACCCGGGTTCGCCCCGAGGTCGAGGCTGCCCTCGGCCGCGCTCAGGCCGCGTATCAGGAAGGGAATGTCGCCATCTTCATCGTGCTGGAAACAACCAGGCAGCTTCTGGACAACTATCTGCGTGAAGCACAATTGCACGGCGATCTCCGACGGTTCTGGGCTGAACTGGAGCGAAGCGTCGGCCGACGGATGGACCCCTCCAACCCAGACGCGTCTCCCTGTTCCCACCCCTCAGGGGCAACGGTCGAAAGTTCGAGGGAACCTGCTTCCTCCGTCGCCCCAGTCCCCCCGACTCCTGCTGCTGACGAAAAGAGGCCGAAATGAAGTACCTCCATTGGCTCTCCTCTGTCCTCTTCGCTCTCGTTCTGGTCGGTGGGGTTGGAACGGGAGCCTGGTGGCTTGTGACTCACAAACCGGTGCCCTCAACCTCCAGCAAGCCGTCGGCCGGTGCGAGTGTCGGGAAGGTGGTGAAGGAGGAAGACCTCAACACCATCACCTTGACCGAGGAAGCCGAGAAACGGATCGGGGTGGCGGTGGCTCCGGTCGAAAAGAAATCCGTTCGGCGCGTGCGCGTTTACGGGGGAGAAGTCACGATCCCTGTGGGACGATCGATCCTCGTCGCGGCTCCGTTGGGAGGGGTGCTCAAAACTCCTCCAGGAGGGGAGCGGAAAGCAGGCCAACCCGTCAAGGCGGGCGAAACCGTCTTTCAGTTGACTCCGTTGCTCACCCCCGATGGCCGCGCCACGCTGTCCGCCTCCCTGGCGGATGCCGAAGGGCAGGTGAACAACGCCAAGACCCAGGTGGACTTGACCCGAATCGCTCTTGATCGGGCTACTCGCGTGCTCAAGCAAGGAGCAGGCAGTCAGCGCCAGGTCGATGAGGCGCAGGCTGCCTTTGATCTCGCGACCAAAACGCTCGATGCCGCCACTGCACGGCAAGCCATCCTCAAGAAAGTGGTTGGCAGCGCCGAGGCGGGAACGACCGCTCCCATCGCCATTGACGCCCCCGCCGATGGCATCCTGCGTACGGTTTCCGCCCTCCCGGGGCAAACCGTTCCCACTGGAGCGGCTCTCTTCGAGGTGATCGATATTTCGACGGTCTGGGTACGCGTCCCGTTGCCGGTGGGCGATCTCGATTCCATCGACCACAGCGAACCGGCGCTGGTGGGGAAACTCTCGACCCCTCCCGGAGCCCGGTTGACGCCGGCCCGTCCAGTCGTGGCTCCACCCTCCGCCAATCCCCTTTCCGCCACGGTCGACCTCTTCTACGAAATGGCCAATCCAGACAGGAAATTGATCCCCGGGGAACGGCTTGGAGTCACGGTTCCGCTGGCGGATGCCAGAGAGAGTCAAACCGTTCCGTGGTCCGCGCTGGTGTTCGACATCCATGGTGGAACCTGGCTCTACGAACAGATCGGTCCGCATCGCTACCGACGGGAACGCGTGGTGGTGAGCTACACGATTGGGTCCGAGGCCGTCCTTGCGCGGGGGCCTTCGGTGGGCACCCGGATCGTGACCGCGGGGGTGCAGGAGCTTTTCGGCGCGGAAACCGGCTTCATCAAGTGAGGATGCCATGTTAAGTCGGTTGATCAGCACGTCTGTGCGCGGCCGGGTCGTCGTCCTCGCGCTGTGTGGCTTGCTTATCGCCTACGGCTTGCGCACCGTTGGCACCGCTCCTCTCGACGTCTTCCCGGAGTTTGCTCCTCCAAAAGTAGAGGTCCAAACCGAAGCCCCCGGCCTCTCCACCGAGGAGGTGGAAAGCCTTATCAGTGTCCCACTTGAGAATTCACTCAATGGCGCGCCAGGACTGAAGATTATTCGTTCCAAGTCCGTGCTGGGGCTCTCGTCGGTGGTCCTTCTTTTTGAGGAAGGAACCGACATCCACAAGGCGCGACAATATGTGCAGGAACGAGTCGCCGCCGAGGCCGTCCGGTTGCCGACGGTCGCCCGCCCCCCCGTCATTCTCCAACCCCTGTCCTCCCTGAGCCGGGTGATGAAGATTGGCGTTTCATCGAAGACCATGACCCAGCAGGATATGACCGTGTTGGCGTTATGGACGATACGCCCCAAATTGATGTCCGTCCCCGGCGTGGCCAACGTCGCCATCTGGGGACAGCGCGATAAGCAGTATCAGGTCCTGGTCGATCCCGATCGTCTGCGCGCCCTTGGCATCACTCTCGATCAGGTCGTGCGGGGGGCACAGGACGCCACGGTGCTGGAATCGGGCGGATTTGTGGACAAGCCGAATCAGCGCCTCGCCGTGCGCCATCGCTCAATGATTCACGATCCGGAAGACCTGGCACGCACGGTGATCGCTTTTCAGGGGAACGCACCAACTCTTCTTGGCGAGGTTGCCACCGTCCGCTTCGGCTCTCCTCCTCCGATTGGAGACGCCATTATAAACGACAGCCCTGGCTTGCTTCTGATTGTGGAGAAGCAACCCGAGGGCAACACCCTGGAAGTGACTCGGCGGGTCGAGGCAGCCCTGAAGGAACTTGAACCAGGGTTGGTGGGCGTTCAGCTCGACCCCACCATCTTCCGCCCCGCGACTTTCATCGAGCGCGCGATCGAAAATCTGGGCCACGCGCTCCTGATCGGGTGTGTGCTGGTGATTGTGATTCTGGTCGCGTTCCTCTTCGACTGGCGCACCGCCCTGATCAGCCTGACTGCCATCCCCTTGTCCCTGGTTTCCGCCGTGGTAGTCCTGACCGCCTTTGGGATCACCTTGAACACCATGGTGATCGCGGGACTGGTTATTGCCCTCGGTGAGGTCGTGGACGATGCGATCATCGATGTGGAAAATATCGTCCGTCGCTTACGCTTGAATCGGGCGGCGGGCCATCCGCTCTCGACCTTCAAGGTGGTCGTTGATGCCTCGATGGAAGTTCGCAGTGCGGTGGTCTACGCAACTTTGATCGTGATTATTGTCTTCTTGCCGATCTTCTTTCTCGATGGAATCGCGGGCTCGTTCTTTCGTCCGCTTGCCCTGGCGTACATCCTAGCGATTCTCGCCTCGCTCCTCGTCGCGCTCACCGTCACCCCGGCTCTCTCCTACATGCTGTTGACAGGCAAACGCGGCCAGCGCGAAGAGGCCCCTCTGGCTCGGCTGCTGCGTCGTGCTTACGGCAAGGTCTTGCCATACCTGATCGATCGCCCGTACACTGCGCTTGCGTTGATCCTTGCCACCTTTGTGCTGAGTGGAGCCGCCGCCACGCGTTTTGGCTCGGAGTTTCTCCCCGCGTTTCAGGAAACCGATTTCCTGATGCATTTCATTGCCAAACCCGGTGCCTCGGTTGAAGAAATGGACCGAACAACCACGCTCGCGAGCCGGGAACTCCGGTCCATCCCTGGGGTGCGGAACTTTGGTTCACACATTGGTCGCGCGGAGGTGGCAGATGAGGTGTATGGTCCAAACTTCACGGAACTCTGGATCAGCATCGATCCAAACGTGGATTACCCCACCACCTTGAAACGTATCCAATCGGCGATGGAAGGCTACCCAGGGATGTACTGCGATGTGCAAACCTACCTCAAGGAGCGCAGCAAGGAGGTCCTGTCCGGGACCAGTTACAGCATTGTCGTACGGCTCTTTGGTCCGGATATGGAAGTGTTGCGGGAGAAAGCGAAGGAGGCGGAGAAGGTGATGTCCTCCGTCCAGGGCGTGACCAATCTGAAGGTGGAGTCGCAGGTCCTGTTACCCCAGATCGAGGTCCGGTTGCGCCCTGAGGCGGCAGAACGTTATGGCCTGACCCCCGGACACGTTCGTCGGGCGACCACCACCTTGTTGCGGGGGATGAAGGTGGGCGAAGTCTACGAGGGGCAGAAACGGTTCGATGTGATGGTGTGGGGGGATCCGTCCTGCCGCTCGGATCTCACCGCCATTCAAGCGCTTCCAATTGATACCCCGGCGGGGGAGCAGGTTCGCCTGCGTGACGTGGCCGATGTGCTGGTGGTCCCGATGCCAAACGAGGTCAAGCGGGAGTCCGCTTCGCGTCGGTTGGACATCACCTGCAACGTGGAAGGGCGCGACCTGGGGGCGGTTGCGGCGGAGGTCGAGCAGAAGGTTCGGGGTCTGAAGTTCGAGGCAGGTTATCACCCGGAGTTTCTTGGTGAAGAAGCCGTGCGGCGCGAGTCGAGCCGACGTCTCTACGCGTTGGCCGGTCTCGCACTGTTGGGGGTGATTCTGGTTATCTATTCGGATTTCGGTTCCTGGCGCCTGACGTTGATTGTGGCGTTCACCTTGCCCTTTGCGTTGGTGGGGGGAGGAGTGGGAGTGATGCTTACCAGTGGTGTGGTGTCCCTCGGCTCGCTGGTGGGGTTCGTGACGGTTCTTGGCATCGCGGCTCGCAATGGCATCATGCTGGTGAGCCACTATCGGCACCTGGAGGACCAGGAAGGGGAGGCGTTTGGACCAGGGTTGGTCCAGCGCGGCTCCGAGGAACGGCTGGCGCCAATCCTGATGACGGCGCTGGCCACGGGGCTGGCTTTGTTGCCCCTGGTGGTGAGCGGGCAAAAACCTGGCCACGAAGTGGAATATCCCCTCGCGGTCGTCATTCTGGGGGGACTGGTCACATCCACCTTGTTGAATCTCTTTTTGCTCCCGTCTCTGTATCTCCAATTTGGTCAGCGGTCCCTTACAGAACGGGAAGGAGCGGAGTAATCCTGGCATCAGCACCAACCTGTGTCCTTGTCGTGTCTCTCCAGCGGTGAGACCCGCGTTCAACCCATGCGGACATTGCCTGCATGGGTTAAACTTGGCGAGACGCTCCGCGACACAGGCAGTGGACGTCGCGGTTGTTATTTTACAAGCGCCTTTACCACGTTGCCTTTCACATCGGTCAACCGCATGTCACGCCCAGCGTACCGATAGGTGAGTTTTTCGTGATCGAGCCCAAGGAGGTGGAGGATGGTCGCATGCCAGTCGTGGATATGCACCTTGTTCTCCACGGCCTCGTAGCCGTGGTCGTCGGTCTTGCCATGGATGTGCCCGGGCTTCACTCCTCCGCCAGCCATCCACATGGTGAACCCCTTGTTGTTGTGGTCGCGACCGTCGCCCTGCGCATAGGGGGAACGGCCAAACTCGCCCCCCCAGAGTACCAGTGTATCGTCGAGCAAGCCACGGCTCTGGAGATCGGTGAGTAATCCCGCGATCGGCTTGTCGATGGCCGTGCAGCTATTGGTGAGGGATTCCTTGAGGTTGCGGTGATGATCCCATCCGCCCATCGTCACCTCGACGAAGCGAACGCCTGCCTCGATCAGGCGCCGAGCCAGAAGGCATTGCCGACCGAAGTTACTCGAACCCCCCGACGTCGGTCCAAACCCACTCCGCCCCCCTCCTCCACGTGTTTCCTCGATACCGTAGAGTTTCTGCGTCGCCGCGCTCTCCTTGCCAAGATCCAGGATTTTGGGAAACTCGCCCTGCATGCGGAACGCCAGCTCATAGGACGAGATCAACCCTTCGATTTCGGGATTCTCGCCAAGGGATTCTGCGGTCGCGCGGTTCAGGTCCTGCACGAAGTCGAGTTGGACACGTTGCGCACTCAGGTCACGCCGAGGATTGCGCAGATTGCTGACCTGCTCGCCTGAGCCAAAATTCCCGCGGCCAATTCGTGTCCCCTGGTGGACGGCGGGGAGGAACGACGCCGCGTAGTTTGCCGCTCCGCCATTGGTTTGCGGAGGATTGATGGTGATGAAGCCCGGCAGATTTTCGTTCGTGGTTCCCAGGCCATAGAGCACCCAGGCACCAAGACTTGGTCGGGGGAACTGGTAAATGCCACAGTGCATCTGCAGGAATGCCTGGGCATGGTTGGGCAGATCGGTGTGCATGCCGTTGAGCATGCATAGCCTGTCCGCGTGGCGTGCGAGTTCGGGGAAGAGTTCACTCATCCAGAGTCCGCTCTTGCCATGCTGGGAGAACTTGAACGGCGAACCAAGGAGTTTCCCCCCTCCAAATCCGCCTCGTCCGCGAGGCGCAGACTTGCCGTCATCGGTGGAGAGCTTTGGTTTGTAGTCGAAGGTATCGACGTGACTGGGCCCGCCTTCCATGCAGAGGAAGATCACGCGCTTCGCGCGCGGAGCGAAGTGGGTCTTCCTGGGCGCCAATGGATTGGTCTTCGGACTGCTCGCCAGGGCTGCCTGCTCGTGTGCCAGCGCGGCAAACGCAAGATAGCCGAACCCCGAGCAGGTCGTCTTCAACAAGGTCCGCCGGGAGAGCATCGCTCAACTCCGTGTGGTGTGTGAAGGAGATTGTTCACAAAGGGTGCCAGGGATTCAATCCTTGACTTTCTGTTGGCGTTTGTTGCCCCTTTGCGAGAATCTCCCCTTTTTAACCGGGTTACTTTCGATACTGAAACTCTGCACTGGCAAACATTGCCTGGCAGAACGCACTCCACAATTCGCGTTCTTGCCCCGTGGTTGAACGACGATCTGTTGTCAATTGA
>JAKOSN010000225.1 GCA_029777335.1 Planctomycetota bacterium
CTCTCCGATCGCACAGGGCGCTTCCGAGTGGAGATGCACCCGGGGGAGGAGCGGCGCTTGACCGGGTGGAAAGAGGGCTACCTGATCGGCGGCATCACTCCCGGGCGCGCTCCTCTGCGCTTGACGCTTGAGCCCTTGCCTGCCGAGGATAATCCGGAGTATCACTGGGTTGATCCGGATCCCGATCCCGCGGAACCGCACAACTGCGCCAACTGCCATCGCGCCCTCCACGCGGAATGGGCCGAGGGCGGACATGCGCGGTCGGCGCGCGGTCGGCGTTTTCAGAATCTCTATGCCGGAACCACCTGGTCGGGGAAGAGCAAGGCGGGGTGGAGCCTCCTCGACGAACATCCTCTTGGCGCGGCGGTCTGCGCCTCCTGCCATGCGCCCGCGCTGGAGCCCGGCGATCCGGCCCAGTTCGACCTCACACAAATTGGCGGGACCGCTGCGAAGGGCGTGCACTGCGACTACTGCCACAAGATTAGCGGGCTCGGCGCCGGGAACTTTGGGCTTACCCATGGGCGCTACATGCTCCAATTGCTTCGCCCGCAGGAAGGGCAACTCTTCTTTGGTCCGCTGGATGATGTGGACCGTGGTGAGGACAGCTATTCTCCCCTGTACCGAGAGAGCCGTTACTGTGCCGCCTGCCACGAGGGGGTTGTCTTTGGGGTGCACGTTTACAGCACTTACAGCGAATGGCGCGCCAGTCCCGCGGCGCGCCAGGGGCAGCAGTGCCAGGATTGTCACATGAAACCCACGGGGCACAGGACCAACATCGCCCCGGGGCATGGGGGAGTGACGCGTGCGCCCCACACCCTGGGGAATCATCGCTTCTTCGCTGGCAGTCAGGCCGAGATGCTTCAGCAGGCTCTCCAGGTGGATGTTGGTTTTGATCGACAGGGAACGAGCGTTGAGGCTCGGGTTCAAATCCGAACCAAACAGGTGGGCCATCGCATTCCCACCGGATTCATCGATCGGCAGCTCCTTCTCCTCGTTACCGGCGCGGCGGAGAACCAGGTGCCTCTGCGACCGTTGCAGGGGCCGCTCCTGCCAGCCGAGGCGGGCGTTGCCTTGCAGGGCACCCCCGGAAAACTCTTTGCCCGAATTCTGAAGGACGAGCAAGGCCGCAGTCCGGCGCCCTTCTGGCGCGTCGCCTCGGACCCAATCGACACGCGACTGCGGCCCGAGGAAACCGAGACCTTCCGTTATGTCTTCCCTGCCACGCTCCGCACCGTGCGCATTCGACTGGTGCATCGTCGCTTCTGGGATGAAACCACGCGCAGCAAGGGGTGGCCCGATTCGGATCTGGTGGTGCTGGATCGATCGTTTCCGAGCGCCCCATGAGTGAGAATCCCGAATGGTCCTCTCATTTCTTTCGTTTTTTTCATTGCTCGTCGATGGCTGAGATCCCGCTGAATATAATAACGGCGGCGGATGAACGACGTGCTCTATGCTCAGGAGGTACGACGATGATGCCAGCACTTCGAGGACTCTTGGTGGGGGTCGCGGCTCTGGCAATGATGGGGCTTCTCCCCGAGCGGAGTAATGCCCAGATCCTGACGCTGACCACTCCACGGATGATCAGCACTTACTATCCGCCATCGGCTGCTTCGGTTGTGTATTACCCGCGGTTGAGTTACTACCCGACCTTCGCGACGCCTTCGGTGGTGTACGCCAATCCGTACACAACCTACGGCACCCCCATGCTGAGCTACTACGGCCCCTCTTATGGTTCCTACTACACGCCGCAATTACGGAGCGTCTACAGTTACCCGGCGGTTACCTCCTACTACGGCGGCTACCGGAGTGGATACTACGGGGGAGGTTATCATCATCACCACCGCCGCTGAGAGCTAAGAGACAGCGAACCCACCGTGACATGCCCCAGGATGTTGCGGTGGATTCGCTTTGATGCCGAGATCCGATCCAGACAATAGTGCCCATCCACCTCGAATGGCCCAGGGAAGAGCCCGCCACTTGGTTCATCCGCCTTCTGGGGGTTCGCCAGTCTCTTCGATACTGGCCCAGGAAATCAGGGGTGCGGTCATGCCCACAGCACACATTCACGCCCCTTCCATCCTTCTGCGCCCTGTGCGCTCCCTGGTTTTGCTGCTCATCCTGGGTTGGCTCTCCGGGTGTAGCAACCCCGCACCGTCTGGCTCATCAGGAGGAACCGTCATGTCACTCCAGCTCACCAGCAGCGCCTTCAAGGAAGGCGCAACCGTGCCACAAGAATACACCGCCGATGGCAAGGATGTCTCCCCGTCTCTGCGCTGGTCCGCTTCCCCCGCCGGGACAAACAGTCTCGCGCTTATCTGCGACGATCCCGATGCCCCGCGCGGCACCTGGGTTCACTGGGTGCTTTACAATCTTCCCGCCGAGGTGCAGGAACTGCAGGAAGGGGTCCCCCCTGAAAAGACGCTCGCGAACGGCGCACGCCAGGGGAAGAACGATTTTGGCAACATCGGCTATGGCGGACCATCCCCGCCACGAGGGAAACCGCATCGCTACTTCTTCAAACTGTACGCGCTCGATACCACCCTCGATCTGCCAGTGGGCGCAACCAAGGCGCAGCTGGTCTCCGCCATGGAGGGCCACATTCTGGCTCAGGGGCAATTGATGGGACAGTATGGACGCCGTTAACGCCATCGTGGATCAGAGATCACTGTTGCTGAAGGGAAGACCGTCATTGCGGACACAGGCCCGCATAAACATCGCCGGGGATACGCCATAGCTGATCATGCGAACGGACCCATCGGCGAAGACAAACTGGCAGCCCCCCGTGTGGGACGAGCCAAACCGCGTTGAGGCATTGGTCGAGGCGGAGTGATAGTCCGGGGTCGGGGCCAGCCACGTCCCTGCGCTCGGCTGCGCAATCCGATAAAGATCATAATCCCCATTCCACCCGGCGTTGAAGTGCGTTTCATTGTCGTCGATGTTGGTCCCCAGCTTGTCCAGATTCAACTGTTTCTCACCCACCATGATGGTGTTGGAGGTGCCGTCTGGGATTCCAGTCAGCGTCACGCGGAGAGCGGATCCCCCACGCACCACCACGCCATTGGAGCCGTTGCTGCCAATGGTTCCCCCACAGCCGGCATAGTCGGTGCGCGTGGTGTTGTTGTACACGGTCGGCGGACGTCGCGTTGGGCAGTAGTAGATCTTCACCGGTGTGCGGAAGATCACCCGGTAATCGGCCTCGCGATACAGATTCTCTTGCTCGATGTAGGGAAGGATCTGATAGGTCCAGCTCCACTCGTCGCGCTTGGTGACGCTGGCCGCGGCGGCCGAGGGGGCATTGTATCCGCCATGAGGAAAGGCCCCCTGGTTGTCGTGAAAGGTGTGAAACGCCAGCCCCATCTGTTTGAGATGATTGCTGCACTGCATGCGCGCCGCCGCCTCGCGCACCTTCTGAACTGCCGGGAGTAACAACCCGAGCAGGATGGCAATGATGGCAATCACCACCAGCAATTCAATCAGCGTGAATCCAACCCGGGAACCGATTTTCTTGATGAGAGGATTCATGACGACTCTCCCGAAAGAAAGGAGAAAGCTAAAAAAACTGTAACGGGAGAATCGTGCAGATGCAACGAGAAGCCCCACCGGTGCTGGGGTTTTTCTCCCCAGCACGCAGATGGTAACTTCTGTAGGTGCTGTGTCGTTTACGCGGAAAGAATCGGGTGGAGAGGTGGGCGTGGTTAAGTGGTTCGGACGCGTCTTCTCAGAATTAAGGCGCGGTCCGGGGACGCCCCAGGATGTAACGATCGAACCACGCCACATCCCATTCCATCTTGGCGCGCCGACTATTCGCCTTGGAGAGCCCGTGTGCTTCTCCCGTGTAGATCACCAACTCCGTCGGCACCTTCACATATTCCTTCAGAGCCCGGTGCAGCATGCGGCTGTGGCCTGGGGGACAGCGTTCATCGTTGCTCCCCACGTGAATGAGGGTCGGTGTGCGAATCTTGTTCAGATTGTAGGTGGGCGAGGTTTTACGGTAGATGTCGGGTTTGTCCCAGGGGAGCCCCTGTTTCAGGGCGATCACATAGGCCGGTTCGTCATTGGTGCCCCACTCGAGCACGGTGTCGACAATCCCGGCGCCGCTGCTGGCGGCCTTGAAGAGCGTGGTTTTGGTGAGCAGGCAATTGGTGAGGTAACCGCCATTGCTCCACCCCATCACGCCCAGGCGATCCTTGTCGGCATAGCCTTCCTCGACCATCGCCTCGACGCCTTTCAGGATGTCCTCGACCTCGATGTCATTCTCCCGCCCCAGGAGATCGGTCAGAAACTTGTCGCCATACCCCGTGGAGCCGCGGTAATTGGGGCTCAGAACCGCATAGCCGCGCGAAGGCAACAGGGTACGCCCCGAGATGCTGAAATCCAGGCGATAGTAACTCGCGCTCGTCGGTCCCCCGTGGAGTTCCACCACCAGAGGCACGCGCTGGCCGGACCGCCAATCGGGAGGTAACTCCAGAATCCCCTCGACCTGATCGCCCCGTGCCCCTTTCCACGTCACAATGCGAAACTGAGGAAGTTTCCAGGTATCGGCACGGGGGTTGAGGTTGAGCAGACGTCGCGCTTTGCGGTTTTGCTCGAGAACGTACAGATCAGGGAGATGTGTGGTGTCGTTGAGCACCAGGGCGGCCTGCTCGCCATTGGCCGAGAGAGTGAAGGCATCAACGACCACGTCGCCTGGCGTCAGTTCCTTCACGGGGCCCTGGCGCACGGAGCGCACACTGGTGGCGCAGCAGAGCCGCACGCGCGCTTTTTCCTCGCCCAGAAAACAGAGATCCTGTGCATTGCGCCATTGCAAGACGCTGCCGTAGCCCCGCACGGAGAGCTGACCCTCGCGGCGTGGCACGCGCATGGTGCGCGGCGTGTCGCCGTTCAGATCGGCCACGATGATCTCCGCCGGATAGCCATCGAAGATCACATTGAACGCCAATGCTTTGCTATCGGTGGACCAGGCAATTCGCTCCAGCCAACCGTAGGGAGAGAGTTGTTCCACCCGCCAGAGTTTGTCGGGGAGTGGTTGGATCTTGCGCCCCAGGACGTCGGCCACATCCACCCGCGATTGTCCTTCGAGACTGACCACCTTGTCATCGGGGGTGGTGATCAGCGCCAGGCGGCGGGCGTCTGGGGCCAGGGCAAATTCGCGGATGTAGCGTTTCTCGTCGATCACTTTTTCGATCTTGTTCGTCCCCAGATCGAGTCGCCAGATCTGCGACACCCTGGTGTTTCCATGCCCGTACTCGATCCCCTTGTTGAACTTCTCCTTCAGATCGCGCCATTCCTCGTCGAGATGCGGAACATCGACCTGGTAGTACAGCGCCCGGCCATCGCTACTGACAGCAAATCCCTGGATGTCCGAGTTTGCGCGCGTGAGCGCCTCGGGATCGCCCCCGCGGGCAGCAATGCGCCAGACCTGCTGCACCCCGTTGAGCGGAGGTTTGGTCTCCCCGCGCGACCGCCGATTGGCGAAGTAGATCCAGCGACTATCGCTGCTCCACTGCATCAGCGAGGAACTGGTCGGACGAACCGAACCCAGACGCTTGATGGTGCCATCGCTGGTGGAGGCGACACACAGATCGGTCTGCCGGTCCTCGCTCCCCTTGGGCCAGCTGGCTTCCAGGTAGGCGATCGATTTGCCATCCGGAGAGATTACCGAACCGAGAATAAAGACCTGGCTGAAATAATCCTCCACACCAATCGTTTGGGTGCGACGGGCGGGCTGAGCCTGCGCTGCGGATGCCAACACCAGCAGGAGGAGGACAGAAACGCGCCGCATAACCCCGCCTTCCGCGCTCAGTGGAGATGATCGGGCGATCCCTAGTGTATTCTATGTCGCACCTGGGAGTCCTCACCAGAGTTTTCAGCAGACCGCACGAGGAACCAGTTCGCCCGTGCAAGTGGGGGCAGTCGCCGTGGGGGGGGCGTCTCGTCGTCCGCTCCCAGCGCCAGCCCCCTCCGAGGCGGGGAGCAAGGCGCCTCGTGCTGTCAGGGTTGGCGCTGGGGCCTTCTTCTTTTCGGTGGGGTTCAGCCGACGCCGAGCAAGGATGGCCGCGGAGGGGGTGCGCAGAGCGCGTACCAGGCCGACACAGGCCAGCAGTCGCAGCACGGTGTAGGTCCCATCCACCTCCCACCAGTAAAACCCCAGCCGGGCCGACGCCTGGTAGTGATGGTGATTATTGTGCCAGCCCTCGCCCATCGCCAGAATAGCGAGCAGAAAGCTGTTGCGGCTACTATCCCCCGTGTTGTAACGCCGGAATCCCAGCGAATGATTGAACGCATCGAGCATCGCCATCAGGTGAAACAGCAGGACCGACGACAGGCAGAACCCGACCAGGAGGGTGGGGACTCCGCCCAGGCAGAGCATCAGCAACGCCGCCAGCGCGGGCGGAAGGAGCCAGTAGCGATTGAGCCAGCGCAGCTCGGGATAACGCTCCAGGTCGGGGATCAACTGGTAGTTGGTTTGTCGATAGCGCCCCGAAATCAGCCAGCCCAGATAGCTCCACCAGAAGCCCGTCTCGGGAGTGAACACATCGGTCTCGGTATCGGAATGGCGATGATGGTGGCGATGAAGGGCAACCCACCACAACGGCCCGCCGCGCAGGGCCAGACATCCACCTGCCGCCAGGAGAAATTGCATCCAGCGACTGGTCTTGAAGGCGTGGTGGGCCAAATAGCGGTGATACCCGGCACTGATGCAGAAACCGCGGACCTGCAGAAACGCCAGAGCAATCAGCCCATCGATCAGGGTGAACTCACACCAGAAACACCCCAGGGCGCCGAGGTGTATGAGCAGATACAGCAAGAGCATACCCCGCTGACCGCCCCCCTCGCAGGGCCCCTGGCGAACAAGGGGGGCTCGAGGGGGTGCAGCGTGCGTGGCCATGTCGACCTCCTTGTCAAGGCTGCCTGGTGGACTCCGGCCAAGAGCCACCTCGCCAGGGAGCGGTGCTTGCCGACACACCGCGGATGATTCTGTCGAAGATAGCCAGGGTGGCTTCCCCTGACAACCCCGGCTGCCTGGGTTAACGCTCCAGAACGTCCTGGCGGCGCAGAAACCAGGCGGTCAACCCCAGCAACACCACCATTTGCACCACGATCGCTGCGCCCGCGAGCCAGATGTTGTCGCTGTAGTCGATGTGAAACGGCGAAGTGACTGGCATCTCGGGGACGCCTCGTCTCACCCCCCGATAGCACCAGTAAATCGGCGACGTTGCCATCGCCAGCCACAACAGCACTCCCTCCTTGACCATGATCACCCCGCCGCCCAGGATCATCTGCGGGATGAACACATACGGCAACAGGGCATTGGCCTGGTCGGGAGTGGTGACACAGGCCGAGAGCAACAACCCAAGCGCCACCCCGGACAGGGAGAGGAGCAACAGCAGGCAATATTGCGGAAGGTAGCTGAGCCGGTATGCGGCCGGAGGGAGGTCATGATGGAGCGCCAGATGCAGCCCTTCCAGCGCTCCATAGATCACCACCATGAGCAGGAGCGTCTGCACCGCACAGATCACGCTGAGCACGAGAAACTTGCTCGCCAGGTAGGGCACAATCTGGAGATTCACCGCGCGTTCACGGCTGTAGATCGACGATTCCTTCACAATCTCCTTGGCGGCGTTGCTACAGCCAAACCAGAAGATCGCGATCACAATGATGTACAGCAGCATGTAGGTGTAGGTCGGATTGACCATCATGTCGTAGGGCACGACCGGCTGGGGGCTGTCCAGCAAGATATCGATCAGATGCACCCGATCGAACTCCTCCAGGGCGCGCGCCGCACTGATTGGCCCGGTCGGTCCGGGCACCTGGATACTTTTGAGCAATTGTTGCTCCTCGGGCGTCAACTCGGTCTGATCGTGCACCGTCATGAGAATGCCGCGCAGGCCAAGCAGCGCTTGCCGTTCCTCGCGCGTCAGATGTCGCGTGGTCGGGATGAGACTCTCATAGGGACGGTCAAAAAAGCCGAGCAGGACGAAGAGCGCGACAATAGGAGCCTGAAGCAAGAGCAGGCGGACGCTGCGACGGTCACTCAGGATCAACTCGGTGTAGCGGCGCGTGAGTATCTTGAATTGATGCCAGGCTTCCGAGGCCGGGCGCACCAGTTTCCGCGCACGCTCGGCGGCCTCGGTCAGTTCGTGCAGCCGTTGTGCCAGCAAGGGGAACTTCGACGGCAAGGCGGCAGCCGCTCCTCCCAGGTTGTTCAGGAACACCTGCAAGCGCGCGGGAAGTTCCGGCACCTCGGGTTCGGGATCGACCTCGTCGGCCAACGTGGGCCGCAACCCCTCTGCCAAGCGCTTGGCGACATACTCCTCGTAGAGCGACGATTGCCGGAAATCCTGTTCCCATGCCTCCGGAGACTGATCGAGCAGACGATCATACACCTCGCTGACGCGTTTCACTCCGAAGTAGGCGGGTAATTCGCTGGGGGGACCGTAGAACACCAGCTTGCCGCGGTTGAGCAGCAAGACCAGATGACATTGATCAACATTGTCCACATTGTGCGTGATGCAGATCAGCGAGCGTCCTTCGTCGGCGAGTTGCCGGAACAGACGCATCATGCGGGCCTCGGTTCCCGCATCCAGTCCACTGGTGGCCTCGTCGATGTAGAGCAGGCACGGTCGCGCCAGCAACTCGGCCCCCAGGCTCACGCGCTTGATCTGTCCGCCCGAAAGCTGTCCCACCAGGGTCGAGCGATTGGCCACCAGCTCCATCTCACGCAGCACTTCCTCGACCCGGCTATCGCGTTCGCTCTGATCGGTGTCGGTCGGCAGACGGAGCGAGGCGGTATAGGACAGCGCCCGGTAGACGCTCAACTGGGTGTGGACAATATCCTTCTGGGGCACATAGCCCAGCGATTGCCGGAAATTATCGAAGTGCTGGTAAAAATCCTCGCCGTTGGCAAGCACCTGTCCCGCTGTCGCGCGCCGACGCCCATTCAGACAATCCATCAAGGTGCTCTTCCCCGAACCACTCGGCCCGAGCAGACAGACAAACTCTCCGGGGTCGACGACCAGATTGATGTTATCCAGCAGCTTTCGTTTTTGCCCGCGCCCGACCAGTACCTCCTTTTCCAGCACCCGCGCTTCAAGACGCAAACTGCGGCTACTGTCGATCGAGTGGATGGTGTTGCCGATCAGCGTGAACAGGAACGGACCGATGCCAACCCGCTGATGTTCACCCAGGAGAATCGGCTGCGAGATACGTTTGCCGTCCAGGTACAGCCCATTGACACTCCCCAGGTCGGTGAGTTTCAACCCTTCCGGGGTGCGTTCGAGGAGCGCGTGGTAGCGCGAGACGGTCGGATGTTGCAGGCAGATATCGCAATCGGGGGCGCGGCCAATCACGAGCTTGGGGTTGATCGCGAACAGCGCATCGAGGGAGGCCGACTGGTGGGGTTTTTGCACCCGGGTGGCTCGGTGCAGAATCGCCGTCTGACTCAGGGCCGGGGAGGGGGGCCCCGCCACCAGGACCACTGAATCCAGTGCCTGGCCACACTGCTGGCAGAAGCGGTTGCTGGGATCGTTGGGCGTGTGGCAGGCAGGGCAGTTTTTCATGAGCTGGCGATTACCTTTGCAGACGTGGACAGCCAGGAACTCCCTGGCCGCGCTGATCCTTGCCGCTGGCTCTCAGCGAATCCGTCAGGGCCGTAGCACAACCTTCCAGAGGAGCCCGGCGACGAGCAGCGCTCCGAGCAGTCCCACTCCCAGCAGGAGTACCCAGCGCTTCATCACGGTGGGTTTGGTCTGCCCTGGATCATAAGCGACCGTGGGTTCGGTTCCGGCACTTCGGCGTGCGGCAATCAGGCGATCCATCGCTCCCGCGGGCAGAAGGAGAATCCCGCTCGCCTTCCCCAGTTCTTGCAGACGCAGATACACTTCCACCGCGCTGGGCGGGCGTTCCGCAGGGTTCGGTTTGAGGCACTGATCGAGGAGTTGTTCCAGCGCGGGGGTTGCCTCGCGGCACAACTCGGTGAGGCGACCGCTTACATACGGCAGTTTGCCGGTGATTGCTTCATGCAGAACCATGGCGGCGCTGTAAATGTCCGAACGTGCATCGGCGGGTTGGCCGGCGAGTTGTTCAGGCGCCATGTAGCGCGGCGTGCCCACCACTGCCCCGGGGCTTGTCAACTGCTCGGTGTTTCCCGGTTCATCATCGCGATAGATGCGAGCGATGCCGAAGTCCAGGACGCGCACATGCAGGCGCACCCCGCTTTGGTTGACGAGGAAGACATTATCCGGCTTGATGTCGCGATGCACGATCTTCTTTTCGTGGGCGTGGATCAGCGCGAGCACCAGCTGTGCACTCAGTTGCAGCCCTGCTTTCAAAGGCAAGGGCCCCTCGGCGTGCAGCCGTTCCCGCAGCGACATCCCCTGCAGAAACTCCATGACAAGGAACGGTCCATAGACTGGATCGAGGCCAAAATCGTGGACCGAAACCACATGGGGATCGGACAGCTGGCTGACAATCCGTGCCTCGCGCTGGAAGCGCGTGTCGAACTCCGGCTCGTTCCGCAAATCGGGATTGATCAGCTTGACCGCGACGGTGCGTTCCAGCGTGGTATCGATCGCTCGATAGACCTTGGCCATTCCGCCGCCCCCGCGCAATTCCTCCAGGCGATAGCGTCCCCCCACCATGGCGGGGAGCTCGATCTCTCGCGTTTCGGCCTTGCCCGCGGGGGTCGGGACATTCAGGGCCGCCGGCGCGGTGGTTTCGGTCAACGGTGTCCCATCATGCGGACAGAAGCGCACTCCAGGCGGGAGCATCTGTTTGCACGTGGGACACTGGATCATCGTGGTCATCCGCCCGCTCCGTCTTCCTTCCTGGCGATTCCGCCGAGTCTTTCACTTCTTCTTGAACTTCCAGAAATCGTCGAAGATCCCGGCTTCCATGACCTTGGTGTTGAGCGGATTGCTCTCGGTTGGATCCAGCTGCAACACGGCCCAGTCGCCCAGGCGCGGGAAGAGCATGGCGTTGGTCGCCTCCAGATCCGCTGCCCGGAAAGTGTGCCCCGAGTTGATCACCACATAACGTTCCGGATTGAGTGGGCTGGGGAAGATCAGCACCGGCACATGATTTTTTGCGTCGTATTTGTGCCCGTTCACCACCAGGGAATCCTTGGTCCATTCGATCGGCAGTCCGTCGATCACCTGGGCGATGGCTCGGTTCGACGACGGATCGCCAAAGAGGATCAGATGCGCCCGAGAAATATCCTCGCCGGACAGATCATTGTCATCCACCACCGGCAGTTCGCCCCGGAAGTAGCGGTCCCACTCTCCCTGGAATCGTTTCAGATTCTGGTCGGCGTATTTCTGTGTGGCCTCGTGCCAGGGTTTCTGTGTGCCGCGCACACAGACAAAGGGCTGCGTGAACGCATCGTCGATCGGTCCATGCAGCCCCGAGAGTTTCTGCATGGTGCGCAGCCCCTTGGTGAACAGCCGCTGCGGAATGACCGGATACCAGTGTCCCTGGCGCTTTTCCAGAAAGACGTTCATCTCTCCCGAGGAGGTGAAGACCGGACGAGTCACGATTTTCTCGCCATCGATCTTGAAGGTGGTTTCGTGCCGTGCGGAGCCGGGAGGCATGGTCAGATTCAGCACGCGCACATTGCTCGTTTTCACCTCGTAGTGGGTTTCCAGCTGTTCGGCATCCACCAGCGCCTTTTTGTAGTGTTCTTCCAACCCCACGATGTGCACCCAGTCACAGTTCGCATAGCGCAGGGTCCAGGTGACAAAGCGCACTCGTTTGGGATAGTCCGTGCGCCCCTTGGCGACATACTTGGCGTATTCCTGCTCGGCCTTCTGTTGCCATTCGGCCGGGAACTTGTGTTCCAGACCAGGGGCGATCAGATGCACGATCGACAGGTTTGTTCCCTTCAGGCGCGCCTCGATGTTGCGGACCGCCTCGATTTGCTTGTCCTTCTCGCCCGAATAGGCCACCACCGGGACATCGAAAATATTCTCGGCATAGTCGGCGGCGTCGTAAATATGCAAGCAGTCCTCGATGTAGGAGGGCATCGGATTGGGGAGCAACTGCGCGGGGGCATAGCCCTTGGTCACCGTGAAGCCCGCGCCGGGACCAAGCACACACCAGCGATCCGGGCGATGCAGCCCGAGATGCCAGGTGCCCGCGCCTCCCATGGAGAACCCACGCAGCACCACGCGCGTGGAGTCCACCAGGTTCTCGCGCCGTAGCATCTTTTCCACACCCAGAAAGTGATCGATCGCCTCGTAGACATCCATCTCTCCGGCCCAGCGGTAGGCATTATTGCCCCGTCCATAGATGTCGATCTGAATGTGGTTGAGATCCTTGGGCGCAAGCCGATCACCGTTGAACTGGTGCAGGAACGAAACCTCGGTCAACCTGGCGTTTCGCCCATGCAGCACCACGTCCACGCGCCACCGCTTCGCCAGATCCTTGGCATAATCCGCCGGGAAGGTCACCGCATACGGCTGCACCGAGTTATCGATGCGCGAGCGATAAGCCCGCACGACCGGCTGGCCGCGCTGCGCCAACCAGGGCGACTCGCCTGCCCCCTGTTGATTGGCCCGCAGCAAGCCCCGATCGAGCGCTTCAATCGTCCAGGCGACTGCTTCTTTCTGATAGAACTCGTTGTGGCGCGTGATCCAGTCGGCGGCCTTCCAGTAAATTTCAATCTCGGCGAAGAAGGGATCACGCACCCCCTGGCGACGCAGAATCCCCAGCGCTTTTTCGAGCTTGGCGCTGCGCTCGTGGATTGCCTGCAACTGCTCCTCGGTGGGCTTGAACGTCTCCGGCGGAGCGGCTTCGCCGAGAGAGGTGAACACGACCAGTGGCACGAGCAGGAGCAAATACCGAGGAAGAGCCAACCGCATCATCGTGCACCTTTCGGGGAGAGAAGTCCTGAGTATCCGTTCCTTTGACGATACTGTGCGCATGCCCGGACAGCAAGCGTTTTGCCGCTCAAGTGGGGCTCAGTTCGTGCCAGATGCGGCAAGAAAGGCGGGTGAGGCACAGGCAGACACCTCCCCAGGTCAAGCACGGAACATTCCTCTCCCTGGGGGGAACGATTCAACTCCTTTTTGTTCAACAGGTTGTGTCGCTGGTGCCTGTCTCTGGGTGGGGCTGGACAGCGGCCCAGGAAGATGGTAGACGGTCCAGCGCGGTGGGCAGGGTCTCCTGCCTGGATCTCCGGAGGATGCTGGGATGAATCGCTTCCTGCGTACGATTGTGCTTCTGACCGTGGCGAGCACTACCCTGAGTGGTTGTGGCCTCCTCCCCACGGATAAGCCGCCCACCGGAGGGCTGTATTCCGTGAGCTACTCGCCCGATCCAAAACAGCCTGCCTGGGAACGCATTCTCTTCGGCACGCGCTGGATTGGGGAGGGGCCGCCCCAGTAACCCGCCACACCCAGTCGCGCAGCAAGCAACGCCAGCACTGCTTCTTGGCGCGCTCCCGGTCTCCGGGCCGAGTGCTGAGCCGCTGCCAGAGATTCCCTCTCGTGCGATCTCTCATGGGTTCTTTTTGGGTTTTGTGCCGCGCGTGTTGGAGTACGAGTCTGCCGGCCAGTTCGTGCGCACCAGCCCCTGCAGTTCTTTCTGCACTTCCGCATACTTTGGCTCGCCGGCCAGGTTTTTCATTTCCTTCGGGTCGGCATTGTGGTCGTACAACTCAACCCCCTGCTTGCCGCTGGCCCATTCGGTGTAGCGCCAGCGCTCGGTACGCACCGAGTGACCAGGAAACCCAGCGCGCCAGACCTGGGTGTGCGCCGGGCGTTTCCACTCGGCTTTCGGATCGTTCAGCAACGGTTTCAAACTCGCTCCTTGCAGGGTTCTGGGCGCCTCCAGCCCAGCCAGATCGGCCAGGGTGGGGTAGAGATCGAGCAATTCCACGGTGCGCGAGGAACTGGTCCCGCGTGCTTTCTGTCCCGGGGCGGCGATAATCATCGGCACCCGCGCGGATTCTTCAAACAGGCTCTGCTTCATCCACAGCCCATGTTCACCCAGGTGATAGCCGTGATCACTCCAGAAGACCACGATCGTTTTGTCCGTGAGTTTCAGGCGATCCAGCGCATCCAGCAGCTTGCCGACCTGTGTATCGACGAACGTGATGGCCCCATAGTAAGCCCGTTTCGCCTCGCGTGCCTTCGCCTCCTCGACCTGGTAGATCGGCCACGGATTGGTTGAGGCGAGCGCCGGTCGCAGGTAATTGCTGCGATCCTTCGCCAGCACCTTCGGGAGAGTGATCTGCTCCAGCGGATAAAGGTCAAAGTATTTCTTTGGGGCGACATACGGACAGTGTGGGCGATAGAACCCCGCCGCGAGGAAAAAGGGCCGATCCTTGTGTTTTTCCATCAGCTTGATCGCCTCGGCCGCCACCTTGCCGTCGGTCTGTTCCTCGTCGGTCCCCTCGGCCGCCAGCAAACTCAGTGAACTCCCCAGCCCTCGTTTGGGCGTGTAGTTGATAATCTTCTTCTCCTCGTCCTTGTCTCGTCCGCGGGGATTGATGCGTTCGTCCCACGATTGGGGATCATCCAGCCCGTTGGTGCCAATCTGCCCTGGGTTGCCATAGTGATAGATCTTCCCCACCCGTGCCGCATAGTAACCGTGCTTGCGGAACGTTTGCGGCAGGGTGACCACGTCGGGGAGGGTGGTCTTGCGAAAATCGGTTTGCAGATCGAAGATTTTGGTGGTGTCGGGGCGTAGCCCGGTCAGCAGAGACACCCGACTGGGGCTGCACAGCGGAAACTGGCAATAGGCGCGCTCAAAGCGCACCCCTCGTGTCGCCAGCCGATCGATGCTGGGCGACCTGACCTGCGGATGGCCGTAACACCCCAGATCGTTGTTCATGTCGTCCACGGCGATGAAGAGCACATTGAGCTTGTCGCCCGCGTGTGCCGTGGGGAGCGCGGTCAGCCCAAGGACAGCAACGATCGCCAGCAAACGGATTCGCGCATGGTGCATCGCACACCCCTTGAGACAGAAGGGATCTTCTACCCACCCCCGGTGCTGGATTGGCCCGGAAAGCACAGTGACAGGTGGGTGTCATTCAGTGAGACCGCGCCGCACGCTTCACCCGGGCAGTGTCCACGGATGCAGCGGCGAGTAATTGCCTGGATATTCCTTGTTCTTGTCCAGCTGGCGCCCGTTGCCATTGCTTCCTGTGTTGGTGGCGCAGACCACCAGGCGTTTGCCCTCTGGATGGACTGCCAGCGCATGGCAGTTCGCCATTTTGGTGCTGAGGAAGAAGGGTTGCGCCTCGCCTGGGCGCTGGAAAAAGAGCTTTCCCACCCCGGGATTGCCGCTCGTGACTGCCATCACAAATCCAGCGGGGTGCCAGTGGAGATCGTAGATATACCCATCACCATCGTTTCCCACGCTGGCGGTGTGTTTGACCTTTCCCGTGGCCCAGTCGAAGAAGAGAATCGTCGGCACTCCCTGAACATTGCCCCCAACGGACGGTTTGGTGCCGGCACAGGCGAGTGTGGTGCCCTGGGGATCGAACGCCAGAGCGCGGACTCCTCCTGTGTCCTGCAAGCGCGACAGCAGATGCAGCACGCGAGCATCGAGTTCACGGACACACTTCCCCGTGGTCACGTCCCACTGCTTGACCACGCCCTGGAGATCACCGCTGACCACGAACTTTCCCTCGGGGTGGATGGCGAGAGCGAGGATTTCCTCGTTGTGCCCCGAGAGTTCGTGTTTTTTCGCTCCGGTGTCGGCCTGCCAGAGCCGCACCAGCTGATCCCGGCCACAGGTGGCGAGCACCTTGCCCTCGCGGCTGACCGCCAGCCCACGAATCCAGCCATCGTGCGCCTGAGGCACATTCCAGAGCGGTTTGGGGGTGCGCTCCTGGGTTGGCCAGGCGCGGAGTTCTCCCCAGGAATCCGCGGAGTAGAGTCGGCTTCCCTCGGGCGAAAAGCCGATTCCCTGCACCCAGCCGTGGTGGCCGGTCAGCGCGGGCAGCGGAGTGAATGTGGCGGTGTTCGCCTCCCAGCGTCGCACCGTGGCATCGGTGCCGCCCGCGACCAGGATCTTGCCGCTGGGGCTGAAGCGCAGGGCACACATCTGCCGATCCAGCAGGAGCGGTTTGCCTTCCTTCGGCGTGAAGCGGTCGCGCAGTGTTTTGGCGTCGTCGTTCATCGGTGTGGATCCGCGCGGTCCTTGTTTGCATGCCAGCGACGGCGTGGCACGGTCAGGCCAGAAGTTCCTTGATCGGGGCACAATCCTCGTGCGCCAGCGGCAACGGCTGCCCCGCGTTGTCGTACTCCACCTTCTGCGTATCAATCCCCAGCGCCTGGAACCAGGTGTGGAAAAGATGGCCGATGTCGTGTTCCGCACTGGTCACAAAGGTGCCCTTGTCGTTGGTCTTCCCAACCAGCGCCCCTTTTTGGATTCCGCATCCACCCATGATCAACGACCAGGCCTCGGGCCAGTGATCGCGTCCGACATGCCCATTGATCCGCGGCGTTCGCCCAAACTCCGACATCATGATAACCAGCACATGATCGAGCATGCGCCGATCGGCGAGATCCTCAATCATCGCCGCAAACGCCTGGTCGACCCGGGGCACCATGTTGCTGTGTCCGACAAAGTTGTCGCCATGGGTATCCCAGCCGTAGGAGTTTACCTTGACGAAGGTCACGCCTGCCTCAAGAAAACGTCGTGCCAGCAGCATGTGGCGGCCAAATTCATGGCTGCCGTAACGGGCCACGTCCTTCGCCGGGAACGTCGCTGGGTTGAAAAGCTCCTGCTTTTTCTGCAGCTGAGCCGCCATCTCGTAAACGTAGGCGTTGGCCTCGGTGTTCTCCTTGCGACGTTTCTCGGCATAACGGCGATCCAGACGCGCACGCAATTCGTTGCGTTCACGATCCTCGTCGCTGCTGATCGCGGGGGGCCGCAACAGGTTCTCCGGTGGCTTGCCATCGCCAAAAGCCATGGCGCCATACTTGGGACCGAGAAATCCCGCATCGCTGGTGATAAACCCACTGCTCCCCGGTTTCACCCAGATGTAGGGAGGCAGCCCACTCTCTCCCGCTCCAAGCCATTTGGCGACCGCCGAGCCCAGGTAGGGGTAAGTCACACCGCGGTTTTTGGGATCGCCACGCTGAATGCGCGCCACCCCGGCCGAGTGGGAATTATCCTTGGTACACAGACTGCGCACCACCGCCAGATGATGCATCAGCTTCGCGGTGCGCGGCAGGAGTTCACTCACCTGAATCCCGGGGACCGAGGTGGGGATGGCGCGAAACGGTCCGCCAAACTGGGTGTGTGGTTTGGGATCCCAACTCTCCAGCTGACTCAGTCCGCCGTCGAGCCAGATAAAGAGAACCTGCCGATGCTTCTTCTTCAGTTCGTCAGCGAGCAGGGGTTCGGCGATCGCTCCCAGGCCAAGCGCACCCAGCGTTCCCCCCGCCACGCTTCCCAACCACTGCCGGCGCGACAGGCGATGCTCCCACGGTCGGCACAACGGATGCTTCTTCACGGTCGGATCCTCGCCACGCTCAATGATTCAGGCAGAATTCTGTCGATGCCAGCAATGCCCACGCCAGGTGCTGCAGGGCCGTCGTGCGGTGGGCTGCCTTCTTCTTCAGGTAACTTTCCACCTCCTGCTGCTCCTCGGTCGTTGGCAGACGAGTCAACACGCAAAGGTAGAGTTCCTCGGCGACCCGATCGTCGCTCAGTTTGGTGAGCCGATCCAGGAGATTGCCTGTTCGCGGCGTGAGCCACCCCAGCAGGAGCGCGTCGTTCTCCAGAAAGAGCACTCCCTTGAGCGAGGGGCTAAACTCTTCCTCTGCTTCCCGCACCGGGCCACTGAACGCCTTCAAGAAGCGTTGCCGTGCCTGTTCGAGCGGCGCGTTCTTCCCTCCGGACTTCGAGGCGGCGACCACGCGTTCCTTCTCTCCGGTTGCCTCCAGCATGCTCCACAGCATTTGCTCGGCGGAGAGTGGTTTCTCCAGGGCGGTGAGGAATGTCTCCGGCGCGCGTTTCTCCTGGCCGGGGAGGAGAATACTGGAGCGCTGATAGGTGTCGCTCAAGGCCAGTTCCCGCAACAGCCATTTGATATCGTATTTATGCGCGACAAACTCGCGTGCGAGCCCATCGAGCAACTCCGGATGCGACGGCGGATTCCCCTTGTGATGCAGATCAAGCGGATGCACCAGGCCACGCCCCATCATCACAAACCAGAGCCGATTGACGATATTGCGATTAAAGAGATCGTTCTGCGGAACGGGGAGTGTTTCGCTCAGCTTCGCCAGGGGGCTGAACCTCAGTTCGCCGGGGGTGCGCGTTTTCGGGTTGGGTGGAACGCGATACTCCTCCCCCTTCTTGAAAACTGGCACCTCGATCTCGGCGAACCCCGGTACGCGCGGGCCCGTCTCCATCGGCTGTTTGCGGAACACCGATTGAAAGCCAAGCTTCCTCGTCGTTGGTTTCTCCATCACCTCGGGAGTAGGGCCACTTTTCAGAGCGGCATTCTCTACAAAAGCGAAGAGCCCCTGGAAATCGCGTTGTTTGTAGTCCTTGATGAACAGGTGATCGTGGCACTGCGCACAGCGAAGATCGATTCCCAGAAAGAGGCGCCCGATGTCGCGCGCCAGAGCCGGGTGATCGACCGGATTCTGCCCATAATTCTCCAGTCGTTTGGACAGAAAGAAGGGAGCCCCCTTCGAGGCCTCATCGTTCGCTCGGCCGCGCAGCATCTCCCGCACCAGCTGATCCCACGGTTTGTTCTTCGCGAACGAGGTTTGCAGATACTGCGTCCAGTCGGCATGGTCCCCGAGGCGTTCCATCAGCATGACATGAAAAAGCTCCTGCATGCGCCGTGGATAGTCCGCACCGTTCAGGAGCCGATCGACGAGCCCCGCGCGCTTGCTGGGCGACGTGTCTTGCAGGAACGCACGGGTTTCCTCCCGCGTGGGAATACGCCCCGCGAGATCAAGGGTGACGCGACGCAAAAACTCGGCGTCGTCCGTCAGAGCGCCTGGCTTTTGTCCCCCGGCACGGGCCAGGATCAGCCGGTCGATCTCCTTGTGGAGCGGGTCTGCCGCACGCAGGGCGGTGTTCCAGAACAGCAACCCCATGAGTGAGAGAAGCACGGGCCCCCCGGCGTGCATCATTCAATCTCCAGGCAGGAAGGTAGGCGGGTCTGAGCGAATAATGATCAAACGATACCGCGCCCTCCCAACGAAGAAAAGGAGAATCCCTGAGCGGTTTCCCTCTCGCCTGAAAAGCGCCCTCGGCCCTCCTCAACGTCGGGAGAGTCCGCCCATAGAAAGAAAGAGCCGCGCCGTGCGCGGGGAAGTTACCTTCGTGCTGCCCCGGGGTTTAATTTCCATGTGTTGCTCCTCTGTCTCTGGTTGTGGGGTTCTGCCACGATGCTGCGAATGATTCTCACGATTCTTGCGCTGGGAGGGCTGTCGCTGACCCGCGTTCCTGCGGCAGACGATCCCGTTTTCTCCGGCCCTCAACCGGGTGAAAAACTCCCTGGTTTCAAGGTGGTTGGCGTTTATGATGCTCTCGAAGGGAAGGAGCTCAACTTTGTCGAGCAGGCCAAAGGAAAGCCGACCTTGCTCATCTTCGTGCACTCGGTGACGCGCCCCGGCGCTGCGCTCACCCGTGCCCTGGCGAGCTATGCGGCGTCGCGCGAAAAAGATGGGCTGCACGCCTATGTCGTCTGGCTGCACAAGGATCGCACCGAGGCAGCCAATTTTCTCAAACGGGCACGCACTTCGCTGGGAGTGAAGATCCCGGTGGGCATTTCCCTGGATGGCCAGGAAGGCCCGGGAACCTATGGGTTGAATCGCAAGGTGGAGTTGACCATCCTGATGGCGAAGGACAACAAGGTGACCGCCAACTTTGCCCTGATCCAACCGAGCGTGACCGAGGCCGCCCGCATTGCCGAGGCGATCGTCAAACAGGTCGGTGGCAAGGCGCCAACCCAGAAGGAGTTGGAAGCGCTGGCCTACCCCGGGCGCGGCCGCTCTCCCGAGCGTGAACGCTAACCGGCCCAGCGAAAGGGGAATGATGCACCCGGTTCTGCTGTTCGTTCTTGCTGTACCGGCTGTCACTCCGCCCCCGGTCGATTTCCAGACCGAGGTGATCCCGGTGCTCACGCGCGCCGGCTGCAACAGCGGAGCCTGCCATGGCGCGGCCGCGGGCCGAGGGGGATTGCATCTGTCGCTCTGGGGGGCGGACCCCGAGGGGGATTACGACGCGCTGGTTCACGATCAGGAGGGGCGGCGCGTTCACTGGATCGATCCCGAACGGAGTCTGCTGGTGCGCAAACCGACCGCCGATCTCAAACACGGTGGCGGTCGCCGTTTCGACCCGGACAGTCCCTCCGCCACGGTGTTGCTCAACTGGATTCGCGCCGGCGCCGAGAAACGTTCTCTGCGGCGCCTGGTCCGCTTCGAGGTGGAGCCCCAGACGTTTCAGGCCAAAGCGGTCGGCGACGCAGTTCCCCTCAGGGCGATTGCCCATTTTGATCAAGGCAAACCCGTCGATGTCACCGCGCTGGCGGTCTTCTCTGCTGTCGATCCCACCAGTATCGAGCTGAATGCCACAGGGCGGGCCACGATTCGTCAGCGCGGGCAGCACACCATTCTGGTGCGCTTCCTTGATCGGATTGTGCCGGTCCGTATCACGCTGCCACTCGGCGAGCGGCCCGTCGCTCTTGGCGCGGTGCCGCGCACGAACTTCATCGATGACGAAATTCTGGCCACGTTAAAGATTCTGCAACTTCCTGTTTCGGCTCCGGCCGACGATCTGGTCTTTCTACGCCGCGTTTCGCTCGATCTTACGGGCAGCTTGCCGACCCCTGCCCAGATCGAGGCGTTTCAGAAGGATCGCCGAGCCGACAAACGTGCGCGACTGATCGAAGCACTACTCGACTCTGCGGAATTCAACGACTTCTGGACCCTCAAATGGGCGAAGCTGTTGCGTGTCGACTCACGCACGCTTGGCCCGGAGGGAGCGAAGGCCTATCAACGCTGGTTGCATCAGCAAATTGCCCGTAACACTCCCCTTGATCGGCTCGCTCGGGAATTGATCTGCGCGACTGGCGATGGTCATACGCAGGGGGCTGCCAACTTCGCCCGTACTTCGGCGACGGCAGGCGCCCAGGCGGAGATGGTGAGCCAGCTTTTCATGGGAGCGCGGCTGCGCTGTGCCAACTGTCACAATCATCCACTCGATCGCTGGACCCAGGACGATTATCACGGCCTGTCCGCCCTCTTCGCCCGGCTGGAGCGCGGTCGGGTGGTGCGATACTCCACCCGCGGCGAGGTCATCCATCCGCGCACCGGCGAGCCTGCACAGCCGCGCATCCCGGGGGAACGCTTCCTTGAGGGCAACGGCGAGGAGCGGGCTCTCCTCGCACGTTGGCTGACCGATCCAAACAATCCGTATTTTGCTCGTGCCATGGTCAATCGCCTGTGGAAGGAGATGATGGGGCGCGGGCTGGTGGAGCCGGTGGACGATCTGCGCAGCACCAACCCCGCCACCCATCCCGCGCTCCTCGATCGCCTGGCACGCGATCTGGTCGAGCATCGCTACGATCTTCGCCACACGTTGCGGGTGATTGCACTCTCCAGTACCTACCAGCGCAGCAGTTCGACCACGGCGAGCAATCGCGGCGATGATCGCTTCTATTCCCATGCCCTGGAAAAACCCCTCTCTGCTGAGGTGTTCAGCGATGCGCTCACCACTGTCACCGGGGTGTCCGAATCATTTGGAACGCTGCCTCTCGGGACACGGGCCATCGCTCTGCACGATATCAGCATCCCCGCGCCCGCCCTGGACCTCCTGGGCCGTTGTTCGCGCCAGGGGGAATGCGACGAGGACAGCCCGCGCGGAGGGCTGACGCAAATGCTGCACCTGATCAATGGTCGGTTGCTCAACGACCGTCTCACCGCAAAGGAAGGGCGATTGCAGCAGGTGCTCCGAAGCCAGCGCAGCGATGTCGCAATCGTTCAGGAGTTCTATCTGCTCGCCCTGAGCCGTCCGCTTCGCCCCGCCGAGCAGGCCTTCTGGAATCGGCACTTCCAGGATGCGCGCGGAGCCGACGAACGCCGTCAGCTCTTCGAGGATTTTCTCTGGGGATTGCTGACCTCGCGCGAGTTTGGCACCAACCATTGATCGTCGCCCGGACGAGGATAGCAATGATATCCTTTAAAGATCCGTATCATCGGTGTGATGGAGTCACTCGCCGCGAGGCCCTGCGCGCTGGGGTGCTCACCGCTTTCGGGGTGACGCTCGCCGACTGGTTGCGTCCGGGTGTGCGCGCCGCAATACCGTCGTCGGCACGCCGGGCTATCCTTCTCTGGCTTGATGGCGGACCGAGTCACCTCGATACCTTCGATCTGAAACCCGAGGCTCCCCAGGAGGTGCGCGGTCCCTTTCGCCCGATCGCGACGCAAACGCCGGGCATTCAGATCAGCGAATATCTCCCGTTGACGGCCAAACGGATGAATCGCCTCGCCATCATCCGTTCCATGACTTCGCCCCTCGGCGAACACAACCTGGGCAGCCACTATCTGCTCACTGGCTACAAGCCGACACCGGCTCTGCACTATCCGAGTTATGGGAGTGTGCTCGCTGAGGTACGGGGAGGCAAACACGCTTTGCCACCCTATATCGCCATCCCTGAGGCAGTGCCTTCTGCGCAGGAGGGGTATCTTCCCCGCGAGTGTCGACCCTTTGCGGTGGGGGGAGACCCGAGCCGTCCTGACTTTCGGGTGCGTGATCTGGAAACCTATCCAGAGGTGACACCGCGTCGTCTCCAGCGCCGCAACGAGTTTCGCCTCGCCTTCGACCGCTTTCATCACCCTGCGGAGGAAAGGGAGGCCTCTCGCGAGGCCGGGTTTGACCAGGCTCAACGATTGCTGGCGTCAAACGAGGCGCGCAAGGCGTTCGATTTGACTCAGGAAAAATCGACGGTTCGGGCGCGCTATGGTTCCCGTACCCTGGGCCAGGCGTGTTTGCTGGCGCGCCGACTGCTTGAGGCGGGGGTGCCTTTTGTCACGGTGACGGATCGCGGCTGGGATACGCACGACAATCTCGTGCTACGATTGAAGGAGGGCTACACCGGTGGCTCGGTGGGCAAGGTGCCCACGCTCGACCAGGCGTTCGCTGCCCTGCTCGACGACCTGGCCGAACGCGGCATGCTCGAAACCACCCTGGTGCTGGTGATGGGCGAATTTGGCCGTACGCCCAAGCTCAATCCCGGTGGAGGACGGGATCACTGGCCGCGCGTCTTCAGTGCTGTGCTGGCGGGCGGCGGCATCAAGGGCGGGCAGGTGGTTGGCAAGAGCGACCGCCGTGGCGAAAGCCCCGCCGAGCGCCCCATCACCCCCGAGGATCTTGCCTGCACCATCTATCACACCCTGGGTATTCAGGCCAGCCATGAACTGCACACCCGCGATGGCCGACCAGTGCCCGTCAATCAACAGGGCCGGTTGATCAAGGAACTGCTGTGACCCCAAGGGACAACCTCATGTCACGCGCTGGGTGGCTCGCTCTGCTGCACGCGTTGTTCGCCTGGGCGCAATTTGCCGCTGCCGAGGCGCCACCGCTGACGGCGGCAGCCTTCCCGCGCCAGGGACGGGTGGTCGTGGTCGGCTCGCAGAAGGGGGTCCAGGTGCTTTCCTGGCCTGCGTTGCAACCCGTCCGTACAGTGGCGCTCAAACTCTCGCACATTCACGATCTGGTCTTTTCACCCGCCGAGGATCTCCTCGCCGTCGTGGGCGGAACCCCTGGCGAGGAAGGAGTGGTCGAGATGCTGCGCTGGCCTGCGGGGACCCCCGTCGCGCGCCATCGCCTCGGCGACGAGGTCCTGCACGCCCTCGCCTGGCGCCCCGATGGCAAGGAGTGGGCGGTCGCCAGCGCCGACGGCACCTGCCATGTGTTCGCTCAGGGGGCCAAACACCCGCGCACAACCTTCACGGGCCATTCGCGATCGGTACTCGCCATCATCTATATGCCGGATGGGAAAACGATTCTTTCCGCCGGCATCGATCAAACGTTGCGCCTGTGGGAGGCCGAGACCGGGAAAGCGCTGCGAACGATGGAAAATCATGTGGGCGCAGTTCAGGCGCTGGCGCTGCGACCCGCTCAGGGCAGGGAGAAGGCGACACTCGTCGCCTCGGGGAGTCTCGACCGCACCGTGCGGCTGTGGCAACCGACCCTTGGCCGACTGGTGCGCTTTGTGCGCCTCCCCAGCCCGGTGCTCGCGGTCTGCTGGAGTAACGAGGGCAGCCATCTGCTCGCAGCGTGCCAGGATGGTCATCTGCGCACCGTCGATCCCGACACGCTCGAAATCACCCGCGATCAGGCTGCCGTTTCTGGATGGGCCTACACCCTGGCCGTTGCACCTGGCTCGGGCAACGAGGTGCTGGTTGGCGGACCAGGAGGAGTTGCGAAACGACTGGCGATCGGTCAACCCCGCTAGTGGATGGGCTCTATTTCTTCAGTTCGAGGTCGGCGGCCCTGATGTCCACCGGCAACCCCTTGGCGGGGATGGGCAGATCCAGCGTCCAGAGCACACCCTGCGCCACCAGGCGGCGATACTCCTCGCGGCCCCAGTTCTCGTGAAAATGCAGCCCGCTGAAGCCAAACGAGCGCCCGCCATCCGGCCGTCGCCAGGCCCAGGCGACCGTTTCCTCTTTTCCCTCGATGGTTGCCTGCACCAGGGGCGTCACCCGGGCCGGCGGTGACGCGAATTTCAACCGATAATAGAACTCGTCCTTGATCTTGAATGGTTGGATCCCATTCGTGATCGGATGGGTGGGATTTGCCAGGGAGAGGGAAGTCTCCACCACGGCATACTTGCGGTCCGGTCCGCCATGACAGCCACCCAGCAGTTTCACGGCGGCATCGATGTATTTCGCGTCCTTCGTTCCCATCCCCCAGTGCAGCACAACCAGTCCCCCTTTCTGCGCAGCCAGTTTTTGCAACGCCTGCAACCGCTTCGGATCGTGTTGCATCCAGCGGGCGCCCTCGGACAGAAAGAGAACCACGCCATCGACTCGTTGCATCAACTCCGGCCCTTCGCGCCAGGGTTCGATTGCCTCGACCACCTGCACTTCAAGATTGGGGACCCCTTGCAAGCACTTGTGCAGCACCTTCAGGCCGGCTCTGTATTCGTGAGTGCGCGGCGGATGGCCATCGGGCCCACTGCCGACCAGTAACACCGTCTTTTTTGGTGCGGCCTGGAGAGAACCACCAAGCAGAAGGGGGAGCGACAGCGCGAGAAAGACACGGCGCAATAGCATGAGGAGAACCTCCGGGAAGGGAGTGGATCGGAGGCATTGTAGGAACTGGCGCGCGAGAAAACGGAGAGGGCCAGACAACCAAGGTTGTCCGGCCCTCCCGGGCTCCACCATAAAAGAGGGAATCGCAATCCGTGGCGTGCTTGCCCCCTCCTGGAGCCGCGGAAAAGTACCGCGCCGCCCTGCCAAGCACCAGTGTGGTGTCATCCCTCAGTCATGGGGGAACTCGCTCCAGGAGATAGATTCTCGCGCAACTCGCGCAGCAGGGTTTCGGGATTGAGCGGTTTGCGGAACCAGCGATCGATTCCCTGAGGGCCGTTCTCCACATCGAAACGATCCCGATTCAGCCCCGTCAGGGCGAAGATTTTCACGTCGTGCAGCGTGGGATCCTTGCGAATGGCGCGAACCGTGGTCGGTCCATCGCAGCGAGGCAGAACCATGTCGAGGAGCACAATGTCGGGTTTTCCGCGCGTGTGCAGGGCGTCCAGGGCCATCGCCCCATCGCCGGCAGTATCCACCTCCAACCCGGCCATGCGCAGAAAGCCGGCAAGCAATTCGCATTCGTTCTGATCGTCCTCGACGACCAGGGCACGGCGCCGGACGTGCTTGTTCGGGGTGTGATCGCTGACCTTCTCGATTTGCTCGCCCCACTGATTGGATTGTTCTTCCAGGCGCGAGAGGGTGGCCTGGGCATCCTGCGTCAGTCCACGTTCGAGCTGGCGCTTGAGCAAGGCCAGTCCCACGGTGTTCGATTGCAGGCGATTGCGGACCTGGTGCAGAATTTCGTCGAACTGTTGCTCGCGCGACCTCTCCGAACCACTTTCGTACTGGGCCGGATCGTAAATCTCTTCGCGAAAGATCGGGAGAGAATCAGGGGCATTGATGCCAATGCGGACTACCCCCGGTTTGATGCCCACCACCTGAATTGACGTCTGAAGGGTTGGGAAGAGGATCTTCTCGTTCAACTGACGAGAGAGTACGAGCATGGGGGTGTCCTTTCCAAGGATGCCTGGCTCTCGACCGTGATCGAGAACAATGCGTTCCCCTCTACCGTGAGGGCCGCGCAAACTGTGATTGCTCGGGGGCAACCGACGCTTCCAGGCATCCATTCCTGAAGGACACGATTTGAGCACGTGACCTGGGTTTCCTACCCAATGTTGAGATTTTGTAACGCGACTCGCCTTTTCTCGCAAGAGCAAAATTTTGCGTGCCAAATCAGAGGAAAATCCTGGCGACGCTCAGGTTTCCCCGAGCAGCATGGGCACCTTGGTGCGCAATAACTCGATCTCCTGGTGCGACTCTCCCAGATAGGCAAGCAACCGTAGATCGTCCCGTGTCACTGTTCCGCCCGTGAACAACCAGGCACGGACCCGGAAGAGTTTGTACAGTTTCACCAGTTTTCGATCGCTAATGAAGATGCGATCTTCGCGTACCAGGGTTTTAATCAAGCGCTGAAAGAGATCAAAGACCTCGGCGGGGAAGTACAGTTGCCGATCGTTGTGCTCCTCATTGCGCCCCGCGCGATGCCGACGAGCAAAAAGCAGGGTGAGATAACGATTGGCCTTGAGGAAGTCGTCGAGCGTGGCGTGTCCTTCCACCCAGGGCTTCTGGTTCAGCCCGCGATACACTTCCGATTGCAACCCCATATCGATCAACTCGGTGAAGTGATTGTCCTGCACCGAGCGACTTTCTGCCTTAAGACAAAAACGATCTTTCAAGGCGGCCAGTTCGGCCTGCTCGGGAATCTCGTTGGTGGCGGCGAAAAGCACGCGCAGGCGCACCGGCTGCGGCACCCCATCCTGATAAAACTTCTTCTCGTTGATGATGGTCAGAAGGATGTTCAGAATGGCGGAGTTCGATTTGAAGATTTCATCGAGGAAGGCGAGCCGCGCGGTGGGGAGTTTGCCCTGTTCGCGCCGCACATAACGCCCCTCACGCAGCAGGCTGATGTCGATGGGCCCAATGATTTCCGAGGGCTCGGTGAAGCGCGTCAGCATGTACTCGAAGTACTCATCCTCGTGCAGACCGAGCGCATCCTTGAACTTGAGCACCAGATCCGACTTGGCGGTTCCCGGCGGTCCCACAAGCAGCAACGGTTCCTGGGCGATGGCGGCCACCACCATCAGGTCGATCAGATCCTGTTTCTGCACAAAAAAACGACCCAGCGAGGTGCGAAAACGATTCAGCTTGCTGCGTAGCGTTTCCGCTTCTTCCTGGAGTTCTTCGAGCGGCCAGTCTTCGCGGGGGGTGGGTGTTGGCACTGCAGTCTTGGCCATCGGATTCTCTCTTGCCTCTCCCAGAGCCCCAGGGGTCGCTCGGGGCTCGCTCGTCTCCTCTCCCTGGGGAGGGGAAGACAGGGGTAAACCACTTCGTTCAGGGACGCTCAGGAATGCGTCTGGCTCATCAGGTGCCGCAAATCGCGATGGAGGCGCCGGCGGACCAGAAATTCATCGTCGTCCAGCCAGCGTCGTGCATCGGCGCCGAGGGTGAACTCGTCGTTGACAATGGCCTGCACAACCGACTCGATCAGATCCAGCTGGGAAAGCAAATAGTGGCTATTGGTCGTAAAGCTATCCCAGACGTTGTACAACCGCTGCAGAAGCTCCTCCAATCCTTTCTGGGCGGCTTCCACAGGTGCCTGGCCGATGGTGAGCGCGTAGGCGCTGGCCAACCTGGTTTGCTCGACGTTCGAAAGGGCGCCTTGAAAGAGGATGGTGCGGGTCGCATGGATGATCGGCTCGGCCTGGCGATCTCGCCCAAAGAAGAACCAACCGGCGGCAACATGCAACAAGGCGCGCAACGCCTCAGCTCCGCTCGCGTCCGCCCTGGGGTTGAACGTGGCGAGATCCTTGCCTGCCAGAATCAGATCGGCGATCTGGTGCAACAACGTGTCGATCTCGTCGCGCATTCCCAGTTTGCGCAGTCCGCGAAAGCATTGAGCCGCCAGCGTATCGAGTTTCTTGAGCGAACCGGCTCCATGCAACGCGTGCAGGAGATTTTGAAAGCGTGTGACCAGGGTCGGCATGAACTCGACTCGATCAAAGTGTGCCGCCAGGAAGAGCCCCTTTTCCAGCAACTCGGATTGAGCGAGGAGATCACCTGGGTCGTCGGTGTTGCCGAGCGCATCGTAGGCGGCTGGCAGTCGGTTGAGCATGTCGAGCGCGAATTCCTCCCCCACACTCGGGGCGAGGGCCATCGCCTGGCACAGGATGCGGCCCCGCTGTTCGGGGGCATTTTTGGAGCGGGGGACTTCGAGCAAGAGCCGCTGCACTCGATCGACGATTTCCTTGCGATCTTGCAGTTCGTTCAACTCCGCCAGCGAGGAATCCAGGGGCGTGCTCCGAGCCGTCCAGGGCGAAAACGCGTTGATCTTGTGGTCGGGTTCCAGGATTCGCGATTTTTCACGCAGACGATCGATCCGGAAACGCTGCATCTTGTCTGTGACTTTGTCAATGCGCTGGAGCAGGTCGGGCGAGAGCGGTCCTTTCACGGGCTTGCCTTCGCGCGCCTGGGCAATGCGATAGACAAAGGCGGCCAGGAGGGTTGCGTGTACCTCATCCATCACCCCGCGCAGGATCGTTTCGGCCTGAGTTACCAGTTCCTTGCTGGCATCGCTCTCGCCTACTCGGGCCAGGCCGAAGGCGAAGATCAGGTCGATGTAGGCATGGGTGGCGCGCACGCCTGGTCCCTCGGTTTGCGGACGCGTAATGACCCGTGGCGGATCCTCCGACGGCGCCGGAAGTTTGAAGGCGATCTGCTTGGCCCAGGTGTGCGCTTGCTGACAGAGGGCGGTCATCCACTGGCGCACCTGGCGAAAGCGCTGGCTGGTCGGCTGTCCGGCAAAACGCAGGAATCCGGGGAGATCTTGCTCGGGACGCAGGCCATTTTTGAAAAGACGCTCCAGGATGCGATCGCGGGCGCGTGCCAGGGCGAGGACATCTCCCTCCGTCATCTCCACGAGGCTGCGCCAGGCGAGCCACACTGCTCGAACGGGCAGAAGTTGCTCGTGCGCCTCCAGGTAACGTTGCAGTTGATTGAGCCGTTGCACCACCGCTGGGGGCACAGGGTCCTGTTGCGCTGCCCAGATCAGGTAAGCACACAACGCGCGAACATCCGCCAGATTGGGATCAGTCAGCGCAAGCAGGCGATCGAGATCCTCTCCCGGGATCTCACGCGGTGAACCGGGGCTCTGACGGGCCACGCTCGTCCATGTTCGCGGCGTTCCCCGCGGTCGATCCGGGCGTTCCGGAACAGCACCTGCCTCGGTGACAACCCATTGCCACAGCCAGCTGGTCGGCCACGTCTCCAGTGGCCACAACGCGTGCAGCCAGCACAGCCCAGCATCCTCCACGTTTTTTAGCGCGGCATTGAGCTGTGCCATCTCGGGCCAGAGCGCCTGCCGCTCCGGCAGATCGAGCGGTCCCTCGAACGACAGGAATTGATCCTCCACCTCGCGCAAGCGGAGTTGCACCTTGCTGGGTTCGGTCCGGAGCAGGGCGGCGAGAGATTCCAACTCCTCGTGGAGTTGATCAGGGCGGCTCAGTGGTTTGGCCGTGCTTAGGTCTTGCAGATCGACTTCGCGCGGCTCGCCTGGTTTGCGGACGGGGCGGGGCCGTTCACGATCCGCGGGTGGTTTCTTCGGTTTTTTCTCGGTTTCCTCGTCGCAGAGGAATCCCTCGAAGTCAAAATGGCTCGCCTGCACCCAGGCCTGCAAGGGTTGGTGCTCATGATCGAGGACGTACTCGACCCAGTCCAGCAGGGGCCGAAACGCCGTGTCGGGCAACGTCTCGGGGATGAACGCGCCGGGCGTGGTTGGGCGCAGCCAGGTCACGATTGCCGGATCGTCGGCGAGGCGTTTGCGCACCACATCGCGCCGCAGGGTGGGCGTGAGTGTCATCCCACAGGGGAGAAAGAGATTCGGCATTTTGCGAAACGGCGCGTAGCTCTCCGCCTGGAGGACCAGGATGGGGGGCGGCAACTTCGAGGGACGCACGCGCAGAACGATCACCTGCGCGCCGGCGCTTTCCCCCACGGCAAAGGCCAGGCGCTGAATCAGGTGATCCTCCGCATGCTGGACAAACTGATTCAGCTGCTCGTAGGGATTCTCTCGGAGGACCCATAATTCGGCTTCGTCGCTGCCGCCACTGCGATCGAGCCGGATGGTGACGCGCAGTCGTTCAGGGAGTTTTTCTTCGCGCCAGGGCGACTTCGTTTCCGGGATCCGAAATTCCAGGATCTCGTAGAGATCGCGATAGGCTCCCTCGGGGAGAACGGTCCACTGCTGCGGGGCCGCCAGCAGGAGAACCTCGTTTTTCGCCGGCCGGATCTTGCTCACCAGCGGATGGTTGTAGCCCAGCTCGACCCACACCTGGGGAGCGCGTTCGACAAAGGCCCGAGGAGCCCGAGTGGCCTCGTGCGGGGCCAACGCTCGCAGGAGTGAATAATAGGGCGGACCAATCACACGGAGCAGCGCACGATGCTTCCCGGAGGCGTTCTCGTCGGTTGGCTCCTCGCCCAGCCAGCGAACCCCCTGACGATCGTTTCCCAGGCGGAGCATCTCCAGGCTGAGATCGGCGAGGAGCGAGGCATCGGGGAGATCGAACAGGATCGCCACCTGTTCCGGGAGAAGGGGCGTCTCGCTTTCGCGGGTCAAGGGGATCAATTCCAGCCAGGTGCGCACGTGCCGCGTGAGCGGCACGGCGGTGGAGCGCAGGGTTTCAACTCCCCGTTTTTTTAGCTCGGCAAGAACACGTCGAGAGGGGCTTACCGATGGCTGAATCAGCCACTGGCCCTGGTCGTCGATGCCGACCTGAGCCTCCGCCAAACCCACGGAGTCGGCGATCTCCTGGTGGCCGAGTGCGAGCTGGAGCACATCAAGGGTGGGAAACTTCAGGATCATGGTTCGCTGGAAAAAGAACATGGCGGTCCCCAAACAGGGCTGCACGCCTGCGAGTCTGGTGTTGACCCGCAGGCAACGGGGCCGGCCTTGCGCCGCTTACTGTCCCTGCGTCTGTGGCTGCCGTTGCGGAGAGGCGGGCTCGCTGGCTGGCGCCGCCGGTTCCTTCTGCTTCTCCTGGCGTTCCACTACAATCTTCCCCACTTCGGTTGCCTTTAACATTCCGCCCTCAATCAGCCGGTCCACCAGGGCTCGATGCTGCTGCTCGTGCTCGTGCGGCAGGGCGTCGGCGTCGGATTCCAGCTGGATTATGATGTCCTTCTTCCCCGTGGCGGGATCGCAGCGAAGATGGATGGTCATCAGAGACATGGCAGATACTCCTCGTCCTGTTCTCGGCGCCGGGTCGGGGTTCCCCTCCCCCGCGCGGTTACTCCATTTCCTCTTCGCGTTCCTGCGGCTTGCCTTGCAGTTTCCTGGCTGCTGCCGGGTGATCCTGTTTGAGCAATTCCCCCAGCGTGCGCGCCTCGATCACCTTCTTTTCGATCAACTGGTCGCGTAACCATTCAACGAGCGTCCGGTGTTTGCTCAGGAGTGTCGCGGCTCGTTGGCGTTGTTGTTCAAGCAGTCCGCGTACGCCTTCATCGAGCAGGGCACGCTGTTTCTCGGAGAGATTCTCGCGTCGGTTGGGTTTCCCCTCGTCGGACCAGAACCGAACCACGCCGATTTCGTCTCCCCCCATCCCAACCGCCTCGATCAATTCCCGCGCCAGAAAGGTGGCCACCATCAGATCGTGCCCCGATCCCAGGGAAAGATCTCCCAGAATCAGCAGCTCCGCCTCGCGCCCGCCCATCAACACACAGATCTTGTCCAGCAATTGCTGGCGCGTCTCCACATAGCGATGTTCCTTCTGATCCGACAGCACATAGCCCGCGGCTCCCAGAACATCGTCGAGCAGGGAGATGCGTTCAATCGGCGGGGAATGCTCGGTGAAGATCTGGCAGACCGCGTGGCCCGCCTCGTGCGTGGCGATCACCAGCTCTTCCTGTTTGGTCTGGGGCGGGCTTTTGTGCCATTCGGTCAGCGCCCGCTCCACATCCTGAGCCGTGGTGGGATCGGTACGATTTTCACGCAGGCGAAAGCGGGCGATGGCGCGACAGAGGGCGTTGAGATGATCGCCGCTAAAGCGGGTGCCGTCGGCCGTTCCAGGCACATGAAAGCGCGTGCGTTTCACCGCGGTGTCGATCGTCTCGGGCGTCATGTTCAACTTCATCTTGCGATCGTAGATCTTGATGATCTCGCGCCGCGCCTCGGCATCCGGGTAAGGGATGTGCAGATGAAATTCAAAACGCCCCGGACGGAGCAAGGCCGGGTCCAGAATCTCGACAAAGTTGGTCGTGCCCACGACGAAGACCAGTTCTTCCTTGTGGAAGCCGTCCATCTCGGTGAGCAACTGGTTGACCATGGAGTGTTCCACCCCGCTCCCCGTGTAGGTGCCGCGCGCCGAGGCGAACGAGTCCAGCTCATCGAAGACGATGATCGACGGCGCCGATTGTCGGGCGCGCAGAAAGATCTGCCGCAGGTTTTCCTCGCTTTCGCCGACCCATTTGCTCTTCAGCTCCGGCCCCGAGACGATGGTGATGGCAGCGCCGATCGAGGCCGCCATCGCCTTGGCAAAGAGGGTTTTTCCGGTGCCCGGCGGACCCCAGAAGATCATCCCCTTGGGAATCAGGTCCTCCAGTCCTGTGATTTCCTCGGCGCTGGTCGAGCGATCCTTGAGCGCCAGAATGTCGAGAATCTCCGCACGTAGCCGTTGCTTGACCTTGGCATAGCCGCCGATGTCGCGGTCGAGATCGAGATCCGGAACCTCCAGACTGCCAACCAGGGTTGCCTGGCGGAGCTGGCGATAGGCACGGCGCGGATCGGCGGGGTAGTCTTCCCCCTCCAGGGTGGAGAGCAACCGTCGCAGACGCACCGCATTGACCCCGGAAACATGCTTGTACAGTGCCCACGGGTTGAATTCGCGGCCAAATTTGCGGCTTTCGCGCTGCGTGATCAGGTGGCGCAGCCGGGGGCGAGCCAGTCCCAGCAGGCTGATGCGATGCGCAAAGAGATTCTCGATCACCTGCGGCAAGGGGAACGAGGGATCCTTGAAGCCGAGCCAGACGAGTTCGGGATTCTCATAGAGCAGGGGGATGACCTCGCGCGCCTCGCTGGTTAGTCCGCCCTGGCTGGTGGTCAACAGATCGAGGTGCGGCAGCACCACCACGCGTCGTTCCACCGAGCCCCGCACCGCCTCGCGCAACTGGTTAATCATGGTGCCCAGGATTCCCGTGGGCATCATCCCCGTCTGCTCCTCCTGGCGGGGACGGCCATCGAGGTAAAGGCAACGCAGATTGGCCGAGCGCAACCGGTTGCGAATATTGAGGTAGAGAAAGGGCCCCAGATCCTTGTCGCACTCGATCAGGGCAGGGAGTCCCCGTTGCAACTTGGAGGTGACCTCCGCCAGTTCCGACGAGTACGCCGCCTCCACCGCCTGTTCGACGGTCAGTTCCTGCGGCAAATCTTTTTCCGAGATGACAATGCTCATGAGGCCCACTCCAACCGCCCCGTTCGCCACGGTCTCGATTCGGGGAGCGAACAGAGACCAGAGAAGCTCCCGGATGGTGACAGTAGACTGTCACACTTCAAGAACGATGGTCAGATTGCCGGTCTGTTTATCTTCGTGGAGTTCCTTGATCTGGCCGAGCGTGGCGGCCTTTTGCTTGAGCGCCTCGGCGGTCACGCGATTGACGGCCTGGTCCAGTTCCTGGCGAATGTCGCCCAGCGCCTGCTCCAGTCGATCGGTTACCTCTCCCTGGAGACGGGCGGTCTTCTGTTCGGCCTGTTTTTCCAGTTCCTGGCCGAGGTGTTTTCGCAACTCCTCGCGGACCTGCTTCGCATTGGGACCCATGTCGTCCCAGGCGCGCCCCTCGCGGGTCCCTTTTAACTCGGTCTCGCGCGATGATTCGGCAGATACGGTCACCTCGCCGGTTTCGCTGTTGACCGTCACCTGAACTCCTTTTTCCTCGCGCACCAGGTTTTTCCCATCGCGAACAAAGCCGCGTGATTCCAGCTCACGCGCCAGCAACTCGGCCATTGTTTCAGCGGGCAGCACTTCCAGCAGTTCGAGTTGGGTGGTGACCTTATCTTGCGCGCGGAGGACGGTCCGCAGCGATTCGCTGACGCTGACACGATAGGCTCGGCTCATGATCGCTCCTCGCTTTGTCGCATGGGGTCCAGATGACGGATGATGGCCTGGGCACGCTCGGCAAGAACATCGCCGCTGAATTTTTCCCACAAACCCAGCCACAATTGACTGGCGGAGTATCCCTCATCGAAATAGCCAACCGTGCGCGCACGGCGCGCCCACTGCTGCAGGCGACTCACCTGGTGCAAAAAGATAAGCGCCAGGCGATGGATCTGCGTTCGGTCGGCCAGGCGCAACCCTCCCACGCGCAGATGACCCACCCAGAGGGCAGGGCCGGCATGGGGAGTCAGAAGCTGGGTCGCGGCCTGCAGGAGAAAGTGCGCCAGGTCAAGGCGCCCGGCTCTCTCGATCGCGTTGAGAAACCCTTCCAGGGCGATGTTCTGAGCCTGCCCCAGAAGACGCATCTGTTGCGGATCGCGAATATCGCTTTTGGCCGCCTCCACCGCAAACCAGCGCTCAGCCAGCGCGGGTTGCAACGCTTCCAGAACACAGGCCCCCACCCCCTGCACCCACGGATCAAAGGGAAGTCCACGCGTGGTGGGGACGGTGGCAAAATGCTCGGGGTAGCCCAGCCAGCAAAGTGCGTTGTCCTCGAAGGGAGGACGGGCAACCAACTCACGCACGTAGTCGGTGGTGTGGAGCGCCTCCAGCACATAATAGAAGAGCAGGAGATCCCCCACGGTGTAGGCGCTCGGCAAGGGCTGCCAGGCGTCCTTGGGGTCGTGCAACTTGGCGCTGGTGATCCACACCAGAAAGTCCAAACTCTGGGCGGAGAATGAGAGCCCCAACTCGGAAGGAGGTGTGCGCTCCCACAATCGTCCTTCACTGATTTTTTCGCCGCGCAGATGGCGTTTGCGCTGCCAACCCCCTGTGCGAGCCAGGAGACTCACGCACCCCTTGGCAAGGGTGTCCTGGACGAGTTCGAGGGCGGCTCGACGCAGACAGGGGGGACGCGCGGGAGTGGCATCCAGCAACTGCGTGGCCTGCTGCACTGGTGCCCGCTTCATGAAGAAGTACAGCAGATGCAGCAGGGCTGCCTCGAAGCGCGAAACACTCCTCATGATGGCGGCGCAGACTCCTTCACCGGTAATGGCGCAGCAGGTAGATCCAACTCCCTCGCTCATTCTATCGCACGGCTTCAGGGAACGCGAGGGGGGGCGGTGCTTTTACCTCCACAGACACCTGCTGCCCGCGGGAGGTTCTCAGGCGTCGGGGAAGGGGAGCATGCCGGCGCCCCCGAAGGGCGATCTGGCTGGTGGGGCTGCTCCCGACGTTCGATCCACGCCGATTAACCTGTCAAACTCCTCCTCGGTGAGAACGGGCACCCCCAGTTCCTTGGCCTTGTCCAGTTTGCTGCCAGCGGCTTCTCCGGCGAGCACAAAACTGGTTTTCTTCGAGACACTCCCTGCCGATTTGCCCCCCAGTTCCTCGATCAGCCCCTCGATTTCGTGGCGCTTGTAATTCTTGAGAGTTCCGGTGACCACGATCGTCTTCCCGGCCAGCTGCGTGCCCTTGACCTTCTCCTCCTCGGTCAGCTTGACTCCCACCGCCTTGAGATCGGCGATCAGTTTTTCACCAGCGGTACTGTGGAAATAGTTGGAGATGCTCTCGGCCCGTTCGGGGCCAATCCCCTTGCACTGGGCCAGGCGATCTTTCGAGGCGCTCATCAGGGCATCGATCGTTTTGAACTCCTGGGCCAGGTCGGCCGCCACCGTGACTCCCACATCGGGAATGCTGAGTCCAGCGAGCACGCGGGCCAGACCCCGGTCCTTGCTTGCCTCAATGCCGTCCAGCAGGTTCTGGGCCGACTTCTTCCCCATGCGTTCCAGTTTGACGAGATCCGCCAATGTGAGACGATAGAGATCGGCAACGGTCTTGACCAGCTTCGCCTTCACCAGTTGTTTGACGAGTTGTTCGCCAAGCCCCTCAATGTCCATGCGGTCCCGATCGGCATACGACTCAATGCGCCCCTCGACCGCCGCGTTGCAGTTCTCCGCATTGCTGCAGAAGTAGAAGGGGCTCCCGCTATCGCGCACGACTGCCGCCCCACAGGCGGGGCAGTGTTTGGGGAAGTGAATCACCTGCTCGTGGCCTGTGCGCTCCTCAGGCACCACGCGAACCACGTAGGGGATGATCTCGCCGGCCTTCTCCACAATCACCGAATCGCCCACCCGAATATCCTTGGCGGCGATCTGATCGGCATTGTGCAGGCTGGCGTTGGAAACCTCGGTTCCTGCCAGGCGGAGCGGTTTCAACTTCGCCACCGGGGTCAGCACACCCAGTTTGCCCACCCAGAACTCGACGGCGAGCAGCTTGGTCTTCCCTTGCTCAGCGGGGAACTTGTAGGCACGAACCCAGCGCGGCGATTTACTGGTACTCCCCAGATGCTCTCGTTGCCCAAAATCGTTGATCTTGAGCACCATGCCATCGGTTTCATACGGCAATTCATGGCGTTTGGTCGCCCAGGCATCGCAATACTGAATCACCGCCTCGATATTGGGGCAGACCTGGATGTGCGGATTGACCGGGAAGCCAAACCTACGCAACAGGTCCAGCGCTTCCAGGTGGGTGTTCACATCGACGCCGTCGAGCGCCCCCAGGGAGTACGCGAAGAGGTTGAGCTTGCGCTGGGCACACAGGCGCGGATCGAGCAGCTTGAGCGTTCCGGCAGTCAGGTTGCGCGGGTTGGCGTAGGTCTTTTCGCCTGCCTTCATCTGCACGGTGTTGATGCGATCCAGCTCGGCCTTGGTCATGTACACCTCCCCCCGTGCCTCGAAGAGGGCGGGCGGGTTGTCGGTGTGCAAACGAAGGGGAACACTGCCGATGGTGCGCAGATTGTGGGTCACATCGTCGCCGCGTTCGCCATCCCCACGCGTGGCGCCCACGGTGAGCTGCCCGTTCTCGTAGGTGAGCGAAATGGCGACTCCGTCGATCTTCAGTTCGACCACGTAGGTGATCGGCTCTCCCCCCAGGAGATTGCGGACACTGCGGTCATATTCACGCAGATCGTTGGCGTTATAAGTGTTATCGATCGAGAGCATCGGGATGCGATGCGTCACGGTGCGGAAATCGGAGATCGGTTTGCCGCCGACGCGCTGGGTGGGGCTGTCGGGAGCGATCAGGGTGGGGTGAGCCTGCTCCAGCCGTTTCAACTCGTCGACCAGCTGATCGTACTCGTAGTCGGAGATCTCGGTACGAGCCTCGACGTAATAGAGATGGTTATGGTAGTTGATCAGGCGTCGGAGTTCCGCGGCTCGTTGAGCGGGAGAGCTGGTCATGATGCACCGTGACCTGAGAAGAAGATGCGCCATCCACACAATCTGGTGGCATTGTGTCCACGGGCGCCGGATTTTGCAAGCGACGTAGGCGACGCCCATCGAGCCACATGCTCGCCAACCCCAGCAGAATCATCGCTGCCAGTTCATACAGCAACCATTGCCAGCCATCCCGTCGCAGCGCGTCCCGAAAGGCAGAGGAGGGCGGCGGCTGTCCCGCCAGGGTGGCCTGCTCCTCCAGCGTGGGGACGACCGCATAGCCGAGCGCTGTCATTACAAAGAGAAAGCTGACGAGCAACAGGAGAAGATAGAGCGGGTTACGCGGTTCGGCATTCGCAGACATGGGTGCCTCGTGCTGGCGTCGGGAAATCTCCTCTTCATGATAGACCCGCACGGTCCGAGCGGCGACCTCGGGAGTGCCAGCGTCACCTTCCCAGAATGCTCGCCAGAAACGGTCTCGGTCGCTCAGCAAAGAGTTGGGCGAACGAGCGCGGTCCGTGATACCCTCTGCCCAACGGGGCGAACTCGGTCACGGTCTGGTGGAGAGACAACTCTGATGCGCATCCTCACGTTGCTTGCCTTGCTGGCGTTTCCCTTTTTCGTGCACGGGGCCGAGCGCTCTCGCCCGCCCAACATCGTGTTCCTCCTCGCCGATGATCTCGGCTGGACGGATCTGGGTTGCCAGGGGTCGCGATACTACGAAACGCCAGCGATCGATAAACTGGCTGCCCAGGGGATGCGGTTCACCAATTACTATCACTGCCAGAATTGTGCGCCCACCCGGGCTGCCCTGATGACCGGTCAATATCCGCCACGGACGGGTATCTACACTGTTGGTACCCTGGAACGCGGATCAGCAGAACATCGCAAGATGAACGTTCCCGTGAATGTGACGCAACTTCCCAGGGAACGCAAAACGATCGCCGATGTGCTCAAGGCAGCGCGTTACACGACCGCCCTTTTCGGCAAATGGCACCTGGGGCAGGGGATGGGAGGCTACCACCCCGCCCAGCGTGGCTTTGATCAGGCGATTGTCTCGATGGGTCGTCATTTTGACTTTACGACCTCTCCAAAGGTGACTTATCCCGAAGGGACCTACCTGGCCGATTTCCTCACGGACCACGCCGTGGACTTTCTGGAGAAGAACAAGGATCGTCCATTCTTTCTCTACGTGCCGCATTTCGGCGTGCACACCCCTTTGCAAGCGAAGAAAGAGCTGATTGCGAAGTACCAGAAAAAGAAGGCGGTTGGCGGACACAAGAACCCGGTTTATGCTGCCATGATCGAGAGCGTTGATCAAAGTGTTGGTCGCATCCTGGCCAAGCTCGACGAACTGAAGTTAAGCGACAACACCGTGGTGATCTTCGCCAGCGACAATGGCGGCGTGGGCGGATATGTTGGCATTTCTGCCCGTAATATCACCGACAACGCGCCGCTGCGCGGGGGCAAGGGGATGCTCTACGAGGGCGGGGTGCGCGTTCCCTTCCTCGTCCGTTGGCCCGGGGTGATCAAGCCGGGGACCACCTGCGATGAGCCCGCCATTCACGTGGATCTCTTCCCCACCCTCATGGAACTGGGCCGAGCCAAGGCACCCCCCAAACAGGTGCTCGATGGGGAGAGTCTGGTTCCGCTCTTTCGCGATCCACGGGCCAAACTGAAGCGCGATGCCCTCTATGTCCACTTCCCCGGGTATCTCGAAGGCGGAGGCCCGGGGCAATGGCGGACCACCCCCGTTGGCAGCATTCGCAAGGGCGACTACAAACTGCTTGAATTCTTCGAGGATGGTCGCCTGGAACTTTACAACCTGAAAGACGACCCTGGCGAAAAGAGCAATCTGGCGGAGAAGATGCCCGCCAGGACCCGAGAGCTGCAGACTCAACTCGCTGCCTGGCGGAAGAACCTGAAGGCCGCCATGCCCACCCCGAAGTGATCAGAGATGAGCACAGCAGCTAGGCCCCTCGCGAACGCGCTGTCACGAACGCGAGGGGCCTGGAACGATGCGTGCAATCTCCGGCGCTTTACTTCGACTCGATGCGGTAGAGATGTTTGTCCGAACGAAGAAAGATCGCTCCGTCGGCGATCGCATACGAAGCCAGCGTGCGCTCATCCAGGGCGTTGCGCGCCAGTTGCTGGAAGGTCTTGCCCGGCTTGATCACGGTTGCGGTGCCGTCCTCGTCCTGAAAGTAGATCTTCCCATCGGCGAGTAGCGGGGAGGCGGAGAAATTGCCATTGAGCCGTTCGGTCCAGTGGACCTTTCCCGTTTTGGCATCGAGGCAACTCGCGACTCCGCGGTCGGAGACCAGGTACAACTCCTCGCCATGGAGCAAAAACGAGGGGGTGTGGGACACGGCCTTGTTCGTGGTCCAGGCAACGTGGGTCTTTGTCACATCCCCCGTTCCCTCGGGGCGGATGGCATAGAGCACCGGACTGTCATACCCCGAGGAGACATAGACCAGGCCATTGCCGTACACCGGACGTGGAATAACTGAGTAGCCGTTGTAGCGAACGTGCCAGATTTCCTTGCCGTCGGTCGGATCGTAGGCCGCCACCAGACCCGGACCGGGACTCACCACCTGCTTTTTGCCGTTGACGCTAATCAGCAGGGGGGTGCTGAAGCAGAACATCTTCGCCTGCTTGAAGGGTCGATCGGTCTTCCAGCGCACCTTTCCCGTGGCAGCATCCAGCGCCACCACGAACGCCTTGTCGCCGCCATCACAGCTGAAGATCAGGACATCGTCCACCAGAATGGGAGTTCCCCCGTTGCCATGGACCGGGGCATACTTCACGGAAGTGTTCTTCCACAGAATCTTGCCGTTCAGATCGAGGCAGACGATCCCCTGATGGCCAAAGTGCGCATACAGGCGATCACCAGCCAGGAGCGGAGTCGGGCTGGCGTGGCTATTCTTGCGGTGAATGCGCGGGGCGTTGCTGGGCTCCTCCAGAACCTCCTGTGCCCAGACGGACTTGCCCGTCTTCGCGTCCAGGCAGAGCACCTGCAGAGACAACCCTGGGTCCCTGGTCTTTGCGACCGCGCTTGTCAGGTAGATCTTCCCTCTGGACACCACAGGGGAGGACCACCCGGAACCGGGAACCTCCACCTTCCAGGTGATATTCCTGGTTGGGCCCCACTCTGCCGGAAGACCGGTGGTGGTCGAGTGCCCCTGCCCGGTTGGGCCGCGGAATTCGGGCCAGTCCTCGGCATGGGCGCAGGCCACCAGACCGAACCAGAGAGTCAGAACAGCGAAGCGATCCATGGTAAGCGATCTCAAATCAAGGGTGGGAAAGAGGGGCGAGAACCAGCGTGGGAGGGCCGAGCGAGGAGAGAACAAATAGCGAAAGGCATCATTCTCGAAGCCGTGATGGCGGAGAGAATGATGCCTTTCGCAGCTTCAGGCACAAGGGGCCTGAAAGGAGTCAGGGGTTACTTGCCATCCACCTGACGAGAGAGCTGCTTGAAGTAATCCTCGACGACCTTGCGATAACGCGGATCCTTGATGTCGCGGGTCAGTTCGAGCATGGCCTTGGCGCGTTCCTTCTCGGGGAGCTTGCCCCAGACCTCAGCGACTTCCTTGATCTTCTTGGCATCGACCTGGCCGGGGCCCTTGCCATTGCCGCCCTTGCTGTCCTTCTGCGGGCTGCTCGACTTGATGTTATCGCTGGGGTTGCCGTCTTGCTGGCCGCCGCTGGGGCAGTTGCCGCCGTTGGGGCAGCTGCCGCCCTGGGATTGATTCTTGGCCTGGTTTTCCAGTTCCTTGATGATCTCGTCCAGACGAGCAACCACTTCCTTCTGCATCTTCTGGGTCTGCTTGCCACCGCGAGCGAGATCCAGCCGGCGCTGGATGTTATCCATCTTGCGACCGATGGCGCCCAGGTCCTTGTCCTGCCAGGCGACCATGTCGAAGTGCATCAGCGCGGCCACCATCTTGTACCGTTCGGGAGCGGTGGGAACATCATCGAGCAGACGGGTGATGGTATCTTCGGCTTCCTTCTTCTTCATCAGGGCGTGTTCAGCAACCGCCTTGTGGAAGAGATAGGTGGCCGGATCGATCACCTGTTCGGCCTTGAGAAGGTTCAGGGTTGCCAGTGCTTCTTCATAGACCTTGCGGTTGGAAAGCGCCTTGGCATAGGCCAGCCCCAGGTTGGCGCGGAAGAAGATCGGCTTCTTGCTGTCCTTGAGGGCGGCCGGGATCGAGGTGGGAGCCGGCGCTTGCGGATCGCGGGCCTCGTCCATCACCTGCTTGATCGTCGGATCGCCCAACTCGAAGGTCGCCACCACCTTGTCGATCGTCTGGAGTTCTTTCCGGTTCCAGATCTGATCGAACTGGGCACGCTGCGATTCATACTTGCCGGCTTCACGAAGCCAGTTCGCCGCCTGGAAGCGTACCGCGGCTTCGGCGGGAGTGGTTAGCGTGCCAAAAACGGGGCCCGTTGGCTTCTTTTCCGCAGCCTGGGCTGTCACCCCGAGTGAGGCAGCGAGCACGGCAACCCAACACAATCCACTCAACCGGCGCATGTAAGTCACCCCTTGTGAGATAAGGTTTTGGCCGCAGGGACTACCACCTTCTCGCTCCCTCGGAGAGGTCGGACAGCGGGAAGACATTTAGAAGACGACCTCGCAGGTCAATCATAACATCCGATTAGTTGTACCCGAAAAGTGCACCTCAGGCAAAGCATTTTCTCCACACATCTGGTGTTCCTTGCTTGCTTTCTCTGCTTTGCCTCTCTTCTCAAATTCTGGATGCAGGGGGCACTTGCTCGTGGTAGCATCGGGGCACGTGGGAACCACCCCCTTCACTGAACCCACAACCTGCGAAGTAGTAGCGTGATTTTTTCTGGCGGACTGCCCCGCGCGGCGAGGTGCGTCGGATATGCTCTTAACGAAGGAGTACGCCTTGATGAACCGGATTCTCGGCCTCTCGATCCTCTTGCTGGCTCTTCTCCCTGGCCTGGTACTGGCTGAGAAGAAAACTTACACCTTGACTCTCCAGGGTGGGAAAACCGACCACCTGAATGCCCCCGTGAGCGTTCCCTTGACCGTCCCCAGCAAACTCGCCCAGGGTGGCTCGGCGTGGGTGCGCATGGGAGAAATGCGCCTCCCCGCACAGGTGACAGCTCCCGGGTTGCTGGAGCCGACCGTCGTTCCGGAAAACAAGAACGAGGTTGCGGTTCGGTTGCACTTTATCGTTCCGGCTCTCAGGGCCGGTCAGACGGTCACGGCAACGGCAGAGTTGACCGATACCCCCTTTGGAGCCGACGTGACCCAGTTCAACTGGCACGACACCAAGGGTGAATTCATCGACCTCAAGTTCGGTGATCGTCCGGTGTTGCGCTACATGTATCATGCGCTGGACGACTCCACCAAGGAAAAACGCGAGCAAACCTACAAGGTCTTTCATCACGTCTTCGACCCGAGCGGGAAACGGCTGGTGACCAAGGGACCGGGGGGATTGTACACCCACCATCGCGGATTGTTCTTTGGCTTCATGAAGGTGACGTACGATACCAACAAGGTGGTGGATATCTGGCATTGCAAGGAGGACACCCACCAGGCGCACGACAAGGTTCTGCTGGAAGAAGCGGGGCCAGTTCTGGCACGGCAGCGCGTGCAGATTTCCTGGCATGGCAAGAAGAAGGAGGTGTTTGCCCGGGAAACGCGCGAACTCGTTGTCTACAATGTTCCTGGGTCGACCCTGATCGATTTCCAATCCAAGGTTGAAACGCTGGGTGGCCCCATCAAGGTGGACGGCGACCCCCAGCATGCGGGGTTTCACTTCCGCGCCGACAATGAGGTGGCTTCCAGAACCGCGAAGCAGACGATTTACATCCGTCCGGATGGGACCGGCAAACCAGGTGAAACCCGGAACTGGCCGGCGCAGAAGAACCATGTCAACCTGCCCTGGGATGGCATGAGCTTCGTTCTGAGCGATCAGCGCTACACCGTCGCCTACCTTGATCATCCGCAGAATCCCAAGGAAGCCCGCTACAGCGAGCGTGATTATGGACGATTCGGCTCCTACTTCGTCGCCACCATTACCGAGAAAACACCCCTGCGAATCCAGTATCGGGTACATCTTCAGGAAGGGCAGATGAAAGGAAGCGTCATTGATCAACTCCGCCAGGATTTCGTCCAACCGATCGAGGTCAGCCTCAAGCCGTGATTGCTGCCCAAAATTCATGCCAGGCAAAAATGTGCGGAATGTAACTGTTTTTCGTGGACAACGTTGTCCCCGATGTTAAGATAGGTTAACGTTGGAGATTGACACTTCTCATGTTTCCCGCTGGAAACGTGAGAATCGTTCACCCATGACAACTTCGATTTCTCCAGCCAGAACTGAGGACCTGCGCAAGAACCCAGGCGGTGTTGCCACGCCGGCGAAGGCTCCTCTCCGCGTCTGGCTCCTGGAGCCAGAGACAGGACTTCAAGGTCCCTCTCTGGAAGAACGATTGCAGCAGTTGCCCCAGGGAACACCCCCGGAGTTGTGTTACCTGGGTCGACTGCGGATCAGTACGGAAACCGTCGCTGATCTTCGCGCCCGAGCAGCGGAATCGCTGGTCGTGGTGGCGGCGGAAGGGATCGGTGAGGCAGAGCAAGAGGCGTTGCTGACGACGGGCGTGAGTTTGCTGGTGTGTGCCAGTTCCGCGCACGGGCGTCTATGGTCAGCACTCCTCTCTCGCTTTCCGCTTCTTCTGCTCCCCAGGCAGGTCAGCACGGAAGCCCTGGTGATGGCGATCCACAGCCTGCAAGGCTGGCGCGAGCGTGAGTTGGAGTTACGCACACAGGTTCAGCAACTTCAGCAACGCCTGCAAGATCGCATCATCATCGAGCGTGCCAAGGGGGTCATGATCCAGCACCTGGGAATCACTGAGGAGGCGGCTTACAACCGACTTCGGCTGCAGTCCCGTAAACAACGGCGACCGATTCGAGAGATCGCTCAGTCCTTGCTCGACTCGCAGGGGTTGTTGCTTCCCGAGGGAATGACCCTTCCCGCGGGAGGCGCTTCCACCCGGAGTCAACCGCGTTCGGAATAGTGGGGCCGCAAACAAAATCTACCATGGGATTTCGCAGAAACCTGCTTGACAAGGAGAAATTCGTACCCTAGAGTCAGGAATCTTTTTTTTGCCGGAATGGCCTCTGTTTGCCCATTTCGGAGATGATCTTCCTGACACAACGAAGCACCACTGGAGGAGCCAGTTCGCCATCCCTGGCGTCCAAAGGTTTGACCTGGTGTGCGTGCTCTGCGTGGATCGTTCGCGCACCGAGCGCTGACAGCCAGTACTCCAGTCGCTGATCGGGATTCACCCTGCCTGACCCCGTCGTCTTCAGGGTAGCCATCCTCACTGAAAAACATCACGGGCCTTGGCGGTTTTCCTGGATTACCATGTCCAGGATGATCCGTCTTCCGGTGATGTTTCCTGGGAGAGGCTCAAAGGGACTTGCCTCACCGCCAGGATCCGTCCCCTGGAACTTGTGAGAATCTACACAAGACCCCTGCGTCAGAGTGTGCAAGATAGGAGGTCTTCTCTGAAGTGGTGGTCGCGGAGGATGACAACCAATGACAGGCAACCGCCTCGCCCTTGTGGCCGAGGACCAGCGTCTCGCCAGTGCCATCCAGGCACATCTGAAGAAGACCCTGGGACACGTCGCCTTTCACTGCAAGATGGATTCGGTACGCAACCATCTGTCCCCCCAGACCGATGGGCTGTTGATGCTCGTCCTCGGTTCGTCCAACGATGTTGACAGCATCCTGCGTCTGATCCAGGAAATTTACATTCAAAAGCTCCCCCCGGTGATCCTCATTCTGGAGAACGAGGAAAGCGGGCTGGAACACGATCTACGTGACCTTGATCCCTACATCCATCGACGGTTGTTGTGGCCGCGCGAGGCTGATTCCCTGATTGGCGTGATCCGCGAACGGGTGGGGCGCCTGCGCTCTTTCCAGGGCACGCACGAGGAAACCATCCTCGACGTGATCCGGCGCCGGCTGCTCAACTACACCCCTTCTCTGCTGCCGTTGGTGGATCGGATCGCCCTGGCCGCAACCCACGATGTCACCGTCCTGCTGACCGGGGAAACGGGAACCGGGAAAACGCATCTGGCCCGGTTGATGCACGATTGCTCTCCGCGCGCCCGGGAACCGTTTCTGATGGTCCCCTGTGGGGCCTTGCCTGCCAATCTGGTCGAGAGCGCCTTCTTCGGGCACGTCAAGGGAGCCTTCACTGGTGCCGATCGTGCCAAGATTGGCAAGTTTGCCGCGGCCGGCGATGGAACCATCCTCCTTGACGAGATCGACACCCTGGGGTTGGAAGCGCAGGCGGGGTTGCTCCGCGTGATCGAGACCGGGGAATACGAGGCAGTTGGTGGCAACGAGACCTTACGGTGCACGGCCCGCATCGTGGTCGCCAGTAACTGGGATCTGGAAGAGGCGGCTCTGAGCGGCAAGTTCCGCCAGGATCTCTATTATCGCCTCAATGTGATGTCGTTCCACCTGCCGCCCTTGCGGGAACGAGTGCAGGACATTGCTCCCCTTGTGCGCGGGATGACCGCGCGCTTTAACACCAAGTTTCGTAAGCAGCTCTTCGATATTAGCCCCGAGGCAATGGGTGCTCTGGAGAGCTTTCACTGGCCGGGGAACATTCGCCAGCTGGAAAATGCCGTGCAGCAGGCGGTTCTTGTCAGCAGTGGTCCGGAACTCCTGCTGGAGCATCTTCCGCCCCCGATTCGAGATCAACACAACGCGCCGCGCGCCCGCTCTGGCGTGTCGGCGGATTCGCTGGCCCAGAGCCGTGAAGCGACCGAGAAAAACACCATTCAGCGCGCCTTGCAAAGCCACAACTTCAGTCGTTCGCGAGCTGCTTCAGCGCTCGGAATCAGTCGGGTCACTCTGTACAAGAAGATGAAGAAATACGGTCTGAATGGGCCCGCCGTCCACTCCCCAGGGTAATCCATTCGCCTCGCGATCGATGAGCATGACCCAGGCGCTCCAGGACAGGAACTGGAGCGCCTGGGTCCTTTTTTTTCGGAGAACCCACAAAATGGGATCGTGAGGTCCGTGCCGCGGCGTCCAGACCCTGGCAAGGAGCCGCCGATCCATGGGGTTAACCAGGGGTAGCGCTCCCTGGGATATTCCGGGTCTTCGAAGTGGCTGAATTCGCTCGCGCGATGCCTTCCCGGTTCGATCAGGGCTTCTTCAAAGTTGCGCTCAATACACCTTGAGCAGCGGCACCACATGCTTCTGCGGTTCCGGTCCCGTCACGTGCACCTGGCGTTTGTCGTCGATGTAGACATTGACCTCGCTACGCACCCCAAACTTCCCCGGAAGATAAATCCCCGGCTCGATCGAGAAACAGGTGCGCGGTAGTACGCGCCGTTCTTCATGGGTCTCCAGGTTATCCATGTTCGCGCCATTGCCGTGCGTTTCCTGCCCAATCGAATGGCCAGTACGATGACAAAAGTCGGGGCCGTGACCGGCGGCGTCGATCACGGCGCGAGCGGCCTCGTCGACCTGCCACCCCTGGAGGACTTCGTTGCGCGCATACGCCTCACGCACTCGGGTAATGGCGGCATCGCGCGCTCGTGCCACGATCTGAAAGATCTCCTCGCAGGGGGCGGGAACTTCCTTCCCCACAAAACACGTCCAGGTGAGATCGCTGTAGACCGCGCGGGGCCGCTTCAGTTTCGCCCAGAGATCGATGAGCACAAAATCGCCTTCGCGGATCGGCGTATCGTTGGCCACGCAGGTTTCGTAGTGCGGATCGGCGCTGTGCGGGCCACGACCGCAGATCGGCGGATGATCGGTTTGGAGACCGTGGCGCTCAAAATGATCGAGGATGCAGCGTTGCACCTCCATCTCCATGATCTGTCCGTGACTGCGCACGCGCTCGGCGATCAGGCGAAAGGCCGCCTCAAACGCGGTGGCGGTGTGCTGGGCCGCTTCAAAGTGCATCGCTTCCTGTTCCTCGTCCCAGCACGCCTCGAACCACTGCACCAGGTCGCCCGACGGGACCACCTCGACTCCACAGGAGCGCACCAGTTCAACGGTCCCCGCGTCAACGCGAGAAACATAGGGATTCGCGTTGCGTGGCACATACTCCATCGCCACCCGGCGCGAGCCTTGTACCAGCTCCGCCACGCCGGCTTCCAGCTCCTGCCAGCGCAGATAGATGCTCGCCTCTCCCGGCAGGGCATCGAGCGCATGCGACTCGATTCGATGCACCAGCTTGCGCGCCGGTCCGTGAGCGGGGATAAAGTAGAACCAGCGCCGCGAGAGCATCTGTTCGGGGGCCAGCCCCACCACGCGCCGGGCGAGTACATTCAACCCTCGAAAGTCGTACAGAAGCCAGCCATCAAGGCCAAGTTCCTGCAAGGAATGTTGGACTGCAGAAAGATTGAACATCACTTGTCCCTGCTCAAGAAATAGCGAGTGCCGCACGCCTGGAAAACAAGGCTTATCCTAGCGAGCGGAATGCCTGAGTGCGAGAGGGGCCTGCCAACAGCACAGATCATGGGTTTGGTGTGACTGTCATGCGACACAGGCGAAAGCCAATGGTTGGGCTTTCGTGCGCCCCCCACTGTCCCGAGCGCCAGTTCGCCGAGCCACGCGACATCCGATAGGTGACGGTGACAACCTCCCAGCAGTCTGCCCAGGAACCGCCGCGCAGCACCTTCTCTTCTCCAGACGAGGGGCCGGTCGGATCGGTATCGGGCGCGTGGCGGTAGTAGTCGCCATCGTACCAGTCGGCGCACCATTCCCAGACCGAGCCATTCATGGCAAACAGCCCATAGTCGTTGGGGGGGAAGGTGGTCATGGGCAAAATGGAAAAGTGATCGAAGCGATCGTAATCGCAGGACTCCTCCGAGGGAGGATCGTTCCCCCAGGCATGGCGGGCGCCGATCAATCCGCCGCGGGCCGCCTTTTCCCACTGTGCCTCGGTGGGCAGGCCGTAGCGAACGGTTTCGCTCGACAGCCGCTGGGCCATTTCCTCCGCTTCCTGCCAGCTGACCGCGATCATGGGCTTGGTGTCATAGCGCCAGGGCGCCTCGGGATCGTCGCGCGGTGGAGCGCCAAACAATTCCTGCGCCGTAACCTCACGTCCCTGGGATTGCCACATCTGTCCCGGCGCGTGCGCGTGCCAGTCGCGCGCTCGGGTGGTGCGATCCTCGCAATACTGCAGCCGAATCTTCGTCTCCTGGTGCAGGTGAAAGAGCGGCGCATTGAATCCAACCACCTCCTCGCGCGGGGCGCCCGCTGGCGGAGGGGCCCAGTCCATCACCTCGCAATACTTGCTCCAGCTGATGGCCGTCTCCGACAGCCAGTAGGGGCGGAGCCAGACCGGATGCAGTGGTTGCTCATCTGGCTCGCCTTGATCCCACCCCATGAGAAACGGACCGGCGGGGATGTAGCGGAAGCGGATCCCCTGCTCGACAATGGCAAGTTGATCCAGCACGCGCGTTCGCAGCTGCACGGTTCGTTCCAGCGTGGGATCGATCCCGTAGGCGCGATCGAGGACTGCCGCCGCCCCTTCGCGATTGCCAGCGGCCTCCAGCGCCTCGGCGATCTCCAGCAGCAAGGTCACGTCTCCTTCGGGCTCAAACTGACGCAGAATCCACTGGTACTTCTCGGGAAGCATGGGGGTGCCTCATGAAGGAAGCAAGGGGAGAGCGATGGGCCGAAACCGCGTAACTTCTACATTCGCCCCTGGACAGAGTGACATGGTGCTGTCAATCTCTGACGTGTGCTGACGATGTTCCGTCAACCACGGGTCGGGGGCATCGACGGAGCCCGCGAAGACCTGCGCCCGGGCGCGGCACCCGCCCTGAAAGCCATCCGCGCGTGCGGGCTGACGCATCCGCTGGAACTGCTGGCTTTCGCGCCACAGTTGCGGAAACGGCGTGCGCCGTACATTCCCGCCGTTGAACGTCGGGCCGAGAAAACTGCAGGGATTGACATCCCCCTGAACCGAGATCGAGCAGACCTGTGTCCCTGCCCCGCAGGTGTGGCTGGTGTGAATCTGCGGATCGGTCGGGGCTCGGCTTTCAGGGCTGAACGGATCGAGCCCGTGCAGATCTCCCCCGGGGCAATCCATCTCGGCCAGTTCGCGCAGCGCGGTGCTGTATTGCGAGTAGCTGGGCATCAACTCCAGGTGGTCGCGCGCCACGCCCACCGGATAAAGGGGCCGAAAGACCGCTGTGTGTGCTCCGACCGCGTAGGCAAGTTCGGCACACGCTTGTACCAGGTGTGCATTGGTCTGCATGATGGTGAACGCGAGGGTGAAACGCGCGTGCCGCCGTAACCAGCGCAGGTTGTCGAGAACCGCTGCAAAGGTCCCCGCTCCGCGAATGGCGTCGTTGGTCTCCGCCGTCGGACCGTCGAGACTCACATTGAGCCAGACCAGTTCACGCTGCCCCAGCGCGCGGGCCAGATCTTCGGTGACTAATAAGCCATTGGTGGTGAAACAGGGATGAAGTCCATGTTCCGTGGCCGCATCGAGGATGTCGAGCAGATCCTTGCGCAACAACGGTTCGCCTCCGGTCAGGCCAAGGCGGAACGATCCAATCCTTGCCAGATCGCCAAAGAGCGTGTCCATCTCACGAACACTCAGGGGATGCTCGTTGCGTGGCAAAACGCCCGCAAAGCAGTGCTTGCAGGTGAGATTGCAGGCGCCAACCACCTCCAGATGGACTGCCAGCGGGCCGACCAGATGATCCGGCGGAACGTCCACCGCGAGGACATCGGCCGCCAGTTGTCCGGTGAGATCGAAAAAACCACGTTCATAAAACGACTCAAAGAACAACTCCAGCGCCATGCGCTCCTGAGGGGCAGTTACCTGGCTCAGGATTGCTCCAAGCGGTTGACAATGAAGTGTCAGCAGAAGATCGGTCGATTCCTGATCAAAGGGGAAATAGCGGGAGGAACGTCGATCAAAGATCAGACACCCGAAGTATTGCGGGATCAATACCAGCGGCTGGCGCACAACAGACATGGCGAACTCCCGATCGTTCAGGGGACAGGGTGGAGCAATGGCAGTCCGGTCAACTCAGGGCGTTGTCACCGAGAAAACCTTGCGAATCCAGACCTGCCCCGGTTGAGGCACATGAGAGGACACGGCCCCGCTGCCAAGGAGCCATTGCCACCAGGATACGGGTTGTCTGGCCGCCTCACTTTCCGGGAGGGCGAGACAGGCTGCCCCCAACTCCGCACAGCGACGACAATGGTAACTCCTGGGATCCTCCCGCGCCAACTCCGGGGTGGAAACCTCGAGCAATGAGGTCCATTCGGTGTCGTCGAAGTCGGTGGTCATCCAGGCCGCGCTGGTGGGTTCCTGAGACGAACATCTCCATGATCCATCGCCCTCGGTGCGGAACCGGACCGCCTTTTTCTCCTCGTTGTAAGCCACCGTCCGAGGGTGAGGGAGGGCGGCCAGCATGATCAGGCCCGCAGCGAGATCGACATTCTGCACGTGCAGGCTCAGGACATGGGAACCCGGAGCGAGATCCACGCGGGCTGTTTGACAGGGCATGCCATCGACCGCCAGGGTTACCTTGCCCGGGGTGTACAGATGGAACAGAAGCGTTTGCGAAACGTTCGGATTGCGCCAGCGCAGCACCACCCCACCACAACCGGCCGGCACCTCGCAATGGCTGTGCGTTTCCAGGATGAGCCGACTGGAGGCTTTGCGAAAACGGGAGAGTGAATTGAGCCGTGGCTCGTCCGCCATGACGGGATCCTCAGGAGATGAAAGAAGAGAATCTGCCTCATTCTACGCGCATCCGGGTTGAGCGCGCACACTTCGTGGGGCAAGAATTCCTCAACGTCAATTTCCGCAGCGCTGCCGGTCAACAACTCTCACAGAAGAAAGTGTACATCGGCCCCAGGCGAGAGTACCATCCACCCTTGCCAGGCGCAGCGGGAAAGCGCCGCCTTGCTGGCTCCGAGGGTTTTCATCTCGGTCTTCTACTCTGCAACAAGGGGGTACTCAAAGTGGCACAGCTCGTTGTGCAGCGGTCGTGTTGGACCCGCCTGGGAACAACGTGTCTTCTGGTGCTGGTGCTGGGTGGAGCCCTCGCTTCGGGGGGAGTCCTTCACGCAGCGGAGCGCGCCAAACATCCCAACGTCCTCTTCATCGCCGTGGATGATCTCAATCACTGGGTTGGGCATCTGGGACGCAATCCGCAGACACGCACGCCAAACATCGATCGGCTGGCAAAGATGGGTGTTACCTTCACTCGGGCCAACTGTGCCGCCCCGGTGTGCAATCCTTCGCGTGCCGCGCTCATGTCCGGCCTGCGCCCGGGAGCCACGGGGGTGTACGACAATGGCCAGGACTGGAAGCCAGTCATTCCCGTGGCCAAAACGTTGACCACGCAGTTTCGCAACGCGGGCTACCAGGTCCTTGGAGCCGGAAAGATCTATCACGCCAATGCCCACCGGCCGGGGGAGTGGGATGATTACTTCACCGGAGGACGGGAGGGAAAGCTGAAGGTTCATCCCTCGGCCAGGGATGACGGCGTGGGGGGAATCAAGTTTGCGCCGCTCGATTGTGACGATGGTGCCCTTGCCGATTCGCGCATCGTCGATTACGGGATCAGGCACCTCCAGGCCAAACACGACCGGCCCTTCTTTCTCGCCGTGGGTCTCCACAAGCCACACATGCCCTGGAACGTACCCAAAAAATACTACGATCTCTTTCCATTGGAGAAGATCCAGCTTCCCCCCACGCTCAAGGATGATTTGAAGGATGTTCCGCCTTCGGGGATCAAGATGGCCAAACCCGGTGGCGATCATGCCACGATGGTGAAGTCGGGACGTTGGAAAGAGGCGGTGCAGGCGTATCTCGCCACCATCGCCTATTGCGACGCCCAGATCGGTCGGTTGCTGGATGCCTATGAGAAATCGCCGGCTCGCGCGAATACGATTCTGGTCTTCTGGAGCGATCACGGTTGGCACCTGGGCGAAAAGGAACACTGGCGCAAATTTGCTCTGTGGGAAGAGGCCGCCCACATGCCTTTTATCTGGGTGGTTCCCGGGGTGACTCGACCCGGAGGGGTTTGCGAACGCACGGTCGATTTGATGTCTGTTTATCCAACCCTGTGCGACCTCTGCTCCGTTCCACGTCCCGCACACGTCCAGGGTGAGAATATCAAACCACTCCTCACCGACCCCAGGGCGAGATGGGACCGGCCCGCGATCACCACCTATCACCGCCACAACCATTCGATCCGCACCGAGAAATGGCGTTATATTCGCTACGCCAATGGCGACGAGGAACTGTACGATCACGACAGCGATCCCTATGAGTGGACCAATCTTGCCGGGGAGGCACGCCTGGCTTCCGTGAAAAAGGACTTGATGAAGTTTCTTCCCACGGAGAACAAGCCCGAACTCCCGCGCAACAAATAAGTGACCAGATCCTACTTTGCGAGGTGATCCATGCGCTTGACAGCCCTTGTTACCTTGACGTTATTCTGTGTTCCCGTGTTGGGAACCGCAGCGGAACCTGGTACCAGACCCAACGTCATCCTCATTCTCTCCGATGATGTTGGGTACGGCGATATCACCTGCTATGGTGCGACCAGGGTGAAGACTCCCCATATCGACAGGTTGGCGTCCACCGGGATCCGTTTCACGGATGGTCACACACCTGCCGCCACCTGTACGCCCACCCGTTACTCTCTGTTAACGGGAGAATATCCCTGGCGCAAAAAGGGAACCGGGGTGCTCAGCGGCGTCGCCAACTTGATCATTGAACCTACACAGGCGACTCTCCCCGGGATGATGAAAAAAGCCGGCTATGCCACCGGAGTGGTGGGAAAGTGGCATCTGGGACTTGGAAAGGGGATGATCGATTGGAACAAGGAGATCAAGCCCAGTCCAAACGAGGTTGGTTTTGATTACCATTTTATCATTCCGGCGACGGGTGATCGCACTCCCTGTGTGTTCGTGGAGAATCGCCACGTGGTGGGGTTGGACCCCCGTGATCCGATTCAGGTGAGCTATGGCAAGAAGGTGGGGA
>JAKOSN010000002.1 GCA_029777335.1 Planctomycetota bacterium
GGGACGCGGAGCTGATGCCGTTCTGGAACTGGCCGGCACGCTCGAATCGGTGCAAACAGGATTGATGCTGGCGCGCGTGGGGGGAACGGTGGTGCTGGCCGGAACCGTTCTCCCCACACCGCCCGTGGCGCTCGATCCCGAGCAAGTGGTGCGGCGCATGCTCACGCTGCGCGGAGTGCACAACTACGCCCCGTGTGATCTGGCCACCGCGCTCGATTTTCTGGCTACCACGGGCAGTGCGTTTCCTTTTGCGTCGCTTGTGGGCCAGAGATTTGCGCTTGGGGAGGCCGAACAGGCTTTTCGGTACGCCCACGCCCACCCGGGACTGCGGGCAGTTATTTCAGGGATAAAGCGGATGTGATTAATCGGATGAGTGGGAATGCCGCATGGCACGCTCTTTCCATTCGGGCCAGAACGGTGGACAGGGGGGTGTCACCTGATGAACCAAATAACGTCCGGAGCGGAAGAGAACTGGCTCGGAATAGGGAAAGGTGTTCCGGAATTGTTCGGGGAACCCCTCCGGTAAGGTGCTGATGCGTTGGGGAGGATAGTTGAGCACCTCTGGGGATCCTCCCATGGGGAGAAGCAAATCGCTGACAACATAGCGCTGCTGAGAATGCTGCAAGAGTGTCAACACCTCGTTGTGATGCTGGACAAAAATAAACTGGATGGGTGTCCATTGAAGAAAGGGAGTGGATGGTTGGAGATGGAGTTTGAGATAGAGCGGATGGGTTCCGTCGTTGAAACAGGTGAGTTCGCGATCCTTCAAATCGAGCGTTCGCAAAAAATCGGCAACGTTCTCCAGATCCTCCCAATCGGTCGTCGCAATGGAGGGGCTGACACGCGTAATCTCATCCCGCAGGGCGGGAGCGCTCCCTTCACGCCAGCAACGACCCCACAGACACAGTTGTCTGGAAGAGAAGAGCCGATTGCCTCGAATCCCGTTGATTCCCAGGATGAAAAGCACCAGAATCAACCACCATGACCAGGGCCGCTGCGCGAGATCGAGAGTCAGAATCCAAATGCCCAGCAGCACGGTCGGGGTCATCACATAATCGTGGGGATACTGGAGGATAGCAGCTTGCAGGAACCAGGAGAGATAAAGGGTACTCGCCAGGCACACGAGGAATGTCCGGGGTGATTTTTCCGACTCGCTCCAGCGCGTCCAGCGCAACACGTGGCGCATGGCGATCGGGATGATCACGAGGTGGAGCCAACTCCAGGGGGTGCTCTGAAACGCCCACAGCAGGAGCCGATTCAGATGGGCGCGTGGGCGACGCATGTAAAGAACGTATTCGGGATCCCAGTTGAGCATGACTGTCCAGAAATACGGCCAGGATCCAGAGATCACCAGAAGGAGGCAGCCAAGTCCACCGACAAGCAATCCGCCGACAAGCACTCCCACGCCATCGGCTATCCGAAACGCCAATGAAACGCCACGGCGACGCATCTCGATCGTGCTGACAACCCAGCACGCCAGAATGGGGACTAACAGGTGTGGTTTAAACCAGATGAGCGAAGCCCAGACTATTCCTTCCAGCACCCCCCATCCAAAGATCTTCCCGTACGTTGCTGCATTCATTCGCTCGACCTGACGCCTGCGCAAATGAAGCGCGAGGAGAGCCGGCAGAAGCATCCAAACGTCGCGTTGACAATGTTCAAATTCAGTGGTGCTGAGATAAAAAAACGCGAGAAGAAAGGCGGTCCATCCGCGTTGAGCGCGGGAAAGACCAACCAGGCTCTGCCACTGTAGTAACAACCAGCAGCTTGTTCCCACGACCAACAGATCGACGATGCGAATCGTTTCTGAGCGCCAACCGAGCAATCCACGGATCACACAATGAACCCAGGGCATGCCCGGGGGATTGGTATCAAAGGTATCGCGATAGTGAACCCCGCCTTCCAGCATGGTCCGGGCACAAACATCGTACAAGGACACATCGACCCAGAGGGGAAGACAGACAAATAACGGGATCGCGACGATCAGTAAGATCCCCAGTAAGAGCCACGGAAACCAGCCTGCCAGAGAGCGGATAGAGTGGCGCACACCCTCCTTTGCAAAGACCTCCGAGTGGGGAGCAGTTGTCATGGTTCGCTTCCAGCGGGCTTTGCCGTGGCGGTCGATCACTTCACTGCCGGTTTTGGTGGGGGCAGGCGTTTCACCAGAACAACACTGGTGAAATCCGTTGAACGGGCCTCGTCGAGCCGAGGAATCGGTTGCTCAGGGGGGAGCCCAGGTTCGACGCGAAAATAATGGTCCGCGCCTTCCCGTGTGCTCGCCACTTCCAGTTCACTGTTCGTCACCGTTGCCAACCAGGGAATCAGGCATGCAAAATACTGGGTTCGCTGCCAGGCTGGTGTCACAAGCCAGTAGCGTTGATATCCTTTGAGGCGATCTTCCA
>JAKOSN010000226.1 GCA_029777335.1 Planctomycetota bacterium
AGCAAGGTGGATGGCGCAGTTCTGGCAACGGTGGTGCCTTCGGCTTTCGCTTTTGCCGTTACGATGATGATCCTCAACGGTGCCCTCGGGCTTTACCGGGTGAGTTTCGGCGGGGGGGTCCGCGAGACGTTGATGCGTGTCGCGATGTCAATCGCTCTCAGTATTCCCGTGGCCTACGGTATCTTTCAGGTCTTGCCGTGGGGTGAGTTTGCCCACGAGGCGATGGAACTCAATGTGGTGGCGCTCCTCGGGTTTGTCGTGGTGGCGCGCGGTTTCGCTGTTCGGCGTGTGGGAGCGGGTGTGCTGGTTAAACGGATCATGGTGATCGGGACGGGAGCCGATGCGGTGGCGGTGGAGCATGCGCTCACGCACTCTCCCAGCAGGGGGTTGCAGGTCGTGGGTTTCTTTCCGTCCGGTCCCGGCGAGGAAGTGCGTGTTGACCCCAAGCGGATCATCCATGTCGAAGGGAGTCTGCTGGCAACGGCGAATCATCTCCGCGTCAATGAGATCATTGTTGCGCTCAAGGAGCGGCGCGGCGGGGTGATCCCCCTGCGGGAGCTGCTTGATTGCAAGATGGCGGGTATCAAGGTACTCGACCTTTCCAGTTTCTTCGAACGTGTCCGCGGTCAGGTTCGCATCGACTCCCTGCGTGCTAGCTGGCTCATCTACGGCGAGGGCTTCCGTCAGGGCTGGAGCCGTACGCTGGTCAAGCGCATCTTCGATATCGTTGCTTCCCTGATCCTGCTGATCCTGGCTGCGCCGGTGATGGTGCTGGCAGCGTTGCTGATCGTTATCGAGGACGGCGCGCCGGTGTTTTACCGCCAGGAGCGGGTTGGTCTGGGTGGGCGTCTCTTCAAGGTGACCAAGTTCCGCAGCATGCGTCGGGACGCGGAGCGTGATGGCAAGCCCCGTTGGGCCAGCGCCAACGATGATCGTGTGACCCGCATCGGGCGTTTCATCCGCAAGGTGCGTATCGATGAGCTGCCCCAGCTATTCAATGTCCTGAAGGGGGATATGAGTCTGGTTGGCCCGCGGCCGGAGCGCCCCTTCTTCGTCGTTCAGCTTACTCGCGACATCCCTTTCTACGCCGTGCGGCACTGCGTGAAGCCGGGGGTTACGGGTTGGGCCCAGGTTCGCTACCAGTATGGTTCTTCGGTGGATGATGCTATCAACAAACTGCAGTACGATCTCTACTACGTGAAAAACCACACCCTGTTCCTTGATACGGTGGTTCTTTTCGAGACGGTTCGGGTGGTGCTGACGGGTGACGGTGCCCACTGATTTCGCCCCTTCCCTGTAAGGGGAGGTCAGACGCTCCCGCTGTTCGGGAGCGTTTGTTTTTCTGCTGAGGCCCGATGGAACCCACGTTTTCCCAGGTTGCTGCGTGGAGTCACGCGATTGCAGCGGTCATCCATGCGCTGTTTGCGGTCTATCTTGGCTTGGCGTGGCGCAATGGTTCGCGTGGGTCATTTCTCATTGCTGCCATGGGCCTCAGTGCCCTCTGGGCATCTGCCAACTGGGCTTTTGTCCTGACCGGGTGGAATTGGCTTTTCCTGCTGGGCAACCTGCTTGACGTGCTGCGCATGGGCGCCTGGTTCGGGTTCCTGGTGGCGCTGGTATTTCAACCCACCGCCGAGTACGAGGGGGAAGTTCCACCCCGTTGGCCGAAGCCCATGACGCTTGCGGTCGTCTCTCTGGGTGCTGCAGGAGTGCTGTGTTTCAGCATGGGGCTGCCTGTTTACGGCACGCCGCTAAGAACCTGGGCGACCACCTCGTTGATGACCTCGGTCTTCGGGCTCGTGCTGCTTGAGCTGTTCTATCGTTCGGTTCCCGAACGTTCGCGTTGGGGCATCAAGCCCATGGTGCTGGCACTCGGTGGGTTGTTCGCCTTCGACGTCTATCTTTTTGCCGACGCTCTCCTGTTCAGTCGGATTCACCCCGTCATCTGGAGTGCGCGGGCGTTCGCCCATACCTTGACCATTCCTCTGGTCGCGCTTTCCGCCTCACGAAATCCCGAATGGACCTTCCGGATTTCGATCTCCCGGCACGTGGTTTTCCACTCCACCGCCTTGGCGGTTTCGGGTGTCTACCTGCTGCTGATCGCCGGGGCGGGATACTACATGCGCTATTTCGGTGGCGAGTGGGGCGAGGCGCTGCAGCTGGTGCTGCTGTTTGGTGGCGTGCTGTTCCTTGGGGTGCTGATTTTCTCGGGCGCGTTTCGGGCACGTCTGCGGGTCTTGCTCGCCAAGCATTTTTTCGCCTATCGCTACGACTACCGCACCGAGTGGCTGGGGGTGACGCAGGCCCTGTCCGTCGCCGGGGATGGGCTCAGTCTCGGGGAGTCCGTGGTCAAGGCCCTGGCGGATCTGGTGGAGAGTCCCGGTGGGGGC
>JAKOSN010000040.1 GCA_029777335.1 Planctomycetota bacterium
GAAGCCGCCGCAGGTTTGGTGCCTGCATTGGTCCAGTGATCCCAGTCCGTGGAATAAGGTGACCACATCTTCCCTTGCTCCGCCAGGGTGTCTCCGCAGAAGAGATAACGCTCCCCCTCCTTCCCCTTGCGCGCAAAAAAACTGAGATGGTCGGGAGAATGTCCCGGAGTGGCAATCATCTCGATTTCCCATCCTTCCCAGTTGATGCATTGCTTGTCTTCCAGGGAACAATCCACGCCCTCTAACCCTTCGGGGAGGACCAGGTAGGCGGTGCGTGAGTTACGCAGGGGTAGTGACTCGTGCCAGTATTTTTTGACCCCGTCTCTGGTGAGCCAGGGAGTCGCTGCTTTCGGCGCGAGAACGGGTATCTTCTGCGCCCGAAGTACGCCGGCGGCAGCACAACTGTCGCGATGATGGTGAGTCAATAGAACTCGATCCACCGTTTTGATCCCCTGCGCAGCCAGTCCAGTTGGAACAACCGGCGCATCAATCAGGAGCGCATGCGTCCCTGTGACCAGGGCATAGCCCGCGGGCCACCCCGGAGATCGCCATACCCCTGGAGCAACTTCGCGCCATTCGGGTTCGCTTGCCGAGGGCGCGGTCCCCACCTTGCTTAACCAGGCGACCACTCCCAGAACCACCAAACTGCCCAGCCAGGTCGCGGTTTTGCTCATGCTGCTATCCTGTGCGCGGAAGACAAGGGAGCAAACTCATCCTGGCAAGCAGTATAGATCCCCATGCACTCTCCACACAACCATCGACATGCAATTTGACACCAACCACGCCGACCCCGTACAATGTCCTCCACAATGCCAGCGGATCGAAGTCAACCTCACGGATGAGACCATGCTTTCGAGTGCCCCAAGATGAAGGAGGGAGGATCGATGTCACACAGAAGGGCAATCGCGCTCCTGGCCGTGGCGAGTCTGTTCCTCGGCGCGGCTTCAAGCCGGGCTGACGAGGCCACGACCCCCAGGCTGGTCGGCGACGAGGACACCGCAACTGCGAACCTTGGCCTTGGGAGTCCGACGGCGGAGACGGTGGCATTCGGGTGTCACCGGATTCACTACAGCTGTGGGCGTCCCGCCTACGTCGGCTGTGCCCCGCGCATCAGCTGTGCCCCGCGCGTTTGCTGTGCCCCGCGGATTAGCTATGCGCCGATTTACTCGGCGTATACCTTCTCGACCTGCCGACCGGTTTACTACACCCCGCCGGTGTACTATCGCTCGTACTCCTGCAGCCCCATTTGCCAGATCCCTGGGTTCACCTTCCAGCTGGGTGTGGCCAGCGCTCCCTCCCTCTCCCCAGCGCTCCCGATCCAACCCCAGGTGCCGCTCCAACCGATGCAGCCAGCTCAACCGGCTCTTCCCTCGGATGGGACCTATCCCTACGATGGCGGACCGTCTTCCCCTGTGCCGCTGCCTCAGAACGGCGCCACCCCGAGTAACACTCCGCGTCAGAGCCTCCCCTCGGAAAGCAGGGTTGTTTCGCTCACCAGCACCACAACCCGAACGCCCCGGCTCGCCTATCCCGCCTATGGCGATCCTCTTCCCCGCGCCGCGCAGAACAAGGGCGACGTGATCACCGTCAAGAAGTAGCTCATTGCCTCGACGCTTCGGGGATGAACCTGCATGCCTCCTGGTCCTCCGGGAGGCATCTTTCATTGTGCGGTCGGTCTGCGCGGATTGTGTCGATAAGGAGAGGAATTGCTCGCCGAACTCTACCGGGTTTTTCTTGCCTCCACACCGAGCGTAAGAGAAAAAAGGCAGAATAGCGCGAGGATTCCTTGTCTGTGTCCGAACGCCGGACTGCCAGCGCTCCCCGGAGGACTTGCTCCATGTTTCACAAACTCGTCGGTTTGGGTCTGCTGATGTTCGTGGCCATCTCCTCCGGGAGTATCTCCGCTCAGGAGAATAGCACCCCGCTTCCTGCTCCGACCCCGTCGGTCGTTTCTCCCCCCAGGATGGTGGTGATCCCACTGGGGAACATGTATTACCGACAAAACCGCTATGATGTGTGGCAAAATTATGGGGTGGATAGTCAGGGCTACTTCCGTCCGCTGGTTGTGCACCTGCCCCATGGCAGTTACTACTATTACAACGGACAACCCTATCCCTGGTTCACAGTTCACCCCCGCGCGGTGATGCCCAGGGTTCAGGATTGAGAGGGTCGTGGTCCCCGAAAAGCCGAAGAGGCGACGGGACGCTTTGATCCCATCGCCTCTTCGATTTGCCATCCGCCTTCGGCTTAACGGAAGAAGCCAAGCCAGAAGCTGAACACCTGGGTATTGTCGCTCTGCGCCTTGACGATCGGGAAACCGAAGTCCAGGGCGATGGGCACCGGTCCAAGCATCGGCACCACAAAGCGAACACCAAAACCCGCGGTTACACGATAGTTCTTCAATTCCACGGTCGGCTCATCCGTTCCGCTATCAACAAACCCCACCAGGAAGATCGAGTCGTTCGCCTTCACCGGCACCTGATATTCCAGGCTGTTCAGGAAGAGGAAATCCCCACCGATCTTGAACCCGTTGACGTCTGGGCCCACGCCACGAAACTGAAAACCACGAATACTGCGGAAACCACCACCGTAGTATCGTTCATAGATCGGCGTGTTGCCCCCCGCCAACCCAACCTGGCTGTGCATCGCGAGGACGTGCCGCCCCGTTCCATCGGCCCGCTCGTACACCGTCAGGTACTTGTTGACATCAAAGGTGAACAGGGGGAACGACTGATCGCCAAGTACCTGTTCAAACGACATATCAACGATGCTGCCCTCGGTGGGGCGCAGGAACGAATCACGGCTGTCACGCGTCAACCCGGCCCGCAACCCGAGCAGAAAGTTCTCGCCCTGGGCCTGGAGAATATCATTGGGTGCATACGTGGGCACGTTGAACACTCCGACCTGCTCGATACGCGAGGTCGCCGACGCCGTCCAGTATTGACCGAACCGCCGGCTCAAGGTCACACGCGAGCCAAGTCGGGTCTCGGTATATTCATTGAATTGACGGGTGTAGTAATAGGCCCCAACCGTCAATCCATACTGGCTATCAAAGAGATAGGGTTCGCGGAACGACATCGTGTATCGTTGCAACTGCGTACCAGGGACTGCCTCGATGCGGAGTTCCTGCCCCGCACCGCGGAAGGCATGTCCACTCAGTAAATCTTCAAAACTGGTAGGGACACGGAAGAGATCAAAATTTCTTTCATTCAGCACGATGCTGCCGGTCAAACCCGCATCCGAGTTCACACCAACCCCGAAGAGCAGACTCCCCGTACGTGCTTCCTGCACCGACACCAGGATGTCCTTGAATTCACTATCACTGTCCGGATCCATCACCGTGACAGTGGGGCGCACCCCGGTTTCGCCGTTCGTTTCAAAGAGATTCAGACGGGACAGATTGCGCTCGGCAGCGCGCAGTTCAGGGTAGGCGAGCAACTGCCCAGGGTAGAGCGGAACCTGGCGGAGAATTACATTCTGCCGTGTGATTTCATTCCCCACCACAAAGATTTGCCCGACCCGGGCTGGCGGACGCTCGCTCACCTCCAGGTGAAGCGCACACTGCCCTGCCCCGGTGTAAACCACGCGATCCTGCACACGCACATCGCGTCCATCGTACCCGTAATATTCCTTGATTTTGTTGGCATCACGGTCGATGTTGCCCTGGTTGTAATAGTCGCCGGCATGAATATCAACGAGCCGCTGAATTTCGCTCGGATCGTAGTTCTTCACCCCATCAAGCTGAGGAGTTTCTTTGAGCCGATAACGCAAGCCCTCGTCGATGTGAAAGACCAGAGTGACGTTTTCATTGTCCTTCTCCCAGACGAGTTCGCGCCCCACCTTCACGTCGTGAAACCCGAAGGAACGGTAGTATTCGCGCAACTTGTCCACATCGACATCGACCAACGCGGCGTTGTACGGCTTGCTAAACAGGCTAATTCCCAGAAATTTCTCCGACGACATGATGTGCGTCTTGAGAATCCCATCCGAGGCCCATTGATTGCCCGTGAAGCGAATGTCCTTGATATAAACCTCGGGGCCTTCGGTGATGTTGAAAACCACGCGTCGATCACCCGGGTTTATCCCCTCCAGGAGGGAGCAACTAGCAAAAGGACGTCCCTTCTCGTTATAGCGGCGCACAATCGCCTGGCAGGCGATCTTGTTGGCAACCGGATTCATCGCCGCGCCTTTGCGCAGCCCTGTTAATGTCTCCAGTTCATCTGGTTTGAGCTTCTTCGCTCCTTGATAGACGATCTCCTCGATCACGCCGGGGTAGTCCACGATCATGAAATAAACGTTGACCCGCCCATCGGGAAGATTGGTCAAGCTGGCCTGGACGTTGCCAAATTGCTTGGTGTTCATCAATTGCCGAACATCTTCTTGAACTGTGTCGGCATTGTAATAGTTGCCAGCTCGTGTGCGCAGCTGCCGCATGATACTCTCGGTCGGCATCCGCTGATTTCCGGTAACTATCACGTCGGCAATCAGCGGGCGTCGGGAGCTGCTCTGGGGCTGTGCAAGGCACTCCCCACTCCACAACAGCAGGCTCACGATGACCGCCGCGACTCGCTGCGCGACGGGCGAAATTTGGTCCGTTGCTTGCATGGGTTGGACCCTGTGCCCGAATAGTGGTCATGATCGTGCGATTGGCGGAGGTGGAATAATCAACGCTACGATCACTGTCAAGGCAGCTTTGGGGAGCGAGACCCCACCCGGTCCATCCCTCGCGACTCTCGACTCTCCCGATCAATGGAAGTTCTTGTTTGAGATAAAGGCGATTGGGATCAAGATTAGCAGCAGAATCCCCCCAATGATCGCCCCGCAGATGGCGAACTTCTTGTTGGATTCGGATCGGGTGCCCAGCCCAATCAGGCTGGTAATCAGGCCAACCACAGCGACGGGGAAACTCAGGCAAGTAGTCATCCCAAAATACACCTTGGCTGCGTCGTAGTTCTGGAACAGCAGGCCGCTGAGGACGAGGACGAGTGCCGTCGCCCCACAGGCAAATCCCGTTAATCCAAGCGGGTTGGAGCGACGCCCCACGTCGCGATCGAGCTTGTTTTCAAATCGGTCCTCGGTCCGTTCACGGCGCAGTTGGGCGCGTTCTTCGCGTATCTCGCGGCGATCGGCGCGCTCCTCTTCCGGATCCACATACCCCGGCCGACTCTGGTGAGCCTGGACAATAAAGATCGGCTGGGCCGGTGGAGGACTGGGCGGAGGATCGTCGTCGAGCACACTCATTGCTGTTGGATTTGGGGTTTTCAAAGCCATCTGGCAATAGGGGCATTGGATCGGGTGTCCTCCCTGGTTGTCGGGAAGGTCGAGGTGATTTTGACACCCAGGACATTTCACGCGCATGGCGATATTCTCTCCGCTGGGCCGACGTGTGGGACCACGACAAGTTCCGGTTACGGATTCCCGTAGCACTCTATACGATAAGGAGAAGAGGAACTAGCGAAAATCGCCTGGCTCCTGCGAACCGAACCGCCATCCTGACAACCAGGTAACAACCCCAGGACGCTCGCATGGCCAAACTGTTCCACAAGGACGATTTGATCTTCGAATACCCGGATTCCTGGGTCGTCGAGCAGGAGGAGAACGACCACGGCTGGAGTGTTTCGCTCTACAGCCCGGGGACTGCCTTCATGACCGTGGCCCTGGACGACGAGAGCCCTGATCCAGTGATGGTTGCAGAAACCGTGCTGGCTGCCCTGCGCGAGGACTATCCCGAACTGGATGCCGTCGAACACGTTGGGAGTCTGGCTGGACAACCCGCCCTTGGCCACGATATTCAGTTCTTCAGCCTCGATCTGACGAACACCTGCTGGACGCGCTCGTTCCACACCTCCTGCGGCACAGTGCTGGTTCTCTGCCAGACCAGTGACCTCGATCTGGAGAGATACGAACCCGTGCTGCGCGCCATCAGTGCCTCCTTCCGCCTCGAAGACGACGGCGACGAAGAGTAGCCTTCTCCACGTTCTCGCCCTGGAGCAGAGTTTTCTTGTTCATCCCGCTCATCTTGTCAAGGAGTTTCGGGCTGCCAAATCAACCATCTTTCTGAGAGGGAACCACACCCATGACTCAGCCATCCACCGCGCTTACTGTACCCAACACCTCGACCGCTCCTGCTCCCTCCTCCCCACCCGATCTTTCCTCCGGTGCTGCTCCCGGCCTGAGTGAGGAAGAAGCCCTGCGGCTCCTTCGGGAACAGGGATACAACGAGTTGCCTGAGAAGCAAGTCAATCCTGTGCTCAAGTTTCTGGGCGCGTTCTGGGGACCAATCCCCTGGATGATCGAGGTGGCGGTCGTTCTCTCGGCGATCGTGGGCCACTGGGCGGATTTCGGCATCATTCTCGCCTTGCTGGTCGCCAATGCCGTGGTGGGCTTCTGGGAAGAATATCAAGCGGGCAACGCGATCGCCGCCCTCAAGGCACAGCTGGCCTTGAAGGCGAAGGTGCAGAGAGGCGGGATCTGGAAGTCGATCGCGGCCCGGGAACTCGTGCCTGGTGACCTGATCCGTGTGCGTCTGGGCGATATCGTCCCGGCGGATGCGCGCTTGCTCGCAGGCGAGCCGCTGGAAGTGGATCAGTCTGCTCTCACCGGCGAGTCGCTCCCGGTGACGCGTCAGCCGGGGGAAACGGTCTATTCTGGGTCGATCATCCGCCAGGGGGAGATCGATGCCGTCGTGACCGCGACCGGACAACACACCTACTTCGGCAAAACGGCACAACTGGTGGAGAGTGCTCACACAGTAAGCCACTTTCAGAAGGCAGTGATCAAGATCGGCGATTACCTGATCGTCCTGGCGCTGGTGCTTGTCCTGCTTATTCTCACCGTCGCGCTCTTTCGTGAAGACCCCATTCTGGAGACCGTGGAATTTGCCCTGGTTCTCACCATCGCCGCCATCCCGGTTGCCATGCCAACGGTCCTTTCCGTGACCATGGCCGCTGGTGCCCGGATTCTGGCCCGCAAGCAGGCGATTGTGAGCCGGCTGGTCTCGATCGAGGAGTTGGCTGGCATGGACCTCCTCTGTTCGGACAAGACCGGAACGCTGACCCAGAATCAGCTTACCCTCGGGGAGCCTTTTTCCCTTCCCGGTGTTTCCCGCGAAGAACTTCTTCTGAGCGCTGCCCTCGCCTCGCGCGGGGAGGATCAAGATCCCATTGATCTGGCCGTGCTCGGGAAAGTCCCAGCGAGCGCCAACCTGCCGGGCTACCGTGTGCTTCACTTTCAACCGTTTGATCCGGTACATAAGCGGACGGAAGCAACGGTTCAGGCACCAGACGGAGGGGAGTGCACGGTAACCAAGGGTGCCCCGCAGGTGATCCTGGCGCTCGCCAGAGATGCCGACACGATTCGCCAACAGGTCGACGAGGCGGTGACTCAGTTCGCCTCACGTGGTTTTCGCTCGCTTGGAGTCGCCCGCGCGAAAGCTGCCGGTGAATGGCAATTCCTGGGTTTGCTCCCGCTCTATGATCCTCCGCGGCAGGATTCGAAAAGCACGATCGCCACAGCAAGGGAGATGGGGGTGGACGTGAAGATGGTAACGGGAGATCAGGTTGCCATCGCCAAAGAGATCGCGCGCCAGGTGGGGTTGGGCCCCACCATCCTCGATGCCAGCGCATTTGAGGAGACGAAGGCGCATGAAACAGAAGCCTTACGCGAGGCCGTCGAGGCAGCGGACGGCTTCGCCCAGGTATTTCCTGAACACAAATACCACATCGTCGCGACGCTGCAGAACCGCGGTCACATCGTCGGGATGACGGGGGATGGGGTCAACGATGCCCCAGCGCTCAAGAAAGCAGACGTTGGGATCGCGGTTTCCGGTGCCACCGATGCCGCGCGTGCCGCCGCTGCTATCGTTCTCCTCGCCCCTGGGTTAGCAACCATCGTCGACGCCATTAAGGAGAGTAGAAAGATCTTTCAACGGATGAATAGCTACGCCATCTACCGCATTGCCGAGACCGTGCGGGTGCTGCTCTTCATGACGTTGTCCATCCTGGTGTTCAACTTCTACCCCGTGACCGCGGTCATGATCGTCCTGCTCGCTCTGCTGAACGATGGGGCCATCCTCTCCATCGCTTATGATCGGGTGCATTACAAGCAAACGCCAGAGCGGTGGCAAATGCCTGTTGTTCTAGGCCTCGCCTCGGTTCTTGGCCTGATGGGAGTGCTCGCCTCGTTTGGTCTCTTTTACCTGGGCGAGCGCGTTTTTCATCTCGATCGACTCACGATTCAAACGCTGATCTATTTGAAGCTCTCCGTGGCAGGGCACCTGACGATCTTTGTCACTCGAACACGAGGCCCGTTCTGGTCCATTCACCCCGCGCGCCTTCTCGTGCTCGCGGTGGTTGGCACCCAGTTGATCGCCACGTTGATCGCGGTCTATGGTCCCTTTGGCTTGATGCCTCCGCTCGGGTGGAAATGGGCGTTGTTTGTCTGGGGCTATTCTCTGGCCTGGTTCCTGGTGAACGATCGGATCAAGTTGTACGCGTACCGGATCTTCGACCCCGAGGAAAAGGGGATCTTGAAGGCGCGCAGCACCGTCGCCCTGGAGCGCTGATTCTTGCACAATTGCAGAGCGCGGGCGAGGGATGTCCTCTTCCTCGCCCGCGGAAGGGAGAGTTTAGCCGATCTCTGCGAGCGCCTCACGAGCGGCCGCGAGGGTCTGATCGATCTGGGCCTCGGTGTGCACAGTCATCAGAAACGCCGCCTCGAACTGACTGCACGGAAGATAGCAGCCCCGATTCATCATCGCCCAGAAAAAACGGCCAAACCGGGCAGTATCGCTCCGCTTCGCTACCTCGTAATCCGTCACCGGATCGGGATTGAAGAACAGCGTCCACATACTGCCGACGCGCGCGAGCTGGTGCGGCAGTCCACTCGCTTTGGCCGCCTGGATCAGTCCGGTGGCAAGTCTCTGCCCCAGCTGCTCCAGGTAGGGATACGGCGCCTGCTCGCGCAGTTCGCGCAGCGTGGCGATCCCGGCCGCCACCGCGAGGGGATTCCCCGAGAGCGTGCCAGCCTGAAAAACCGGACCCGCGGGCATCACCTGCTTCATCACCTCCGCCCGCCCGCCATAGGCGGCCAGCGGCAATCCGCCGCCCACAATCTTGCCGAGCACCGTCACATCGGGCATCTCCTGGAAGAGTTCCTGGGCGCCCCCATAGGCCAGGCGAAACCCCGTCATCACTTCATCGTAGATCAGCAGAGCGCCATGCTGGTGTGTGAGACGGCGCAGGGCACTCCGAAACTCCGTCGTGGGAATCACCAACCCCATGTTGCCGACGACAGGCTCCAGAATCACCCCCGCAATGCGCGCTCCCTGGGTGCGAAAGGCATCTTCCAGCGCCTGGGTGTCGTTGTAGCGCAGGACGAGGGTGTCCGCGACGGCGCCACGAGGCACTCCGGGACTGTTCGGCACTCCAAGGGTGGTCGCGCTCGAACCGGCGGCGACGAGCAGACTGTCCACATGCCCGTGATAACAGCCGGCGAACTTGATGATCACCTCGCGGCCCGTGGAGCCGCGGGCCAGCCGAATGGCGCTCATGGCCGCTTCGGTCCCGGAACTGACCAGCCGCACCATCTCGATCGAGGGAACTGCCTGGATGATTAATTCCGCCAGTTCGGTTTCGCTCTCGGTCGGAGCCCCGTAGGTGGTGCCGCGACGAAGCGCTTGCTCAATGGCCGCGACCACGCGCGGGTGCGCATGGCCCAGGATCAGCGGCCCCCAGGAACCCACAAAATCGAGGTAGCGATGACCGTCGAGATCGTGCAGGTACGCCCCCTCGCCTTTGTCGATGAAGAGGGGGTTGCCTCCCACTCCACCAAAGGCACGGGCCGGGCTGTTCACCCCCCCAGGGATGACCTGGCAGGCCCGAGCAAAGGCTTGCTGACTGCGAACACGAGAAGGAACTGGCATGGTGGGTTCCAGCTAGGAGATCCAGGTTGGGAGAGCACGCCGTGCGCGCCCTCGTCGGGGCGTGTCCACGTTTCCATCCGCGCGCCATCCTGGAGAAGATGGTACGGTTTCGGGACTCTCTCTCACGAGTTTTTTTTCTGCAGCATCTCGCGCGCTTTTTTCCCAAGTTGTTGCAGCTCGGTGTCGGTGTTGGTCTCGTACAGGCTGGCAATCTCCAGGAGCAACTTCCGGGCAGCAAAACTATCGCTTTGCTGGAGTTGTTCGGCCCGCGTGAGTTCGGCCTGAACATAAGCTATCTGATCCTTGCGGGCATCCTTCCCTTCCTTGGGTCGTCGGCCCTCGACATCACGGGCGCGCGAGGAGGCGACCAGAAACCAGAGGCGCTCGTCCAGATTTTTTTCCGTTTCTGTCTTCATCTGTGCCCACGCATGCTCGGCAGCAAAGAGATCGCCGAAGCGTTCATAGCGCATGGCCAGGAAGGCTTGCTTTTGCAAGGGAGCTTGAATCTCGGGAGGGGGATAGCCAAGCTCCTGCGTGTCATGCACCCATTTGCGGAGCAGTGCCACGCGCTGCGGAACCTGGTCAAGTTCCACGAGACGCCGCTCGGCCAGAGCCATCCAGGGGCGTGCGCCGCCCTCGTTCTGATATTTCTCCTTGACCTCGCGCCAGTTGTGCGCTGCGGAGCCCAGATCGCCAACCTCCTCGGCGCGGACCGCTTCCAGCGCTGTCGCTTCCATGTCGTTCTGTGGTTTGACATTCTTGTTTCGCACCATGCGCGACAGCAGATTCTCCTTTTCGCGCATATCCACGCGATTCGCCCATTCGCGCATCTTGCGCGTCTCGTCATTCTCTGGCAGACCCGTGCGATTCAAATACGCGCTGATTGGCCCGGAACGCGCGCGGTTCCAGTCCTCTGGGTCCTGCGACGCCATTAGCCGCTCTGCTTGATGGTACAGCCCCGAGAGACTGGGCGGAGCAAAGATGGCATAGAGAATCCCCCCCATGGCGCTGACCAAAACCACGATGCCAACGATCTGAAACCAGAGCCTGGTGTAGAAGGGATCGCGCGGCTTCTTTTTCTTGCGTTTCTTCCCCAGAAGCGTCTGGGCGGCCTCCCGGTCCTTCTGATCGGGGGGGGCGTCGCCGGGTGCTCGATCAATGGTGCGTTTCCGGGCGGCATCCACCCCTGCGCTCTGCAGAGCTTCAACCTTCTCCATGACCTGGCTCAGGCTGGCGGCGATCACCGCGGCACTCAGCGGACGCTGTTCCGGCTTCTTTTCCATCATCTGGCAGATGAGGGTGTCCAGCCACTTGGGCACGTCCAGCACCAGGCGCGAGGGTCGCTCGAATGTCCCCTGCACGTGCGCCATGAACATGTCCATCACCGTTTCGCAGATGAACGGTTTGCGTCCGGTGAGCAACTCATAGAAGACAATACCCATCGAATAAATATCTGATTTATTGGTGAGATTACGTTCCCCGCGGCACTGTTCGGGCGACATGTACGAGGCGGTTCCCACCGTGCAGTTCGCCTCCGTCAACTGGGTCACATCGAGATCCTTGGCGATCCCGAAGTCCGTGAGCTTGAGTGTCCCGTCGGGGAGAATCATCAGATTGGAAGGTTTCAGATCGCGGTGGATCACGCCGCGGTCGTGGGAATGTTGCAGGGCGGAGCAGAGTTGTTGACCGAACGTGCAAATCTCCTCCCAGGAGAGTCGCCCCCGCCGAGCCAGGACATGATCGAGCGATTCCCCCTCGATGTACTCCATGGCATAGTAAAGCAGTCCCTGGTGTTTCCCCGTAGCAAACAGGCGGACGATGTTGGGATGATTGAATTGCTTCAGAATATTCGCTTCCCGCGTGAAGCGCGCGCGGGACTGCTCGTTGCCGATCAACCCCGGCGCCATGACCTTGATCGCCACGCGCTGTTTCGTCTTGGTGTAGATGCCACGATACACCGTGCCCATGGCACCGCTGCCAAGTTCCTTTTCGACCAGGAACGGGCCAAGCTGTTGACCGATCAGCATGGTTAAGGGTCTCGGTGACCAGACCAGGAAAACGCGCCCACAGCAACTGCCCACCCCGCGACGGGATCGAAGGGGACCTGTGTTATCCTAAAGCGGATAGGGAAACATCGGCAACCGCTTTTTCCCTGGTTGCCAGGTCAGCCCGCGTTAACCACCTTTCTGGTCGCAATTGCTCTGGCACATCTCCGGCCAGTGGCTATGATGCCTGCCCGACAGGTGCCGTTCTCCCCCGGACCGACAGGAATGAGAAGATGAATCCAACCGTCGTCTGGACGTTAACGTGCTGCTTGTGGGCGCTGGCGCAACCCGCCTCGCCCACGGATCCCGCGGCATTTTCGACGCAGGGTGGCCCGGTCATCCGCACCCGCACTCCCGAGGCCACCAAGGCCACCCCAACCGCCAAGGTTGCCGCTCCATCCCTGGCAACCCCAAAGCCGGCCAAGGCGACCGGAGTAGCGACGATTCCCGCGGAACGAAACCCTTCAGCCCCGCTGTTTCCCTCCACCAACGAGAAACTCTCCGATGCGGAACGGATTGCCCGGCTGCAACGTTCGATCGACAACGACAAGAAAGAACTCCAGGCGCTCAAGCAACAACTTGACGATCCCAATAGCGAGTTTTACCGCATCCAGACCTGGTTCCAGAAAACCGACAGCGAGTGGCAGGAAGTCAAGAAGACGATCAACAAGTCCAAGATGGTCGGCCCATCGCAGCAAGCACTCGACATGGAAGAGGAATGGGACGAACTGCGGCAAAAGTGGGAACGGGCGCGCGACCGCTTCAACCTGGCTATCCAGGAACGCAAGGCGATGCAGGAAAAGATCACTCTCCTGCCGCTGCGTATTGAACAGGACGAGCAACTACTCGCCCGTCTGCTCGCGCCCAGCGGCGGAGTCCGGCCTGCCACCCCCGATACCCCCTTTATGGGACCGGTCAAGGACGATTCTCAGAGCCGGCAAAAGGCGACTGGCAATGCGGCGATGCAAGGCGGCCAGGCGACCGGGTCGGCCAACCTGGCAGGAGGCGAGGGCGGCAGCTCCCAGGCGGGGAGCGCGACAGGAGCCTCCGCCATGGGCGGTTCTCCAGAGGAGGCTGGCAAACCGATCAACAAGGAACTGGAAAAAGCTCGGCTCGAAGCCCAGACCAAGGAGCGCGAAGCCAAGCAAGCTCGGGAGAAAGCCAGAACGCTCAGTGAAAGACTCGAAGCGCTGAAAAAGAACATCGACATCGAGGAGAAATTCCTGAAACTGGCCCAGGAACGGGCCCAACAGCTACAAAAGAGCCACGAAGCGATCGCCGCTGAACAGCGGAAGAAGATCGCGGGGCATGCGCCAGAGCAGGAGTTGATGCGCCTGGCCGAGATTCTCCAGAAGATTACCACGCGCGCAGGCGAAACCCACGACGAGATCCGGGCGACCACGGCGCGCTTGCACGATCTCCGGGAAGAACTCTCCAGTCTACAAAGCGAAAAGCTGGCTGCCTCCGAGGAAGCCGAGCTGAAAAAGAAAGAAGCCGAGGCTGCCGACAAACTGGTGAGCGACCTGCAAAACCCTTTCACGCTCCGCAATATCCTGCAATGGCTGCTCGATCATGGCGTGAAACTGGTGGTCATCCTGGCCTCGATGATCCTGTTGCATTTGTTTGTGAAACTGGGGAGCCGGCGGATTGTTCATGTGCTTTTGTGCAGCCGGCGCGGCACCGAGCGAGAATGTGAAAACCGGGCACAGACCCTGGTGAGCGTCTTTCGCAACGCTGCCGCCATCCTGATCTTTGGAGGCGGCTCCCTGATGATGATGGACGCCGTCGGCATCCCCATTGTTCCGCTCATGGGCGGAGCAGCCGTCATGGGCCTGGCGGTTGCGTTCGGCGCGCAGAACCTGATCAAGGATTATTTCTCTGGGTTCATGGTGTTGATGGAAGATCAGTACGGTATCAACGATGTCGTCAAAATCGGTGAGACCGTCGGGCAGGTGGAGCGCTTAACGCTGCGCGTCACGGTGTTGCGCGATCTGGAAGGGGTGGTTCATTTTATCCCACATGGTACCATCAACACGGTGAGCAATCTCAGTTATGGCTGGTCGCGCTCCCTCTTTGAAGTTGGGGTCGCGTACAAGGAAGATGCCGACCATGTGATGCAGGTGATCAAGCGCATCGGCCAGGAGATCCGCCAGGATCCGGCCTACAGTCCCTACATCCTCGACGATCTGGAGATGCTCGGGGTCGATGCCTTTGGCGATTCCGAGGTGGTGATCAAGTTTGTTATTAAAACGCGGCCCTTGAAGCAGTGGCTGATCAAACGAGAGATGCTCCGCCGCATTAAACGGCGCTTTGATGAACTGGGAATTGAAATCCCGTTCCCGCATCGCACCGTCTTTCATCGCTATGAGGGAGCGGTCAATTCCATGGAACCCCCTCTCGAAGAATCCAAACGTCTCGCCAGTTAAAACGAAGAGGAGCCGAGGACCCCACGTCGTGTCCTCGGCTCCTTCTTTGATGCACTTCCCGTCTCAATCACGGAGTTTGAGAGCGACATACTTCGTTTCCAGATACGCTTCCAGCCCCTCGTGGGCGAGTTCGCGTCCCAGACCGCTCTCCTTCATACCGCCGAAGGGACATTGCGGGGCAGCGGGGACCGGATCGTTGATGCCGATGATCCCGGCCTCCAGCCCTTCCGCCATCTTCCAGGCCACACTCAGATCGTTGGTAAACACGTAGGCGGCCAGACCATAACGCGTGCTGTTGGCCTGCTGGATGACCTCGTCGATCTTGCTGAAGTCGAGTACCGGCATGACCGGGGCAAAGGGTTCCTCGGTCATGAGCTTCGCACTCCCCGGAACGCCAGTGAGCACGGTCGGCTCAAAGAAATAGCCCTTGTCGAAGCGATCGCTCTTCTTGCCCCCGGTAAGAATCCTGGCGCCGCACTGCCGGGCGTCGTCGATCAACTCCTGCGTGCTCTGCAGGGCTTTCTTCTCGAACATCGGCCCGATTTCCACGCCGGCATCGAGGCCATTGCCAAGTTTCAGGGCGCGAGCCGCCTCGACCGTCGCCTCGGTGAACTTCTTCTCCACGTCCTTGTGGACATAAAAGCGACTGGGAGCAATGCACACCTGGCCGTTGTTGCGAAATTTCCCGGTGACCGCGATCTTCGCTCCAACCTCAGGGTCGGCATCGGGGAAAACAATGAAGGGTGCATGCCCGCCCAGTTCCAGGCTGAGTCGCTTGACCTGATCGGCACAGCCCCGCATCAGTTGCTTGCCCACCTCGGTCGATCCCGTGAAGGAGATCTTGCGACAGATGGGGTTCTCCAGGAATTCATCGGCCATCTCCTGGGCCGGACCGAGCACCACGTTGGCAACCCCCGGGGGAAGACCGGCATCGATCAGGCACTGGAACACCTGGATCAGACACAGAGGCGTCTGGCTGGCCGGGCGGCAAACGATGGTGCATCCCGCGGCGAGCGCCGGCGCGATCTTGCGTGCCTGCAGAGTGACCGGGAAATTCCAGGGACTGATGGCCGCCACCACGCCGACCGGGTGCTTCATGGTGAGATGGCGTTTGCCCGGCAGGGCATTGGGGATCACCTGGCCATAGGCGCGCTTCCCCTCTTCGGCAAACCACTCAAAGGTATCGGCAGAGTGCAAAACCTCGGCCCGGGCTTCGGGGAGCGGTTTGCCCTGTTCCATGGTCAGGGTGCGGCTGATGGTGTCCACCCGTTCGCGCATCAGATCGGCGGTCTTCTTCAGGACCTTGGCGCGATCCCAGGCACTCTGTTTCATCCAGCCAGGCATGGCCCGCGCGGCGGCTTCCAGGGCGCGGCGCGTTTCCGCACGCCCGCCGTAGGCGACCTCGGCAATGACCTCCTCGGTCGCGGGGTTGATCACTCCCAGGGTGCGGCCATCCGCGGCGGCGACCCACTGTCCGTCGATAAACATCCGCTGCTGTGTCGCAGTGGCAGTTGCCATGATGTCCCCTCAAAGGTGTGCAGTGCCTTGGCTCGATTCTCACAGATGACAGTGAGACAGACCACGTTTCTCCAGGTATTGCTGATGATATTCTTCCGCCCGCCAGAAGGTGCTGGCCGGCACCACCTGGGTGGCAATCGGCCGGCGCAGTTTGCCGCTGGCTTCCAGGGCCGCCAGCGCGGCGCGGGCTTTCTGTTCCTGCTCCGGGGTGTGATAGAAAACCGCCGAGCGATACTGGGTGCCAACGTCGGGACCTTGACGATTCACCTGAGTCGGGTCGTGATTGGCGAGAAACACCCGCACCAGGTCGTCGTAACTAACCTGCGCCGGGTCGAACTCCACCTCCACCACCTCGGCATGGCCCGTCCGATCGGTGCAGACCTCCTGATACGTGGGCGCTTGCGTATGACCGCCCTCGTAGCCCACCGCAGTGCTCAGCACTCCCTTGATCTGGCGGAAAGCCGCCTCGACGCCCCAGAAACACCCCGCGGCAAACGTGGCTTTCTCGTGCATCTTCGTCCTCCGGTTCAGGTCCTGGCCTTCCCCTGCTTGGCGACCGCTTCCATCGCCTTGCGCACCTGCTCGGGATCGCCCAGGTACTCGTGGCGAATCGGCTTGAGATCGGCAGTGAGTTCATAAAGTAGCGGGACGCCCGTGGGGATATTCAGTTCCACGATGTCCTCGTCGCTGATGTTATCGAGATATTTTACCAGCGCACGCAAACTGTTGCCGTGAGCGGCTATGATCACGCGTTTGCCCGCCCGTATCGTCGGCGCGATCGTCTCGTGCCAGAGTGGGAGAAAACGCGCCACGGTATCTTTCAGGCACTCGGTTTTGGGGAGTTCCGCCGGAGTCAGGCTCGCATAGCGGGGATCCAGCCCGGGGTAGCGGGGATCGCTCTCCTCCAGGGGTGGCGGGGGAACGTCGTAACTGCGCCGCCAGATCTTCACCTGATCCTCGCCAAACTGCTTTGCCGTCTCGGCCTTGTTCAACCCCTGCAGGGCTCCGTAATGGCGTTCATTGAGGCGCCAGTCCCTGTAGACCGGAATCCACATCAGATCCATGGTATCGAGGGTGATCCAGAGTGTGCGGATCGCCCGTTTCAGGACCGAGGTATAGGCGAGGTCAAAGGTAAAACCGGCGTCGCGCAAGGCCTTCCCCGCACGTGCCGCTTCTTCACGGCCCTGCTCGGAGAGATCGACGTCGGTCCAGCCCGTGAAGCGATTCTCCTTGTTCCAGACACTTTCACCATGGCGGAGCAGAATCAACTTGTGCATGGTCGGGAACTCTCGCTGGAGGGACAGGACACTGAACGAGGCGGCCCACTCGTGTCGTAAACCACTGTCTACTCTATGGCCGCGGCCCGCCTCGTCTACCGGACCCCGGTTGTGATTGCACTCACCCTGCCCCTGTAGTATACGCACCGCGTGGTTCTGGATGGCCTGGAAGAGCGCGGAGGAAGACGGCCATGCGACCCTGGCTGATCGGTTTGCTGCTTCTGGCCACGGCAGGTTGTGTCCCCCTTTACCTGGCTTATCCCACCGTTGATCACGTCGCGGCGGTAGACCTCACGGAGAGCCCCGAAGAGGTGCATGCCTTCCGCGTTGATGTGCTCGATCAAACCAACTGCATCGATGTTGAGGAGCATGATCGCTACACTCTCTCGCCGCTCTCCCTCAAGGGGAAAAACCGCGTTCCAGGACAGACGCAGGTAGCCCTCGATTCCGCGTGGATCTGGCACTGCATCGCGCTCTGCTTTGAAGGTCAGACCAAACATCGCGTGCTGGTTCGGCTGTATCGGCGCGGGTATCACACGATCACCCTTTCCTCGGCCGAGCCCGGAAAACCGCTGGTGTGGCAACCAGCGCATTCGGCCAGAGAACAGGAGCAGGCGATCGACGATCTGCTGGCCACCTGGCAGACCGATCGCACCCTGCAGCTGTATCAGAAAGGGGAGATCACCGGCAGCGACTGCTTCCGCCGACTCGCTCCGGGATCGACGTCTGCCTCTCACCGGGCCGCTCTGGCCTTTGCCATCGAGGAATACCAGGCCCTGTGCGATCGGGTTGGCAAGGAGGAGGAAGCGCTGAAGGAAAAGATCGCCTGGCTTCGCGATCGACGGGACGATTGACGCGAAGCGACGGAGTCTGGGCTCATCCTTTCTGACACAACCGCTTATGCAATAGAATCTTCTGAAATGGGTGGTTTCTTGCGATGTGTGCCTCTGTGAGGCGCGCCCTCCTGAGAGTTGGCACGAAACCGGCCAGCGCTCGCTTCACGCTTGCTGGGCGGCCATCCGGGTTGTTCGAAGATTTGCTCAGTTAGCGTCCTCCCAAACGATACGGATGGTATCACTCCACCGATTCTTCATGGAGTCTGCGAGTGATCGCAGTGGAGAGTCCGAAGGGACAAGGTACAATTCTAGCAGCAAGTGACTCTCCGCCTGTCCGGCCTTCCCGCCGGGGAGTAAACCTCGTTCCAGGGTGAGGGGGACTCTCATGAACCAGCCTAATCCCCATAATTCCAGGGTTTCACGCTGGTCGAGTCCGAGGAAAGTTGGTACTCAGAGCGAGCCGCAAAGGCGCCAGCTCCCCCGTTACAAAGTCATTCTTCACCACGACAACGTCAACGACCTGATGTTTGTGGTTCGCACGGTGATGGAGTTAACGCGGTTCTGCCGTGCGGAAGCCACCCACAAGATGTGGGAAGCCCACCATTGCGGGCGGTCCATTCTCTTGACCACCTACAAGGAACGGGCTGAATTCTTCGTCGAACAATTTGCCACCCGAAATCTGACCACCAGCATCGAGCCGGTTTGAGGGCCGGACTTCCTGACACTCCAGGCCGAAGGCCAGCCCTGCTCAGGCGCTGACCTTCGGCTCGGCAGTCCGCGCTGCGTGCAATCGTCGCTGAATCTCCTCGCGCAATCGTTCCCGCCGAGTGACTCCCACTCCCAGCCGTTCCACACGCCCATCCGCCAGCGCCTCCTCCAGCTCTTCCAGAGTCGTCAGCCCCAGATCATCCTGCAGCTGTTCCGCCAGGCGCGCGCCGACTCCCGGCAAACTCAGAAAGGTGTGGGTAGGATCCATCGACCCCTCGTAGGGGTTCAACGTGCGAAATTCACCGGTGCGCAGCAGCGTTTCCAGTGTGTAAGCGAGATGCGCACCGATCCCCGGGATTGCCTCCAACCCCGCCCTCCCGTCAACGCGATAGATCTCTTCCACCGAGCGTGGCAAGCGCCAGAGCACGTTCGCCGCCTGACGATAGGCACGAATGCGATAGAGCGCACGGGTGTTTTTGCTCAAATGGTTGGCGTGTTCCAGCAACAGTCGCGCAATGGTAGCATTTTCCATCTTGACCTCCCTCTCCCTTACATTGTACCAATGTCCACCAAGGGGAGTGAAGGTTAGCAGTCGCGCTTAAACCTCAATGTGCTGCCAACGGCCGCCCAGGAAGCGCAGCAGAAAGAAGGTGCCGCGCAGGAGCAGATCGGCACACATGGCCAGCCAGGCGCCCGCAAGCCCGAGATTGGCGCCTGCATGGATTCCAAAGATCCCCAGATCGAGCGTGGAACTGGTCAGCACATACGCGAGAGGAACGCGAACCAGGAAGAAGCCCGTTAGAGAAAAGAGCACCGGAACACGAGTATCCCCCGCGCCGCGCAGCGCGGCGGTAAACACGATGGTGCAGGCGAGCGGAACCATTGCAAAGGAGACGATGCGCAGGACCGGCACCCCTGCCTGGATCACTCCCTGTTGCTCGGGAAAAGGACAAAAGAGAGCGAACATATCTGGTGCCAGCAGGTAGAAGACCACCCCGCACAGCGACATCACCAGCGCGGCCAGCCCAAATGCGGTCCAGGCACTGCGCGCGGCCTGGTCCGGGCGGCGCGCCCCCAGATTCTGTCCCACCACCGTCATCGCCGCCGTGCCAAAGGCAGTTCCGGCGAGATAGCTGATCGCCTCCCAGCGCAGCGCGATCCCATGAGCGGCACTGTAATCGTTGTTCTCCATCCGATTGACAATACCAAGAAAAAAGAGCTGCCCAACCGTGGCCAGGAGGCTATCCGCCGAGGCCGGCACACTGATGCGCAAAAGCCGACGCAACAGGGGTGGATCGGGCCAGAGCTGGCCTGGGTCAAGGTGCAACCCGGCTCGCCCCAGGGAGAGCACAATCAGAACGGTCAGGCATCCGACCGTGTGCGCCAGAGCCGTGCCGATCGCGATTCCCTGAAAGCCGAGCGGAGGGAGGGGGCCCATTCCCTGGTAGCACCCCCACGCCAGCGGCATGTTAATCAGTGCCACTCCGCCAAGCACCCACAAACTCAGGCGGGTATCGCCCGCCCCAATCAGACAGGCGATCCCGGCCATCTCGATCACCTGGAAGACGAGGAGGACAAAGAGAGGCCGGAGATAGTCGAGGGCAAAAGCAGCCGCCTCGCCACGCAGCTGCAACCATTCGACCACGTGCGGCAACAGGAGCAGCCCCGCCCCGGAGCCGAGCAGGCCGATCCACAAGGCGAGAAGGAGGGACTGGTTGGTGGCGTGGATGGCATTGCGTCGATCTCCCGCGCCGATGCAGCGAGCCACCAGTGCCGTGCTCCCCACGGTGACCAGCACGGTGTAGCTGGAGATAAACCACCCCAGGTAGATGGCGGTGGTCTGCGCGGCCTGGGCCGCCACATGATCGCCCTCCGGGGGACGAAACCGGCCCGCAAGCCAGGAATCGTAGAGACTGACCACGTATTGCAAGGCTTGCTGCACCAGAACCGGCCAGGTGAGCGCCAGCACCTGCACCCAGGTGGGTCGACGCGAGACCGAGTCCGCAGGGGTTTCCTCAGGAGTCATCACCACCCTCGACCACCCCGGCCACCACCTGAAACTCGTCTGCCCCGGCCAGCCACACCTTATCCCCCACCACCAGTTTGCGCCCCGGCTGAGTGACCACCACGCTGTTGACGCGCACCTGTCCCAGCCGGATCATCTGTTTGGCCTGCCCGCCCGTGTCGGCAAGTCCGATCGCCTTGAGCGCCTGAGCCAGGGTAATGTGCTCGCCTCGTAATGTCAAAGTGCGCATGGGAGAGTGGTTCGTTCTCATAAGAAGGGCGGAATTCTTCTCGAAACCCACGGGCCGACCCGGGAGTATTCATTGTAAGCAAAGCGAGCGTGAGTTTCGTTCAACTTCTTCTGGAGAAGCCCCCATGCGTTCCGCGACGCTCCTCCTTCTGATTGGCTGTGGGCTCTGCAGCACCACCCACCTGTCTGCCGCTGAACTCCCCTCCCCCTTGCGTGCCATCCCGGAGACCGCGGACATTGTGGTGCAAACCGCCAACGCGCGCCATCTTGCGGAGGCGTTCACCACGATCGAGCAATGGAAACAGTTGCGGTCGATCGAAAGCATCAAGGAACTCACCCAGTCCACCCAGGCCCGCCGTCTGAGCCAGATGGTTGGCTATTTTGAGCGCGAACTTGGTGCGAAGTGGCCGGAACTGCTCGACCAGATCGCCGGAGGGGGAGTTGCCCTCGCCACCGAGATCGGCAAGCAGCCCGGTCCTGCCCTGCTCATCGTTCAGGGAAAAGACGAGAAGACCGTGCAAGCGTTTGCGCAACTTGCTCTCAAGGTGCTCGAGCAGGAAGTCGCACGCCAGGAATCCGGAGCCAGGGTTGATCACGACACCTACGGCAAGATCGCCACCCATCACCTGGGCAAGGAGTTTCATGCCGCTGCCGTCCACTCCACGCTGCTGATCAGCAATCAGGTGAGCGTTCTTCATGCCGCCATCGATCGTGTGGAAGGAAAAACCAAAAAGAGCGCGCTCGACAATCCCAGCCTCACCCAGGCTCACAAGGTGTTGCCGCCAAAATCACTGGCCACTCTGTGGGTCAACATGGAAAAGGTACGCCAGCAACCAGGCGCCAATGAGTTTTACAAGACTCCGCGGGACCCGGCTGTCACGGTCCTTTTCGGCGCTTATGTTGATGTGCTCGGGCGCACTCCGTTTGTCGCCGCCGGGCTCTACCGAGAAGGCAACCAGGTCAAGCTGTCCGTCCGTCTCCCCGCCGGGCGTGAAGGGATGTGGGTCGACAAGGTACTCAATGGGCCGTCCGGCAACGAACCTGGCTCGCGTCCCCTCCTCGAACCAAAAGGCGCTCTCTTCAGCTACAGTTTCTACCTCGATCTGTCGCGTTTCTGGCTCGATCGACACAAACTGTTTGGCAAGGACGAGGTGAAGGGACTGGAAGAATTCGACAACAATTCCGGCAAGATTCTCTCCAACCTCCAGTTTAGCAAGGTGCTGAACGAGGCCGGTGCCTATCATCGCTTTGTTGCCGTCGCCCAGCAAACAAGCGGCTACAAGCGCCAGACCAAGCAACCGCTCCCCGCCTTCGCCTTCGTCACCGAGGTGCGCGACCCGGTACGATTTCGCGAGGCCGTTGAACCGCCTCTGCGTGGGCTTGGCCTTGTCGGCTCCCTGCAATTTGGAATGAGCCTGATCGAAGAGAAATATAAAGACCACGAGATCATCGGGTATCGTTTCTCGGAGAAACGCGAGGTGAAGGAGGACGTCAACGACATCCGTTTTAACTTCAGCCCGTGTCTGGTCGTGGTGGGGAAGCAATTCGCATTCTGTTCCACCTTTGAACTGGCTCGCGAACTGGCGGATTTACTCGAACAGGAAACCCGCTCGAAAAAGCGCGGCGCGCGGGCAACTTCGCGGATGAAATTTTTTAGTTCGGGTGTTGCAGATTACCTGCACAAGACCGAGGATCAACTGATTACTCAAACCATCCTCGGGCAGGCGGTCCCCATTGAACAGGCCCGCAAGGAAACCAGGGCGTTTCTCGACCTGCTGCGCTCCAGCGGCGGGCTGCAAACACAGACCGAGTTCCTTCCCAACGAAACCCGCTACGATATCACCCTCTCCCTGGGGAAGTGAAAGAGGAAAGCACCATGGCTGACCAGACTGACAAGGCACTTGACCCCCGCTGGGCGTGGCAGCCGTATGTCCCCTCGGACCAGGTCCCCTGGGATCTGAAGCGGGTGGGCCACTTCTTGCGGCGCACGACCTTTGGCGCGACCCATACCCAGATGCAGCAAGCCCTGAAAGCGGGGGCAGATAAAACGATCTCCCGCGTGCTGCGCGGCGAACCGCATCTGGCGGACTTTGAGAAAGAAACCGCGCGGCTGGCCGAGAGCATCGCCCGCGCCAACAATGGGCCCCAGGCCAGCGCCTGGTGGCTCTATCGCATGCTCTACACTCCCCATCCACTCAAGGAAAAGCTGACCCTCTTCTGGCACAATCATTTCGCCACCTCGTTTGCCAAGGTGCAAAACGCCTCGTACATGCTCAAGCAGTACGAGTTGCTCCACACGCACGCGCTGGGCAATTTCGCCGAGATGCTCAAAGCGATGTCGTATGACCCGGCGATGCTCGTCTGGCTCGACGGCAAGGAGAGCAAGAAGGGGAACCCCAACGAGAATTATGCCCGCGAATTGATGGAACTCTTTAGCCTGGGGCGGGGTCATTACACGGAACAGGATATTCGTGAAGCGGCTCGCGCTTTCACGGGGTGGTCGGTCAAGGGACCCGCAGCGCTCTTCACCGCGGCCCAGCACGACGACAGCCCCAAAACAGTCTTCAAACAGAAGGGGAACTGGAAACCCGACGACATTGTCCGGCTCTGCCTGGAGCAGGAATCGGCACCCTATTTCATCCTCGGCAAACTCTTCCGCTTTCTGGTGAGCGAAACGATCGAACCCACCCAGGAGCTCCTCGAACCGCTGGCCCGGCAATTTCGCCAGAGCGGGTTCGATTTCGGCAAGGTCGTGGAAACAGTGGTGCGTTCCAATCTCTTCTTTTCCCCTCTGGTTTATCGCACACGGATCAAGGCGCCGGTCGACTTTGCCCTGGGCATTGTGCGCGGACTGGAAGGCCGGATCGGCACGGTCACGCTGGTGGACGCGCTCGCCGATCTGGGACAGAATGTCTTCAATCCGCCTTCGGTGAAGGGGTGGGATGGCGGCAAAACCTGGCTCAATGGGCAAACGCTGCTCTACCGGCAAAACCTGGCCCTGGCCATCACCTCGACGGAGGATGCGCGTTTCGGGCAGCGCTGCGATCCCGCCGTGCTGGCGCGCAAACACAACAAAAAAGCCGACGGCGAACTGGTGGAGTTTTTCCTCGAACTCTTCCTGCAAAACGATGTCCCCGCCGACGATGTCCAGCGGTTGCGCGACTACATGGAACGGTCGCACAAACAGCCGGTGCCGGTCTACTGGACCGCTCAGGATATCACCGACAACCGGGTTCGCACGCTCTGTCATCTGGTTCTGACATTGCCCGAGTTTCAGCTCGACTGATCTGCGAAGGAGTCATCATGTCCGCCAATCGACGCGATTTTCTGAAGACTTCGAGCCTGGTCGCCCTCGGTCTGGGCGTTCCTGGGTTTGTCTCCCGGACCGCCCTGGCCGCCCCGCAGGCCAGCCAGAGCGGTGCCAAGGACACCCTGCTGGTGGTCATCGAGCTGAGTGGGGGCAACGACGGTCTGAACACTGTCATCCCCTTTAAGGATCCTGAATATCGTAAAATCCGCCCCACCCTGGCGCAGCCCGTGGCCCAGGTGAAAAAGCTCAACGATGAGCTGGCCCTGCATCCCAATCTCGACGGCCTGGCCAAATTGTGGGAAAAGCAAGCGCTCTGCATCGTTCAGGGAGTGGGCTATCCCAACCCCGATCAATCACACTTCCGCTCGATGGACATCTGGCAGGCGGGGAGTACGGCCGAGACACTGACCGAGGGCTGGCTGGGGAAGGCGTTGAAGAAGATGCCGGCCACGCCTTCCTTCCATCTGAAGACCAACAACGAAAAGGCTCCGCTGGCGCTGGATGGCGCCCCGGTGCGCGTCCCGTCAATCAAAACACTTCAGGAATTTCAGTTGCAGCTGGCCAGTGCCAGCGGAGCCGACAAGAAAGCACAGCAGGCTGTCATCGAAGGCGCGGCTCGCACGCAGGGGACCAAGCCGGGGCTCCTCGATTTTGTGCAACGGACCGCGACCAGCACCTATGAAAGCAGTCGGCGCTTGCAGGAGATCGGCAAGAATTATCAACCCAGGGCGACCTATCCCGACTCGGAGCTGGCACGCCGACTGAAACTGGCCGCCCAGCTGATCACGGCCGAGGTCGGCGCGCGGTTGTTCTACGTGTCGCTGGGCGGGTTTGACACTCACTCTGGCCAGGCACCCCAGCACGCCGCCCTGATGCAGGAACTCTCCGGAGCGATTCACGCCTTCTACGAGGACATGGCGGCGCGTGGACACAAGGATCGCCTGCTCATCATGACCTTCTCGGAATTTGGCCGGCGCGCCAAGGAAAACGGGAGTCGCGGAACCGATCATGGCTCTGCGGCTCCCATGTTCCTGATCGGGGGGAAGATCAAGCCCGGCATTGTCGGAGCCCACCCCAGCCTGACCAGGCTCGAAATGGGCAATCTGAAGCATCACACCGATTTCCGTCGTGTGTATGCCGCCATCCTCGATCAGTGGCTGGCCGTTCCCCACAAGGACGTTCTGGGGAATGGCTTCCCGCCGCTGGACATCTTCAAAAGCTAAGCACCTCTTCTCTTCTTCAACGGTCCGGTTCCTCTGCGGGAACCGGGCCGTTCGGCAGTTCTTCAACCGCGCTTGTACTCCACCCCCTCCTCCCTGTTACAATCCCCTCAGACGATTCTCATTGCCGTTCGACGCCTGGCGTGCCACAATCCAATCCCTGGGGCACATCTGACCGGAGAGGATGCAACGATGGAAATCCTGGACCAACTATCCGTGTTGGCCATTGAGCAGATCCTCCCCTCTGCGGCCGAGGCGGTCGGGGGGAAGGGAGCCGGCGCAGTTGCTCGCTTCCTCTTCGGTCACTTCACCGAACACCAGCAGCGCTGGCAGCGCGCCTTGCACAAAGCCCAGAAACAGGCGTGGCAGGCGCTTGAACTCGCTCTCGCTGGCAATGGGTGGTGGGAACGTTGCCAGCGCCTGGTCGCCAGCGCTGATGCGCGGAGCTTTCGCCAGCAGATTCAGACTTTCCTCGACAGTCAGCCCCTGAAGGATCTCCCCGCGCTCGACACACGCCAGAAACAGGAAGCCCTGGTCCAACTCCGAGCCGCCCGCAAGGCTGGACTGCTCGAGGTGCAAGCGATCGATTTTCAGGCGGTCTCCAACCAGGCCGGCGAGGTAGCGCTTCTGAGCGAACCAGCACGCCAGATCGAGGCACGCTGGAAAACAATCGAACAGATGGCCGAGCGCTTGCACCAGGCCGGGTATCCCACCCTGGCGCGCTTTCTCAAGCTGCGTCCGGCCGCGGGGAATCCGCTGCTGGTGGTCGCCGTCCAGACTTTCTTCCGTCGACAGATCGAGAGCGACGCGGAACTCTTCCAGTCAATGACGTGGTCGCGTCTGGAGCAGATTTCCGGCACGCAGCAACAGGGGTTCAACGCCCTGGGCGAGGCGTTAAGCGAACAGGGTGAACGCCTTGAATCGTTGCTCGACGAGGTGAAGGAAGTTGTCGTCGAAACGCGCGATGCCGTGCTGGACATTCGCGAGGAGTTGCAAGGACAGCGCGAGCAGATCCAGCAACTGGGGCAAAACATTCTGCAGTTGCTCGAACAGCATCAGCTGCAACAACGTCCCTTGCGCCCGAGCGACAGTCTGTCGATTCGTGGCGATAACGAACGGCGCCTGGTGAAAGAAGTCGTCGCCCGTTATCGCGCTCTGTCAGCCGAACAGCGCGCCGAATTGCCAGCACTCCTCGAAGGGGTGGGCAAGCTGGAGGTGATGGCAGGAGATTTCGATGCCGCTCAGAAGGACTTTCAGGAACTCACCACCCTGGTCACGAACGCCCCGATGCAGGCCGAGGCGCATTTCAACGCCTATCGCGCCGCGCTGGAACGGCGCGACTGGCCCGGAGCGTTGCAGGAACTGATCAAGGCGGTCAAGCTCGACAATCGCCGCTTCTCCCCGTTTCCGATGGGGAAATATCAGCCGGTGCGCATTCTGGGTGCGGGCGGCTTTGGCGTGGCTTTTCTGTGCAAACATCGCAACGCAGGCAGCCCGCTGGTCATCAAGGCTCTCTTGCAGGACGACCTGGACAAGGACATCGATGACATCTTTCGTGAAGCCCAGATTCTCGATAGTTTGCAACATCCGAGCATCATCCGCTTGCGCGATTGCGACTTTGTCGACAAGGTGAATCGCTCGCGTCCCTACCTGGTCATGGACTATTTCGAGGGGATAACTCTTGAAGAATACCTGACCCAGCAGGGTCCCTTGGCGGAAGAGGCGCTGGTCGATCTGGCGAAAAAGGTGGCGGAGGCGTTGCAGGCAGCCCATGGCAAGAACATCCTCCACCGCGATGTGAAACCGGCGAATTTGCTGGTGCGACGAACCAACAACACCTGGCAGGTGCGCCTGATTGACTTTGGACTGGCGCATCGCAGTCGTTCCCTGGCACGATCCAGCAAGCGCACCCAGACCCTTTATGGCGACAGCATCGCGGGCACGCTCGATTACGGCTCCCCCGAACAGATGGGCCGTTTGCCCGGTGTCCCCGTTGGTCCACAGGCGGACATCTACTCGTTCGCCAAAACCTGTTGTTTCGCCCTCTTTCAGACCACTTCTCCCTTGCTCAAGCACTGGAAAAGCCTGAGCCCAGCGCTGGCCCAGTTGCTGGAAGATTGTTTGAACGAAAACCCCAGCGAACGACCAGCCACCTTTGGAGTGGTGCTCCAACGTCTGAGCGGCGAGGTGGAACTCGTTGATCTGGAGGTGATCGGCGAACGGAAACCGCTCGGCTCGAACAAGGGGACGCGCTCGGGAGAAATCCAGCGCTCCGCAGAACGCAAATCACGGCCCGCACTCAAGGAGTTACCCGAGCCGAAACCCCAAAAAACCGGCCCCAACAAAACGATTCTCTTCGCCGGAATCGGGGGCGGAGTGGTGATGTTGCTGGGGATTGTCATTCTTTTTTTCGTCCTCTTCTCCTCGCGTCCGTCGACAGTGGCGCAGGATCCACCGGAGGACATTCCACCCCGAGAGTTCGTCAGTACCCCAACCGGGAAGGAAAACACGGGCAAAACAGGCTCCACCCCGGTAGTGAAGCCTCCCGAGGTTGTCACCCTGACTGCCTTTTCACAACTCCCCACCTGGCAGGTGAAGATTGACGATGGCAGCCTCCGCCCTGTCGTGCATCCTTCGCGTTCGCTCAAGATCCCGGTCCCCGAAACGTTCTCCCCTGAAGACGATCTGTTAACGCCCAGCACTCCCAGCCAGTTCGTCGCCGTGGGGGTGAACAACGCCAGCTCCGATCTTCGCGAGCTCTGGGATCTGCGAAGGCCGCACAAGATGACCACTCTCGGAGGTCCTCCCAAGAACGTGATGGGCTTGCACGGTCCCTTTGCGCTCAGCCCCGACGGAAAGATGCTGGCCTGCTCAGGAGGCGTTGGCGGTCGTGCCATGCGTGTGTTCGATATGTACACCCAGGAGGAAGTCGCCAAGCTCTACCCCGAACGTGTCCGGCAGCTGGTCGAACGCCCCACCGGGCCGATTCTCTATGACTTTGCTCATCCTGGCCATCTGCTGATGGTCTTTGAGACCGGCCACGGACACTTCGGACTGATCTGGGAACTTCAATCGAAGAAATTGGTGATGATCCTCACCGGGTTCACCTGTCCCAGTCGCGACGCCATGGCGTTCAGCCCCGGGCACAAGCAGGTCGCCTTCTGCGGAGACAAACAACTCGTACTCTTCGATCTGGTGGAGAAAAAGCTGGCGGGGCTCGTTGAGTTGCCTTCCGACCTGGAGAGTCCCTGCAAGGGGCTCTGCTTCTCCGACGATGGCAGGCATCTGGCAGGGTTGTTCGGTCCCGAGGGGACGATGAAGCTGGTACGCTGGGATATGCAGGATGGGATGCTCAAGCGGCGCTATCCACTCGCTGGTTACCGGCCACGAACCTATCCCAAGTTCAACAGTCCCGCCCTGGCAATTCAGTGGATCCCTGGCACGGGTAACTGGCTGCTGGGAGAGCACGCCGTTCTGGATAACGAGACGGGAAAGCTGTCCTCGATCAATCTGTCGGAAGTGCTGATCGAACCGCGACACATCCGAGTGCTCGACCAGAATCGCCTTTTTTTCACCGCGGGAAAACTCAAAGAGCGCTTCCTGGTGAGCGCTCCCCTGCTCCTCAAGGATTATGATCTCGCCGCCAATCCCGCTCCAGTCGATCCCAGAAGACCAGGGGAAAAGACCACTCCTCGGCAACTGAAGCCGATCCAGGGAGCCGATCTCACCAGGCTCAAGGTACTCCCCGGCGCCGAGGGTGCCGGAACGTGGGAGGTCAAACCGGACGCAGTGGCTCTCCCCAAGGAACCCCTGACCGGCACCATCCAGCTGCATAGTTTCGCTCCGCAGATGCTTGGCATGGTGTTCGCCGGGGGCGGCTCGAGTCAGGTGGCCTTGCTCAGCCAGGAAGTCAAGGGAAGCCAGAGCCTGCGCTGCGATCGCTACGACCTCGCGGGAGGAAGGCATCTGGGCACCATGGAGAACCTGGCTGTCATTCCCCCAGGCACCATCGTTGTCCCTCAGGCCAGCCTGAGCCCCGACGGGTCGCTTCTCGCCCTCGTCGATCCCAGTAATCCCAAACGCCTCGATCTGTGGTCGAGCAAGGAAAATAAACCGCTCCTGGCCTGGCAGCCCTACGACAGGGAGAAAACTGAGGCGGACCGTGTACTGTGGGTGCATATGGTCGATAATAACCATCTCTTTACGGTTAATTACTTCGGCCAGCTGATCCTGTGGAAGGTCACGGACGAAGGCAAAGCGATCCCCGCGCCTCAGGGCGTCTATCGCCTGGACAACATGAACAAGGCCCCGCGTGCGCTCAGCGCGGGCCACAAGTATCTCGCCGCCTTCAATGGCGAGACCTATGACATCTACGAGTCTCTGACCGGGCAGCGCAAAGGGACGCTGTCGCGACCGAAGTTACCCGGACCGTTGACTGCCCTCCGCTCGGCCTTCAATCGGGAAGGCACCCGGTTCGCCGCGGTTTTCCAGAGCAGCCTGACCACCAATGGCGAACAAACGCTTGTCTGCTGGGATCTGACCAGTGGAGCAGTCGTTACCGAGATGCGCGTGCCACGGGCACCCGGCGAGTTGCAGTGGTGTGACACCAAGCATATCCTGATTGCCGGCGAATACCTGCTCGACCTGGAGATGAAGGTCGTGGTGTGGCGTTTTCGTTCGGAGGGAACTGCCCGCTATCGCCCAGGGGGACCCGACAATCGGCTCTGGTACACCGTGTCGCGCACCCCCGCCTCGGCGGCAATGTTGCAGTCCTATCCAATCATGGATGACGCCGTGGGCAAGAAGATTCAGGCAGTGATGAATGCGCGCCCCACCTATCTCAAACCCGGCACCCGCATGAGTGTGGGGATGGATGCCGGTGGATTTGGGGGATTGCGCCACGGCAAGGAGTATTCCCCTCTGCTCGCGAACGATTTTCTGGCGCGGGTCAAGGGGGAAGGATTCAACGTGGTCCCTGGCCTGCCCACAGGCTTCCAGGTGAACATCGAGGAGAAATTCCGGGGCGAATCGCTCAGGGTGCCCTATCGCGACAACGTCAGCTCCTCCATCAAGTCGGTGCTAACCTGGCAACTGACCTGCGAGGTCCTGTACATGGACCGCAAGGTGCCCCTGTGGCGGCAAACGCGAACATTTCAGATGGCCGCACCCACCAAGGAGATTGTGGCGCCCCAGAATCCCGATCAGGTTCTGTACAAGACGATGTGGGACGAGATGCAGAACTGGCTGACCCAGGACCTTATTCTTCCCAGCTACATTGTTCGCATCGGTGGGGAAACCGTAACCCTCCCCGGCGAAACCGTCCTGGGCGGCAACTGAAGGGCGTCGATCACGGCTCCTGAGACCCCGCCAGCAGTTGACCAAGGAACGCCCGTGCTTCCTCGTAAATTCCCGGGGACGAGGAGGCACGCGGACCGGCGATATTCAGGATCGCGATTGCATTCTTTTCCAGCCAGCTTCGCACGGAATCCAGTTCCGTCGGCTCGGTCAGGTCGATCACCAGCACAGGTCGGCCGTGGGCGCGCGCCAGCCGCAGCGTTAAGGCAGTCCCACGATCGGGTTCGCCACGGGTGAGGATCAATGTCCCATCCGAATCACACACATTCAGGCGGGTGCGCTCCGGGTAGCGGTCGGTGCCAGTTTCGCAGAGAGGATAGCGTGCCGGGATCGGGCCATCCTCCGCCCGACGCCCCTGGGGACACCATCCGCCACAGGGCAGATCGAATTCCAGCGCCACGTCAAGGGCGGCCCGATCCACCCCTGTCTGTCCACCTGAAACGATCTTGTGTACCATACAACTCACTCGTGAGACTGTCCGGACCCTGGCGGTATTGTACAGATGCACATCGATTTGAACTGTGACCTTGGTGAAGGAAGTCCGCACGACGAGGCCCTGCTGGCGCTGATCACCTCCGCGAACATCGCCTGTGGTTTCCATGCGGGCGATGCCCAGACCGCGCTGCGCACCCTTCGCGTGGCCGCGCAGCACGGTGTGCAGGTGGGCGCGCACCCCAGTTTTGCCGATCGTGAGCATTTTGGCCGCGAGGAGCTGGAACAACCTCCCGAGCAAATCTTCGCGGAGTGTGTCTATCAGATTGGTGCGCTTCAGGGGTTAGCGCGCGCGGTGGGGATGCAGGTTGCCTACCTGAAACCACACGGCGCGCTCTACAACATGGCGTGTCGTCGTGACGATTACGCCCAGGCCATCGTTGCCGCCGCCGAGGTGTTTGGCCTGGCACTGCTCGGGTTGCCTGGTTCCCGTCTGCAAACACGTAGTCTTGGCCACTGTCGCTTTGTCGGGGAGGGATTTGCTGATCGCGGCTACCGCCCCGATGGCTCACTGATCCCGCGCCGTGAAGTTGGGGCGCTGGTGCACGATCCCGAGGCAGCAGTGCGTCAGGCCCGCTGGTTGATCGCGGAACGCGGGGTGGAAACCCTTTGTGTCCATGGCGACAATCCGCAGGCGCTGATTTTTGTGCAGGCGCTACGCCAGGCTCTGACGGCCGAGGGGATCTCTCTCCGCCCGTTCCGGCTATCGTTGTAGTGCTGGGCCGCGATCTGGTAGGCTAGACCCGTTCGCCAGAGATTGGCTGCGCGGTCCCAGGTATCGTGTTCCATGGCTGAATCGACCGAAACACTCTCCGGGGTCATCGAGCGGGTTACCTTCCACAACCCCGAGAATGGCTATGTCGTGCTGCGCGTGCAGGCGACCGGACGGCGCGATCTGGTGACCGTGGTCGGTCACCTCCCAAGCGTGGTGGCGGGCGAATATGTGGAGGCGGTCGGTCAGTGGATCCAGGATCGCGATTATGGCTCTCAGTTCAAGGCCAGTGAACTACGCGCGATGCCCCCCCACACCACCCGGGGGATCGAAAAGTATCTGGGCTCCGGACTGGTGAAGGGAATCGGCGGCCATTTTGCGCGCAAGATCGTGGAGCGCTTTGGCGAACGCACCCTGGAAGTGATCGACGAGTCCCCCTCGCATCTGATGGAGGTGAAGGGGATCGGCGCCAAACGTATTCAGCGCATTCGAGAAAGCTGGCAGGAACAGAAAGCGGTTCGCCATATCATGGTGTTCCTGCAATCCCACGGAGTGGGGACGGCCCGCGCCGTGCGGATTTACAAGACCTACGGCGAGCAAGCGGTCGATCTGGTTCGTGCCAATCCGTATCGTCTGGCAACGGATATCTGGGGCGTGGGCTTCAAGATCGCCGATGAACTCGCAGGCCGACTGGGAGTTTCGCGCTCCTCCCCTCTGCGTGCGCGCGCCGCCCTGCGCTACATGTTGCAGCAACTCAGCCAGGAAGGACACGTGGGTTATCCCGAGCAAGGCGTGGTGGAGCGAACTGTCCAGGAACTTGGGATTGAACGCGAGGTTGTACTGGAGGCCGTCACCGCTGAACGCGAGGCGGGCGATCTGATCCGCGAACCAGGCGGCGATGAACCCTGGCTTTACCTCGCCCCTCTGTTTCTGGCTGAACTGGGGGTGGCACGCATTCTTTGTCAGCTTGCCCAGGGTCCGCATCCGTTGCGCCGCCTGCCGATCGATCAGGCAGTGGCCTGGGTGGAACAGCAGATGGGGCTGGAACTGGCCAGCAGTCAGCGTGAGGCGATCCGGCAGGCGGCGACCTCGAAGGTGCTGGTGGTGACCGGGGGACCGGGCGTCGGCAAAACCACCATTGTCCGTGGCATCCTGAAAATCTTCGCTGAACAGGGGCTGCGCTGTGCCCTCTGCGCCCCAACCGGACGGGCTGCCAAGCGACTGACAGAAACCACGGGACGCGAGGCGAAGACCATTCACCGTCTGCTGGAATTTGAACCGGCGGTAGGTGGCTTCAAACGCAACCGCGAGAATCGCCTCGAAGTCGATTTGCTCGTGATCGACGAGGCCTCCATGGTTGATGTGGTATTGATGAATCAGCTGCTGCGCGCGGTCCCCGATCGCGCCTGTGTGGCGCTGGTGGGCGATGTCGATCAGCTTCCCTCGGTCGGTCCCGGACTGATTCTGGCCGATGTGATTGCTTCCGGAGTCGTCCCCGTGGTACGTCTGACCGAGATTTTCCGCCAGGCGGGGCAAAGCTGGATTGTGCGCGCGGCGCATCAGGTGAATCACGGCGAATTGCCCGCGTCCGCTCCCGCCCAGACCGGCGATTTTTACTTCATTGAGGCCCCGGAACCGGAAGCGATCCTCGACCGACTGATCACCCTGGTGCGCGACCGCATCCCGGCCCGCTTCCACTTTGATCCCTTCCGTGATATCCAGATTCTCACCCCGATGAACCGTTCCGACCTGGGCGCGCGCTTGCTCAACACTCACCTGCAAGAGGTGCTCAATCCCCAGCGCGGCAAGGGAGAAATTCAGCGCTTTGGCTGGATCTTTCGGGTCGGCGACAAGGTGTTGCAAACGCAGAATAACTATCAAAAAGAGGTCTTCAATGGCGACATTGGCCGCATCACCGACCTCGACGAGCAGGAACGGGAGCTGATCGTCGACTTCGATGGCCGGCCGGTTGTTTATGACTTTGGCGAACTCGACGAACTGACGCTGGCCTACGCCTGCACGGTGCACAAAAGCCAGGGCTCCGAATATCCGGCCGTGGTGATGCCTCTGCACACACAGCATTTCATGATGCTCCAGCGCAATCTCCTTTACACGGGGATCACGCGTGGGAAGAAACTGGTGGTGCTGGTGGGAAGCCGGCGCGCTCTGGAGATGGCCGTCCAGCGGCAGGACACCGCGCGCCGTTGTTCTGCGCTCACCCGCCGTCTGCGTGAGGAGAGTGAGCGACGCGGTCCTGCGGAAACGGGGATGCTGGATTTTCGCGACTGAGCGTGGCGCTCCCCAGCACGCGTTGGACCTCCTCGGCGCGGTAGAGAACGGTGCGTTCATCCCGATAGAGAGGAATGGCCTTGCCCTCGAGTTGCTGCGCCAGCGCACCGAACGGGCCGCGATTTTCCAGAAGAAAATAATCGGTCTGGTAGGCGAGCACGCGTTCGAGTCTCTCCTCCCAGTGCTCCTTTAACCGAGGCAAAAAATAGCAATCTTCGAGAATGCGGGGCGGAAAGAAAAAGCCACGTGTATCGGCATAGGATTGCACCCGTGGACCGAGCCGCCAGCGCAAATACGCGCCATGGTTAGGCGAGGCGAAGAAGCGACCGTGCAGCCCCGCGCGTTCAATAAAGTCGGCAGCGGCAACGGGACATTCGCGCGCTGGTTGAAAGGGGATCTGTCGGGCCATGGGCGCTAGCGTAAGGAGCACCAAGGCCAGCGCGCCGGCAAGAAGCCATCGTGGTTGAAAACGCCACGCGGGCAGACCGAGTGTGTGCCGCGCCAGCCGATCCAGCGACCACACCACCCCCCAGGCACGAATCGTCAGCGCCGAGGAGATCCTGCGGTTGCGCCGATACCATTGGGATCCCCGAAGCACGAGCGCCCCCACGTGCGGCATCCCCAGCGCGAGCATCATCAACAACCAGTCCTGCAAACTCCGCATCGCGAAGTTGCCCAGCACCGTCAGTCCCAGCAGCGTGGCGACCTCCCACAATCGATAGCGGCGAAATCGAAAAAGGAGCGTCGCCCCCACTACCTCGGCCACCAGGTAGGTCAATCCGACCAGATACGGAGGATGCATGGCCACGCGTGGGAGCGGTTGCATCTCCGAGAAGGCGCGCATGATCGGGTGAGCCAGATCCGGATTGAAGGTGTAATGCAACCGTTCGAGCGGTCCCGGACAGACCAGCGTCGCCAGCAAACCCAACCCGCCAAAGACCGTGAGGCGCCAGCAAGCCGCCCGAGAAAGTGGTTCATTCAGGCGCACCCAGCGATTCAGCCACTCCCAGGCGATGGCTCCGGCAAGCATCCCCTGGCCCGTGATCACTCCCGGGTGCATGTTCGTCCACAACAGCATCAACAGCGGGGTTTCCCAGGAAAGCGGTCGGCGCCCGCTGCAATGATCGTGAAGCCAGCCGGAAAGGAGCAACAGGCCGATCGTGGTGCACGAGAGCGGACGAAGATTCCATACTGGGATCAGGATTATCACTGCCAGGCCAAGACTGGCGAGGGCGGCATACCAGGCCACGCCCTGCACCCGCATGCGCCAGCCGACAAGAAGCAAGGGGAGAACCACCAGCAGTGCCTTGAGCAGATGCAAACCTGCCTCGCCCAGCGCACACCAGACCACCCAGAGAATCACCTCGTAGAGCCATTCAAAATCCGGGAGCACCTTGCCGCCCAGGGTGTAGCTGAATTCGTCGGCGATGCGCAGCTGACCGGTGCGCACCACCTGCGCTCCCGTTTGCACCTGCCAGGTATAATCGAGATCGCCAAAGGGGAGAAAATAGTTCAGCAGCAGCAGGGTCAGCAGAATCAGGCTCAACATATCGGGCCGAGGACACCAACCTGGAGTGGTGTCTCTCCCCTGAGCGTGAGGAGGCAGTGCAGCGTTCATTTGCGTGTCATCGCCAGAAGACCGAGGAAGAAGCTGCCAAAGACCGTTTGCATGCCCGCGACCATCAGGGTGAAGCCCCACAGGGCCACGCGCAGAGTGGTCTGCACTTCCAGGGGCCCCATCCCTCGATCCAGCCATTCCCGCACCAGCCAGCCATTGAAGAGCAGACCGATGAGGAAGAAGATTGCACCGAGGATCAAGCCACGCTCCAGCTTGAACTGAATGACCAGGCGAGCCAGAAACCCATCCGCGGGCAACAAGCCGGATTGCCAACCGTGGATCTGCGCGAAGGTCCAGAGCCAGAGCGCCTGATGCCCCAGCACCGCGCACAGAGCTCCCAGCAGCATGGTGTGGACATCGAGAACCACCCCACCCACCGGAAGAGGGCCGGGAGTGAGCAAGGCCATCAACCCCACACCAAGCCCCATGAGAAGCACGGCAGGAAGCCGAAAGAGCCAGAGCGGACACATCAGGAGCAAAAAGCGCAGGTGACGCCAACCGTCGCGAAAGCTACGCAGATGAGGCGGTCGATCGCGGCCATCGGGATAAAGAACAATCGGGACCTCACTAATCCGCTGCCGCTGCAAGCACGCCTTGACGACCATCTCGCTGGCGAACTCCATCCCTGGGGTGGTGAGCCTCAGGCGTTCGTACGCATCCTTGCGAAAGCCGCGCAGGCCACAATGAGCATCGCGAATGGGGCTTTTGAAGAAGAGATTGAGGATCCCTGTCAGGACCGGATTGCCCACGTAGCGATGCAGCCACGGCATGGCACCGGGGCGAATCCCGCCTCGAAAGCGGTTGCCCATCACCAGGTCGTCGCCCGCGCGCAACCGTTCAATAAAGGGGCCCAGGTCGCTGAAATCGTAGGAATCATCGGCATCGCCCATGATGATATAACGACCACGGGCGGAGGCGATGCCGGCCTGCAGGGCGCTGCCATAGCCGCGTTGTTGGGCCGGAGCAACGCGGGCGCCGGCCTGTTCGGCAATCTCCTGCGAGCCGTCGGTGCTGCCATTATCAGCGACCACGATCTCGCCGCGGACCCCCAACCGCTCGAGCGCAGCCCGGGCCTTGGCCACACAGGTCCCGACGGTCCGTGCCTCGTTCAGGCACGGCATCACGACCGAAACTTCAAGCTCCTCGGTTGTGTGGGGATCGAACGGATCAGCGGAGCCGGGGAAGATCGCCAACATGCGCACACCTCGCCAGAGACAGGCGTCAAACGTCGGGGAAAAGACGTCGTTGCTGCCCCAAGCATAGGTCACGTCTGGAGGCGTGGCAAAAAGAAGAACCCCTTGGGAGGAAGCGAGGGGATCGCTTACCGAACAAGGGGTTTGAAACCATGCAAAGAGGGGAATTAATTCTGGTCGATGGGAGGACGTGCCGGACGACCACCGCGATCGCCGCCTCGATCGCCGCCGCGTCCACCCCGCCCGCCACCCGGACCACCCTGGCCCGGCTGCCCGTCGGGCCCGCCGCGCCCCCCGCGTCCCCCACCAAAGCCACCAAAGGGACTGGTGTTCTGAGTGGCGCGCTTCATCTCCTCCAGTTGCCGGCGCTGTTCGACCGTCAGCACCTTGTCGAGCTGGGCATCGATGTCCTTCTGCATCTGCTCGATCTTGCGCTTCTGCTCCTCGGTCAACTTCAAGGAATCCTGTGCAGTCTTGGGCAGAATCACGCCCGGAGTACCCGTCGCCGTCCGGCCCGTGCGCCCAAAGCCCCCGCCCCCCGGACCGCCAAAGCCGCCGCCTCCTCCCGGGCCGCCGAACCCGCCGCCAAAAGGCCGCCGGACTGGATTGGCTTCATCAAAGATCTTCTTCTGGTCGTCGGTGAGAACATCCTTCACCTTGGCGAGTGCATCCTGGCGCTCCTGCCGCACCTTGGACACCACTTCCATCACCTCGCGCAAGCCAGAGCCATCGCCGCGATTTTCCCGCAGTTTTTCAAGCATCTCCGTGGCCTTGGCGATCTCTGCCTTGTTCTTGCTCTCATACTCCTTGGTCAGTTTGGCGATCTTCACTTTTTGGTCCTTGGTGAGCGCGAGTTTTTCGGCCAGTTCCGTGCTCACCAGGGGCTGGTTCAGCGACGCGAGCCCACCGCCGCCACCGCCTGGACGCTGGAACCCCCCGGTGCGCGGCGGTTGCTGCGCCGGCTTCGGTTCCTCGTCCGCACGAACCAGGCTCAGAGACACCAGAGCGACTGCCAGACCTGCGATCAGGACGCGTGTTCTCACCATGCCGAGTCTCCTTCTTGAGGGGTCGCAGAAATGCCTACTGGATCGAACCCCAGCGAGTCTATCGGGTAGCATATGGATTCCTCCACGGTTCGGAACCAGAAGGCGGTGTGCTTGATCCTAACACCCGAGCGATGAAGAGTTCATTAACTGCTTGGCCTCAAGCCTTGACCGAAAAGCCGAAGTCGCAACACTACCCACTGGGAGCGTTCGTGTCCTGAAGAGGGAGCCAACCGTGGCCACTGCCCGCCTTCGCTTTGCATCGCTATGGATCTCGCAGGAGACACGGATCCTGTCCGAATGGGCTCTACGCATCACCGTCTGGCTGGAAGTGGCCCGCCAGAGCGTGAGCGGTAGTAACTCCGCCTGGCATCTGACAACGGCGATCTTCATTGCTCCTTTTGTCATTCTGGCTCCGCTGCATGGGGCAGTGAGCAATGCCTTGCCGCGCCGCTGGGTTCTGGTGGGGAGTGCCGTGCTGGCCCTGGCCGCCTTGCTCCCCTTTGTTCCCAGCCATGGTCCCTGGCTCTGGGCGATGGGGCTCTCTGCGATCGGCGCAGCGCTCTACAGCCCCACTCGTTTTGCCATGTTGCCCGCGGTCGCCGTCGATACGCGCATGCCACTGGCCCGCATTAGCGGCTGGATCGAGACCGGGGTGGCCGTGGCGATCGTGGGAGGAATCCTCCTCGGGTTGACCCCGTGGCAGGGTCCGTGGCTGGGTCAATCTCCAATCATCCTCGTGATCCTGGCGTTGAGCGTTGTCTGCGTGCTGACCGCTATTCCCGCTCACTTCCCCTCGGATCCGCGCCGAGCGGAGATGCCCCTGGTAGCGCTGCGCGGCTTCTTCACCGATTGTCGACGGATCGCCGCGGACCGTCCCGCTCGATACAGCTTGCTGGCCCTGGCGTTCTTTCAGGGACTGGTGACGGCGGGATCGGGGGCGCTGGTGACGCAAACGCTGGGCGACACCCTGCAACCCGGTCCACAATCGATGGAGTCTCTGGTTCTCGTTTGCGTGGGGGTGGCTGTGGGGTGTCTGGTGGCGAGCGCCCAGGGCAATCCCCGGCGCATTCTGGGTCTGGTGCCATTTGGCATCACCGGGCTGGTGGTTGCTCAGGGGTGGCTGGCTCTCAGCATGAGTACCCCAGTGGGAACGATCCCCCTGGTGGCCTGTCTGCTCCTTGGTTTCATGGCGGGGCTGGTGAATGTCCCTCTGCGAGCTTCCTACCTGGCCGCGGTCCCTGCCGATGCCCGGGGGAATGCCATGTCGGTGATGAACACCGCGATCTATGTGCTGACCACACTGGTCGCACTGGGGATGCTTGTCTTGACGCGAACCCAGATTCTCCCCTCGCCCTTTGCCCAGCTGGTTTTTCTCTCGATGGTCGCCGCGGGGGCAGCGATCCTCGCCTGGTGGATTCTCCTTGCACCGGCACTGGAGCAGATCATCGAGATCATCATCTGGCCGATGTATCGCATCCACGGGCATGGCCCTGGCGTCGCCACGATTCCCCTGCGCGGTCCTCTGATCCTGATCGGCAACCACACCACCTACTTCGATCCCTTCCTGATCGGCAAACTGGTGCCGCGCAGCCTGGTCCCAATGATGACGAGCAAGTTCTATGACCTCCCCGTGGTGCGCTGGCTGATGGTGAATGTGGTGGGAACCATCCGCGTCGAGGTCGGGAAGTATCGACGGGAAGCACCCGAGTTACAGCAAGCGATCGCGGTGCTCAAACAGGGCGGATGTCTCCTGCTCTATCCCGAGGCAATCCTGCGCCGCAAAGAGGAGATCCCTTTGCGACAATTTGGGCAGGGAGTGTGGCATATTCTGAACGCGCTCCCAGAAACCCCGGTTGTTATCTTCTGGGTCGAGGGTGGCTGGGGTAGCTGGGCCTCGTACAAGGACGGTCCGCCGTTCAAGAACAAGAAGATGGATCGCTGGCGCACGATTGATATCGCCATCACCCAACCGCAGGTCCTCGACCCGGCGATTCTGGCTCATCATCGCACCACCCGGAACTATCTGATGCAGGCCTGTCTGGAAGCCCGCCGCTTGCTTGGGCTGGAGGTGCACTCACTGGGTGCTGGACAGGATCGCGAGGAGCAGGAGGAAGAGGCGGTCTGCGAACCGTGAGCGAGCCGAAACCTCATGATCTCGACTCGCTCCGGAAAGGCTGCGCACAAGCTTATCTGAGCTTTGCCAGCTTCAATTCCTGCTCCGCGACCACGCTGAAAAAGAGCCCGTGAGGCCCATCGCCGTTGTTAATCTTCACCAGGATGGTGTTGGCCCCCTTCTTCAGTTTGACCTCGACCCGGCTCATTTCCGGGGTGGCGGCCAGATGGCGACGATCGACGTGCACCTGCTTGCCATTCACCCAGATCTTGCAGCCATCGTCGTTGCCGATCAACAAGGTCGCCGCCTGGTCGGCGGGTGAATCGATCTCCTGGTAGAGATAGGAGACGATGTTGGCGCTCTGGGCACCGTGGAACGCCCGGAGATCAATGTACCCGGTGGCATCGGGTCGCACCGTTCGCCAGCGTACGGAACCATGTTTGCCCTTGTAGTCGCTCTTGAGATCCACGCGGGTTTCAGGCGGAAAGACCCGATCGAGCCCTTCATCTGCCATCCCATTCTCGAAGGGACCAACGATGTGCCAGACGTCTGGGGTGAGCACTGGGGTTTTCAGAGTCAGCAAATACTCCACGATGTCGATCAGATCATCCTCGGTCATGTACACAAGGAGATCGGAAGGCATCAACGAGTTGGGACTTTTCACGCGCGCCTCGATCTCCTTCTTCTCGATGCGGGTGTCCTTGCCGTTGCCATCGCGCAGCAGGAGCGAATCTGGCGTTTCCTCCACCACCAGACCAGTCAAGGTCACCCCTTTGCGCGTCTCGATCTGCCAGTTGAGGTACTGATCAGCGATCGCCTTGCTGGGATAAAGGATCGACTCCAGCAGATTTTCACGGCTGGCTTTCTTGCCAATCATCGAGAGATCCGGGCCAATATGTCCGCCCATGCCACGCACCATGTGACATTTCATACATTGCATATCGTTCTTGGCGCTGGCAGTCAGCAATTGCTTGCCGCGATCTCTCTGCCCCTTGCGCCGGGCGAGAGCCACCAGGTTGGGGAGCTTTTTGGGATCGATCTTCCCGGGAGGAGGGAAGGCGATCATGGCCCGGTTGCGTAATCCCTGGAATGGGCTGTTGCGCAACAGGCGTGCAGTGTCCGCCTTCAGGTCAGCGGGGAGTTGCTTCCTGTCATGCAGGTCGAGCAACCAGACCGTCCCCTGCTGGGTCCCCGCGAGCGCGCTGACGGCTCCCTGACGCACGGCAAGAGGCTGCTGGCTGGTGGTGACCACGTTCTGCAATGCTTTCAGAGCCTGCACAGGTCCGGAGCCCTTGTTTTTCGCACTCGCCAGGGTGCCCAGCGCCTGAACCGCCTCATCACGGAGCGTGGCGTTTTCCTGGCTGAGCAAACTCTCCAGGGCAGCGACGGCATCCGGCTGAGGAAAACGCCCGAGGGTCTGGACCGCCGCCTGGCGCACAGACAGCGCTTCTTTGGGATCGCCCGCGAAGGAAACCACCCTGGGGAGCAGATCGCTCCGGTTGGCAGCGCCCAGCAGATTTAACCCAGTGGTTCGCGTTTCGGCGCGTGCGAGCAAACGCTCGATGGTGCTGGTCAGTTCCTTGCTCGGGCGCAAATGGCTCCAGCGTGTGGGCAAGTAGAGCTTCAGATTCTCCAGCACCTTGGCCCGCACCTCCTCGGGCGCCTCGCCCTGGAGGACATCGAGCATCGCCTTTCCGGCCGCGGCATCCTCCGAAGCGGCCAGAATGTCGATGATGCGTGCTCGGGAAGCAGCCGACAACTTTGCGTCGGCGAGTTTCTTCCCCAGGGTGGGGAGGACGCTCGCGGGCCGCAGTTCCCAGACCAGATCGGCCACCTTCTCATTCCACTCCGGAAATTCCTTGCCAAAGTCGGCCAGCAGCACCGAACGACGATCCGGAGCATTCCCGCAGGCGATGTTGAGAGCCGCCAGATAGAAGCGATCCTGTCCGCCGTAGAGGCGAGCCAGGGCAAAGAACAGAGGCCGCGCTCGGGTTGGATCCGCATGACGGAGAGAAAGGAGCGCTTCGCGGCGCACCTCGGCCGAATCGGCGAGCAGCTGCTTCTGCACCGATTCCGGCAAATCGACGCTGGCGGTGTGTGCGGGGCCTTCAAGCAACATGCGCAGCGCCTGACAACGCAAACGCGCATCGGCGTCGGCTTGCAATACTCCGAGAACCGTTTCCCGCGCCATCTCCGCCAGATCCTTGCGCAGGCAGACGATCCACAGCGCCCGTGCCCGCAGAACGGCATTCTCTTTCTGCTCCAGAGCGGGTTTGAGAATCGCAACCGCTTCTTTCCCGGATAGGGTCGCGAGTTTCGCCTGGGCCATCGCTCGCACGGAGAGTGCTGGCGAGGCGAGGGCGGCACGGATTCCCTCCGCTTCGCTCAGATCGACCGGCGGAATCTTGTAGCCCTTGTGCCCCTTTGGGGTGAGACGATAAATCCGGCCTCGGGTCCAGTCCCCCATGCCGTGCCCCCCCACGCCAGGATCGTACCAGTCCGCGATCATCAGGCTGCCATCGGGAGCCACACACACATCCGACGGACGAAACCAGTTATCGGTGCTGGTAACCAGGTTTTCCTTCTCCACCTCGTAGCCAGCCCCCACGTTCTTCAGATGGAAACACCGCAATTCACGCGGACCGGCATCGGTGTGCAGCAACTGGCCACGATACTTCGCCGGCAGCAGGGTTCCCTCGTAGAAGCAAATGCCTGTGGGGGAGCCGAAACCGGTGCGCATCACCTTGTGGACAATGCCCGGCTGTTCCTCATGCCAGTGGCTCTGCCCCGGACCGCGCGGATGATAGCCATAATTGCCGCCGGGCATGACATGGCAGATCCGGGTCTGTTGATTGCCATCGTCGTCGTTGTCCGAAAGGAACACGGTGCCAAAACTATCCACACACGCCTCGTAGTTGTTGCGGAAGTTGTGGGCGATCAGTTCGAGGTTCTTGCCATCGAGATCGCAGCGCCACACCGTGCCGGCGCGACAATCCGTGCCATTGGAGGACCACTGGCGCCCCTTGCCGTCCGCGCTCTGCAGATTGCGCATCCCCGCATCGCCCACGGTGAAGTACAACTTCTGATCCGGACCGATGTTAATACCATGCACCCCATGATCGTGATCGATCCCCTGAAAGCCCGTCAGCAACTTTTTTGGGGGACCATCCGCCTTGCCATCGCCGTCTCGGTCCTCAAAGACAAGGATGTCCGGCGACTGGCAGACATAAACCCTGTATCCGGGCCCAACTGGATCTTTGGAAACCGCAACTCCCAGCGGAGCCATGAGTTCAGGCGATTGGTAGAACACCGTCACCCGATCGGCGCGCCCCACCCCCTTGCTATCTTCAAGGAGAAGAATGCGATCGCCTTCTTTCCGTAACGGCGGCTGACCACGAAGTTTCCGTCGATAGTTGACTGCCTCGCACACCCATACCCGTCCCTTGTGGTCCACGTCGATCGAGGTGGGATTGCTAAAGAGCGGTTCATGCGCCCAGAGGGAGAGTTCCAACCCCTCGGCAACAGTGAAGGTGGCGAGCGCCTTTTCGGGCGGAACCTGAGCCTGCGCCCTCATGGCGAAGAGAGTGAGACCGATCAGCGGAAGATGCAGTAGCCAGCGACTCATGAGAGGTTCGGCTCCATGGGTGAGAGAAAAAACCAGGAGGCAGAGCAACGAAGAACAGTATAGCGGGTGGTCATGACTTCACTCCACCGTTTTATACCACGGCACAAAAACTGCATGACTATAAATGAGAGGGCGGTAGGACCACAAAATAGAACAGTTTGGAGAGTGTGAACCTGGCTTCGGTTCGGAACAAAACAATCCAGCAACCACCCTGTCAAAATGTCAGCCCGGTCGATACCCAGAACCCCATTTGACACCAGGCTGCTCTGCAGCGTGCGATGACGATAAAGGAGAGTGTGTATGTTTTTTGATCCGCTTTATTTTTTGCTCCTCGCCCCTGGCCTGGCTCTGGCGGCGTGGGCGCAGTGGCGTGTTCAGAGTGCCTATCGAGAAGCGGATGCGATCCCGTCCCAGAGTGGCGTTTCCGGGGCGCAGGCCGCGCAGATCGTCCTCCACGAAGCTCGGACGCCCGGGGTGGAAATTGAGCCCACCGAAGGGATGCTCTCGGATCACTATGTCCCGGGAGAAAAGATCCTGCGCTTGAGTCCAGGGGTTTACCAGGGGCATTCGCTGGCAGCGCTGGGAATCGCCGCCCACGAAGCCGGCCATGCCATTCAGGACGCGCGCCGCTATCCCTTGCTTGTGGTGCGCAACCTGATAGTTCCGATCGCCAACGTGGGCAGTGGGCTCTCGTGGGGGTTGATCCTGCTTGGCTTTATTCTGTCCATGGGTGCGTTCATCTGGGCGGGAATCATCGCCTTCAGCACGACGGTGGTTTTCCAGCTGGTAAACCTGCCGGTCGAGTTCGACGCCAGCCGTCGCGCGCGTCTCGCCTTGCTTGAGAGCGGACTGGTCAGCCCGGAGGAGGATCAAACGGTAAAAAAGGTACTGAACGCTGCAGCCCTCACCTACGTGGCAGCCACCCTGACGAGCATGTTAACTCTGCTCTACTTCCTTGTCCGTGCCGGCGCCTTCGGCGGCCGAGACGATTAATCGGGGAACCCGAGACGCTGACTGCCCCTCAGCGTCTCGGCGCGTTGGAGGGCACATCGGTCGCGCCATCTTTCCAGCCTGTCCCCTCTTCTGAGGTTTCCAAATCTCCTTGCGAAGCCAGGATGCCGACGATACGATCGCTGTTATCAGGTGTTTGACGAACCTGGAGGAACGAGGTCTCTCAACAAGGCACAGAAAGCCACCAGGTTCGTCGTCGAAGGCAGCGCTCTTCTCCGTTCCCTACGAGCGTGAGAAACCCTGATCCAACGTCGCAGGAGAGATTCCCCTCTGCAACGAAGAAGGTCTCCCAGGAGGAACCAATGAAACGCACTTCGTTTGCGCTTGGGGCGATCCTGGTCGTGCTGTCGCCCGTGACAGCCCTCGCCCAGCACGCTCCGTCCACCGTGGAGGAATTGAAACGTGAAGTGCAACGGCTTGAGCAGGACCCCGCCCCGGCTTCCAGTGCCCTCATGATCGCGCGGGCTCGCCTGGCGCTGCTGGAAGGGAAGCCGAAGGCTGCGGTGATCGAAGGTCGTGTCTTGCTCCGCGAGTCCGAGATCCGCCTGAAAGCGGTGCAGAAATTGCTCACCCAGGGAAGGCTCTGCTCGGAGGACCCCCTTCGAGAGGCGCAGGGCACGATGGCCATCGCCCGCGCGTTGCTGGCCGAGGCCGAGGGGAGACGAGACGACCTGCGTACCGAACTCCCCAGGGTGATAACCTACCACGAATGGTCCATCAGCCGACTCAAACACCTGGAACGAGTCGTTCCCAGGAGCGTGGCGGCGGAAGATTTGAAACAGCCCGAGAGAGAGCTGAGCCTGGCCAGGCAACAGCTGGCCGGCTTGCGTGGCGATCCCTCCAAGCAGAACAAGCCCGTCAAACGCCCCTCACCCTGAATTAAAGGGATAAAAAAGATAGAAATAAATCATAAGAGGAAGTACGGCCGCGGAGCGCTCCCCGCGGCCGCCCTTATTCCCACCCCGATTTTAACTCCGCCACATCCAGATGCAGAAGCGTTGCTTTTCCCCCTTCGGCAAAGAGAGAGATTCCTCGTTTGGACTCGTCCAGAATTCCCCCGATCGGCATGTACACCCGTCCCTTGTCGGCAAAGATCTCCAGCGAGGTGCGATCCACGATGATTTCCAGGAGCAGACGACCGTTCGCCAGTTTCAGAGGAGCGGTCGCGTTCTGGCAGGTCAACGTCCGTTTGGTGCGATCGTAGGTGAGCGTCTTGCCGTCAATGATCATGCTCACCCGCTGGGCCTCCCCCAGATCGATCTCGGCGCGGAGATGGAGCGGTCCGGGTTGCACTCCCGCGAGCCTGGTTCGCTCGGGGAAGGTCGCGAGCGTCTGCTTGTTCCACTGGTGCGTTTTGCCGTGCAGTTTTTCGATCTCGCGCACCGGATTGACCAGGAGACGCATCCCTTCCGCGGTGCGGTGCAGGGTGAAGGCAACGGGGAAGGTCATCATCTGGTTGAAAGGCATGCCTGGGGTGTCGATTCGAGCCCAGCCGATCTGGATGCGGCGACCATCGGCGCGCGGGATGTTACTGTAGGTCTGGGCGGCGTACAGACAGTTGCCGAAGTTCCCGCGGTGTTTCCCCGATTCCACCTTGAACACCTTGCCATCGAAGGTGCCAACGGCGTACTCGTTGTTCGCGGCAAAGAGAATCCAGCGCGTGGTTTTGGCTTCCCCCTCCACGGGGAGTTCAAAGAGTTCCGGACACTCAAACCACCCATCGAGCCGACTTTGCCGTTCCCACTGCTTCAGGTCGGGGGAGGTATAAAAGGCGATTCCCTGCGACTTGCCCTGTTCATCGTACACCGCCATCACCCAGCGTTTGGAAGGCGCATGCCAGAGCACCCGAGGGTCGCGACCCTGGTGCTTCACAACCGGGTTCTTGTCGTAGTCCGTGAAGGTGCGTCCGCCATCGGTACTGTAGGCAAGGCACTCACCCCGACCGGTGCTGGTGTAGAGGAGGGCCAGAACCTCCTCGGTTCCCTTCTTGAAGCCGGCGGTATTGTCATGATCCACCACGGCAGAGCCCGAAAAACACCAATCACCAAAACGCTGCGGATAGAGGGCGATCGGTAATTCCTTCCAGTGAACCAGATCGGGACTGACCGCGTGCCCCCAGTGCATGTTCCCCCAACCCCAGCCATAAGGGTTGTGCTGATAAAAGAGGTGATACTCACCCCTGGAGTACACCAGGCCGTTCGGGTCGTTCAACCACCCACGCCGGGAAGAAAAGTGGACCTGCGGACGCAGCTTTTCCTTGTAGATCCCCTCTCCCTCCTTGATCGTGTCCGCTTGCTCAATCAACCCCAGTGCACGGGAGTCGTCGGGCAACCGGTCCACGCGGAGAACAAGCGACTTCCCCTGGAAGGGTTGGAGATCGAGGAACACCCAGAAATCCGGACTGGCATCGGCCAGTTGAATCTCGAAACTGCGCACCACCTGCTGATCCATCGCCAAAGCGATATGTCGCATCTTCGCGCCAACCTTGACCGGCAGATTGAGATAGCGCTTGTTGGCGGTGAAGGTCTTGCTGGCGTTGATGACCAGTTGCGGGAGGCGCTTATCGGTCTGGAGGATGTGGTCGATGTTGATGTGTCCCCATCCCCCCGTCGCCTGATCCACGATGCGAAGGACCACTGTTTTCCCCTGCAGGTCCGCCACATCCCACTGTTCCCATTCCAGCGCCTCGCTTCCACCGGGTCGCTCGTTTGGTCCGGTGGCGGTTCGCACCACCTTGCCCTCGAGCAGAAGATCGATGCAGGTTTTCCCGGGATTCTTGCCTCCGCCAATCAGGAAGCGGATGAACTTGCGCTCAACCTTGAGCGGAGGCGAGGTCAACGTGCCGGTGCTTTTATCCCCACCCCGATAGCTGTTGACCAACCCCTTGCCCTGATAGCCGCTCACGGGCATCTGATTGGGCAAGGTGCCCTGAGCCGGTCCCGGGCCGAACGCTTCGCCCTCCGCTTTCCAGGTCCCGTAGGTTGGCCCCTCGAAATCGTGCACGAGAATGTCCGGCCGCTCAGCCCCCCAGAGCGAGCGCGCAAGCAGAAGGAGGACCACCAGGGAACCGCAACTTGTGTGCATCGAAGAACTCTCCCGCAAACGATTCTCACTCCAGAGACACACCCATGCCTGTGGATGAGGACACCCCCGTTACTTGTTTTATCCAGGATTCCCTGCACCGACAGCCAGCGGTGATTGGACGCAAGCGCTCTTGACAGCAGCCTGCACTCACGATATACGCCCTCCCCACGCTCGTCACACGCGATCGCTTCTCTGGTTCGCCAGAGAGGCAAGAACCACGGCAGCACTCAGGAAGCGAGGGAACTTCCAGGGTGTCCTCCGAGGTTCAGCCAGGGTTCGTCCTGGGATAACACCCGAACGAACTGGGCCTGCGAAAACCCCCTGGGGGGAGCGGGGAGAATCTGCGCCCTCGCTGAAAGAGGAGGCGGATTCTCCCGAGCAGAGCCGGAACTGGAACCGCACCAGGAATCAGCTCCTTGGAGTTTGGTTGCAGTTGGCTCGGCGTCGCGACCGATAACGTGTGATAAGCACCTGGCCTTTGACTAAGGCCACGATTGGGACGGGGGTACGGCAAGCCATACAGCCGCCTCCGGGGAGAAGCACTCGAAAGAATCCGTGGTCGAGGGGTGAAGGACGGTTCCTGCGGACCTGTTCTTCAGACCACCTGCTTTCCGGATCTTCGGGACCACCCACAACCCATCGGCTGCACAACGGCCGATGCCCTGGTGCTGGTCGCTGGCAGGAAGCCTGCGCGCTCCTGCAAGATCCGCCCTCCGGGGACCTTCTCTCCCCTCGTGTTCGGTTCGCCATGCTCCGAACATGAGGACGGCGGGGTTCAGGCAGGCTTGCCAAACAACAGGGAGGGGTTCATGGCAGCGCATGTGGACGTGGATGTCCAGCAAGTTTGGCGTGAATACCAGACGAACCGGACCAAGGAACTCCGCAATCAGCTGGTGGAACACTATCTGCCGCTGGTGAAGTATAATGCTGAACGGATCTGGGCACGACTCCCCGATGGGGTCGATCTGGATGATCTTATCAGCGCCGGCGTGTTCGGCCTGATGGATGCCATCGATGCGTTCGACCTGGAACGCGGGGTCAAGTTCGAGACCTACTGTGTGCCGCGTATTCGCGGGGCCATGCTCGACGAACTGCGCACCATGGACTGGGTGCCTCGTCTGGTGCGCTCCAAGGCCAGCAAGATGGAAGAGGCGCGCAAGCAGCTGGAAGCGTCTCTTGGGCGTCCTCCTCTTCCGGACGAAATGGCCGCCCAGCTGGGGGTTTCGCTGGAAGAGTACAACCGCATGCTGGGGGATTCGACCGCGATCAGCCAGGTGAGTCTGAACAAGAAGTGGTACGAGACCGACAGCTACAAGGATGTGCGCGAAATCGACATCCTCGAAGATAAAAAGGCCGAGGATCCGACGCATCGTCTGCAAAATCGCGATCTGATGCGATTGGTGACCCGAGGCCTCAATCGGAACGAACGCCTCATCATCATCCTCTACTATTATGAGGATATGACGATGAAGGAGATCGGGGCCACGCTCGATCTGAGCGAATCCCGCGTCAGTCAGATGCACTCCAGCATCGTGGCTCGTTTGCAGGCACAACTGGCCAAGCGCCGACCAGAGTTTGGGGTGTGAGCGGTCTCGCGCCAACGGCAAAAAGTGTCAGGGAGGATGGGTGCCGCCTCATCCCTGACACTTTTTCGTGCGCGCACGCTTCCCTGGTGAGGGCCTCATGGAATGGCTTTCGCAACAACCGCTCCTGCGCTGGTTTGACTTCTACCTCGTGTTCGCCTTTGGGTTGAGCACGGTCCTGCGTTTGCAACAGTATCGCACCCTCGCGCAGGTCATCCGCGCGGTGCCCACGCGCTGGCCTCGCCTCTTCGAGTTGATCAAGCAACATCACCACCTCTTCCTGACCTGGGCCACCCTTCGCCCGCTCGTCCTGACGCTGGGTCTCTGGCTGCTTAACAGTTTGCTCCGCTATCTCCTCCTTCCCAGTGACACCGATCTGACAGTGCACCTGCTCTTTCAGCACTGGCTGGCTGTTCCCATTGTTGTGCTCACGGGAGTCGCCATGTTGTGGTGGGATACCCGCGGCGCACTCATGGTGACCGATATCGATCGCAACGAACTGGAAAAGTATTTCGATCAGGCGGAGTTCTGGCTGCGCTCGTGGACAGGTCCGGTGGTGCGCGTGGTTACCCTGGGGTTTATCAATCCCCGTCAGATGGTCACCAAGGAAGTGCGTGCAGCTCTGGAGAACGCCAGCCTGACCGTGAACAGCACCCTGTGGTGGATGTCGATTCAAACCGCATTACGGATCGCTTATGGTCTTTCCTTGTGGCTTACCTACGCCTGGACCCGTTTCGCGGGGGGCAGTTAACCCGCTGGCTCACAGAATCACCGAATCCATCTCGACCGCGTGCCCCTCCTGCGCGGATAGCACCGCCGCATGGCAGACGCTCAAAGTCTGCAAGGCGTCGAGATAACTGCGGAGTCGTGGGGTGGGAGATTCTCCTCGAATCGCCTGGAGAAAATCGCCGGTCTGCTCCTCGGCAGAGATGCTCAGACTGCGCAGGATGGTGGTTTTATCGTGTTCTGCCACACGCAGGGTGGAAAGCCCCTCGGCGAACGTGAGCGTCCAGCCTTCGCCAAGGAGTTCGAGTTCGACCCGAGGCTCGGGTCGCGGAAAGGTGGCCAGGGTGAGCACCGCGATCGTGTCCTGGTGAAAGCGCAGATGAAGGACCATTCCGCCCGCCTGGTCCGTCTCCGGAGCGTTTCCCGCCGCAGAGGCATGGACCTGTTTCACCTCGCCACAAAAATAGCGCAACACATCGATCAGGATACAGGCTTCATTCCACAGGAGGGTGGCTGCCGAGGAGGTGGCCTGGCGCGCCGGCCGAAGCCACCACCCCAGCGCCAGGGGAACCGGATTGTTCCCCACATATTCACGCGCCTCGCGCATGATGTCGGTATGGACCGTGGGAAATCCGATGGCACTCACCAGCTGGGATTCGCGTACCGCGCGGCCATAGAGCTGCGCACGGCGAAAATCGAAGGCCCCGGGCGGATCGATGAAGAAGGGGATGCGCAGATCGGCGGCCCGCAGTAGAACATCGCCCTGCAGCGGCGGAGGCACACAAACCCAGAGCGCGTCGGGCTGGATCTCCTGCAACATGGCCTCGTAGCTGAGAAACACCTGTGCCCCCCATCCGGCCGCCACCTGTTCGGCCGCCCGACGATCCAGATCACAGACCGCGTGAATCTCGACCTCGGGCCGACGAGCCAGTGCCTCCAGATACGGACGGGCCTGATCGCCAGCGCCATAGAAGGCAATGCGAAGTGTCATGGCTACGTTTCCGGTTCCCGCGTGAAAGACCCTTGGATATGATACCATCCAATCAGGCGTGCGGCGGTGCCGGCCTCGGAACAAGGGCGATCGGATGACACAACTCAGTCAGGCCGTGCAGGATTATCTGAAGGCGATTCACAGCCTGGGGGGAGCCGAACAAATGGTCTCCCCGGTGGCGATCGCCTCGCGCCTCGGGGTGCGAGCCCCTTCGGTGACCGGGATGCTCAAGCGGCTGGCGGAGGCCAACTGGATTTCCTACGAACCGGGCTACGGCGCGCGCTTGACCCCGACGGGGATCACCGAGGCGCGCCGGGTGATTCGACGGCATCGTTTGGTGGAGTTATTTCTTACCCGGGTGCTGGGGCTGGACTGGAGCGAGGTGGATAGCGAGGCAGAAGCCCTGGAGCACGCCATCTCGCCGCGCCTCGAACAGGCGATCGCGGCTCATCTGGGAGAACCATTGGAGGATCCGCACGGCCATCCCATCCCGACCCGTGAAGGCGTGCTCGCCGAGCGCAATCTCCAGCTCCTGAGCGAATGTCGCCCTGGGCAACGTGTGCTGATTCGCGAAGTGCAGGACGACCACCCCGAACGGCTGAAACGTTGGCAACAACTGGGACTGGTGCCGGGTGCGATCGTGACCATCGTCAGTTACGAGGAGCTGGACGATCTCTTCAAGGTCCAGGTCGGCGAGCAGATCGTTCCCCTGGGGAGCGAGGGCCTCGTCGGCATCCGCGGCGAACTCGTCCCCGACGACGAACCGTAGCCTCGTTCCCCACCGGAGTTGCGAGGGCTCCTGTGACGGACCGTTCCCAATGCCGGGCTGGCTGACATTGCGCTGTCACATTCTCCCCCTCCTCTCTCTCGGATGATTCCCCCGTTCAAGCAATGTCACTCCTCCTGAGTGGATCCTTGACGCTGCCCTGATCCCGGCGTAGACTCCCTCGTAATCGTCGCCAAACTCATCAGTCTCACTTCCTGAGAACCAACACGACGGACAGGCGCCGATCAATTCAGCGGGGTGAATCCATGTCGAAGTATCTGGTGATCGGGGTCGGTTTCTTGCTTCTGTTCGGAGGGGCACAAGCCCGAGGGCAGGACTCCGAGGAGATCAAGCGGCTGAAAAGCCGGATCGAGCTCCTGGAAATGAAACTGAGGTTGGCCGAAGCGGACAACGAGACCCTGCGAAAAGAGATCGCCGCCCTCAAGTCCAAAGCAGGCGGCGCAGGGAAGGAGAAGCCCAGGACACTCTCCGAGCTTCTTTCCGATGGTGCGGTCCTTCCCGGTGATTTTCGCTTCCTCAACGCGAAGATCTCCGCCGGGGAAGTTACCGTCACCATCAAAAGTCGCAACGGGAAACAATTCAGAGGGATGCATTATGCGAAGAACAAGGAGGGGGAACTCAACGTCGAGATCGAAGGCGAAATCAACGCCAATCGGTTTGGTTACAAGGCGATCAACACCGCACATAAATTCACGGTAACGGGGATCCTCAAAGGAGAAAGTTTGGAATGCATCTTCGTGAATAGTGCCGGCGAGAAAGCGAGCATGACTTTAAAGACCTCCAGATGAAGGACCCGCTTCGCAGACACCCAAGGCCAGGCCGCAGCGAATCCTAACCGAGGTGAGTTCTTGCCCGTTCTGACCGAGCGAGCGTACGGTGGAACACAAGAAAAACAACCGATGCCCAGACCGAAACTACCGCGCGAGACCTGGCGGGGCAACGCGGACAACCTCTCCCCCTCGAAACAGAAAGCCCCTCGTTCCTGGGGGGAACAAGGGGCTTGCCCGCAACGGTTATCTTAACGTTAGACCGGGATGAGAGGGTGCTACCTGCTGAGGCTGTGGTAACGGGGCAGGGGCCGTTCGCTGGGGAAACGGCAACGGCGACGTTGGAGCCTGACCGGGCGGACTCATTGGCAGGTTCCCCGGAGTCGTCTGCATCCCTGGTTTGGGGGATGGCGTTTGCGTTGACATCTCGACCGGTGCTTCACCAGGGCGAATCACCCGGTTGGTCGTTTTCACCAGAGGATGGCTGTGCTGCCCTCCCAGGTTGATCACATCGCTCTCCTGATGCAGTGGCGTGCCCTTGATCGGCTCGTAACGAACCCTCAGACGAACCTCCTTGATGGTCGGCTGATACGCCGGCCAGGGGAGAAAGAGGGTGTATCCCCAACCGATCGCGTCCTTCTTGCACAGCCGCTTCACCGTGACTGGATCGATGTGCCACACCTCCAGCGGAGCAGTGGGCTTGCACCCATCGGTCACATTGAAGAGTTCCACCACCAGGGCCCCTTCGGCTGCCATCCCGTAATCGATCTGGGGACCATAGAGGTAAACCCGCCCGGCTAACCCAACCAACGGAGCGCCCCCGCGAGTGGGGTCGGTGGTTCGCACCAGGTCACGCTCCCACCAGGCCTGGACCTGGCAGGGCGTGCCGTGCACAGGAGATGCTCCTGGAGAACACAGGTTCTGCCAGGTGTCGACACACCCCGTCCCTGTCAGACACAGGGTGAGCAGGGCCGCTACCAACCCGGAGCGGACTCGCGTGCTCAAAAATCTTTTGGCATCTGAATCCATGGTTGAGCCTCCTTGCTCGTGGGTGCGGAGGGATTTCCCCCCGGCTGCGATCCCTGCTGCGAGACCGGACTCGCCTGCAGCGGAGCCCTGGTTTGGACTGCCGGGATCACCGGGGCAGTGCCAGATTGTCCCGGCCCCGTGGGCATGGGGGAGGGACCGGCCCCCATTCGCCTTTCGGTCGTCCCCATCGGCAGGGGAGCAAGCTGAGTGTTTGGCCCCGTGGGCATCGGCCTCGGGGTTGTTCTCATCGCTGCCTGTCGGGCTGCCTGAATCTGCGGATGCATCGGCATCGGACTGCTGCTGGTCCCCGACAGGTCCATCGGTGCCCCGGGCGTTCGGCCCGGCTGACCGGGTCCTGTGGGCATGGGCGCTGGCGTGGGGGCCCCGGACTTCTCCTCGGGCGTCGCCTTGGGCGGCGGCAACGTTGAGGGGACACCCATCGTCGGTGGCGGCAGCGGCGGCAATTGATGCGGTCCTGGGAAGAGATCGCCCTCGGGCCCCGCTCCCGGTCCAGCGGCCGGATTGGGCAGCTTGGGCCCCTGGATGATCGGCTCCATCCCCGACGTCCCATGCATCTTGACCACGTCGCCCAGCACCCAGTCCATGCGCCGCGATTCGTAGGCCATGATCTGCTCGGCCTCGAAGCGGTTTCGCACAATGTGGGGGGTCAGGATCACCAGGAGTTCCTGCTTCTTCTTTTGCTGGGTGCGGTAGCGGAACAGCGTGCCAACTCCAGGCAGATCTCCCAGCCAGGGCACCTTGTTCTCGGTCTTGCCATCTTGCTTGGCAATCAGGCCGCCGATCGCCACCGTTTCGCTGTCGTAGGCCGAAACCGTTGTTTCCACCGTCTGCTGATTGAACTGCGGCGCGAGCAGCCCGTTCCCCAGGTTGACCGACGTGGGAGCCACCGAGGAAATCGATGGCACCACACGCATGATCACTCGGCCATCCGGCGTGATCTTGGGCGTGACCTGAAGTTCGATACCCACATCGCGATAACTGACGTTGTTGGACACCACACCTGTCCCGGTGATGTTGCTACCCAGTGAATAGGGCACGCTCTGGCCCACGAACACCCGGGCGAACTGGTTATCCAGCGTCATCACCTGCGGGCGGCTGAGAATGTCGGCTCGCCCCTGCGTTTTCAGTGCGCGAATCAGCAGGTTGAAGCTATCGCTTGAAGCGGAGAAGACAAAGCCACCGATGCCGGAGGTGGGCGAAACACGGCCTGTGCCGAAGTTCCCCAGTCCCTGCCAGCCGACGATCCCTGGCCCGATCAGGCTCGAGTTGGGCAGACCAGCCGAGGGATTGTTAAAGGGGAATCCCGGCGTGCCAATCCCCGTGGTGGCGGTTCCGGTTGTCCCGGTAAGGCCGCGCTGGAAGAGGATTGGCGACTGCAGGCCAATTTCCACCCCCAATTCCTCATCGCCAGAGAGATCGACCTCCGCCAACATCACCTGGATGACCACCATTGGCTGCTCAATGTCGATCTCGGCGATCAAGCGCATGATCTCCCCAAAGTAACGCGGAGTGGCACTGATCAGCAGCTTGTTGGAGATCGGTTCAGGAACAATCACCACCTGGCGTTCCAGATCCGTGAACCCAGCCTGCTGCGGCCCCAGGGCCACGGTGTTCAGGTTGTTGGACAGGAAGGTGCCCAGGGAGTTGGCGACGTCGGCTGCCAGGGTGTTGTGGAGCTGATACACCTCGTTGCGACGTTGTTCAACCTCAGATTCTTCCAGGCGCGTGATGATCGCCTCGATCACGTCAAGATCGCCGGGTCCCCCAGCCACGATGATGCTGTTGGTGCGCTGATCGATGCTGATACGCGGCGCCAGACCCGTGGTGTTGATGCCCCCCGCTCCGGTGGGAACGGCGCCACCGCCTACCCCCCCCACGCCTCCGCCCACTCCGGTGGTGGCGCCCACAAACAGTTGCTGCAACATGGTGGCAACGGTCGCGGCATCTCCCTTTTTCAAGGTAAAGACGTTGAGGCGAGCACGGGAGTTGGGCACCACATCCAGTTCCATGATCAGGTTGAAGATCAGCTCCATCGTTTCGGCCGGAGCCGCGACAATCAGGCTGTTGGTGCGTGGATCCGCCGAAATCTGCACGTCTTCGAGCATCCCCGCCTCGACGGGAGGCTGCCCGGGGCGACGCAGACTCTTGAAACTGAGCGCAGAGGTTCGGGTCCGGTTGGGAGCAGTCGCGGTGCCGGTATTGCCCCCTCGGGCGCCACCGATTCCGCCTGCACCAGCCCCGCCGATGCCTGCACCACCAATCCCACCAACACCGCCACCACCAATGCCTCCGCCACCAATACCCCCGCCAATGCCGCCCCCGCCAATGCCGCCGGGACCGCCACCGATGCCACCACCACCAATGCCGCCCGCGCCGCCGATTCCGCCCGCGCCGCCCGCTCCACCGACACCACCCACGCCAGTGGTACCAGTGCCGGTGTAAGGCATCACGCTGTCGGAGATCGCCTGGAGGATCAGGAAGGCCAGATCCTCGGCGAAGGCGTACTGCAACGGGACAATCCGCAGTTCATTCTTGGCCTTGGTGGTCGTGTCATCTATCCGCGTAATCAGCTGCTCAATCTCTGCCAGGTCGGCTGGTGCGGCCTGAACGAACACCGTGTTGGTGCTGTCGTCGTAGGTCACCCGGATCTGGTGCTGCGTCTGCAGAATCCCGGGATACCGCTGGGCATAGAACGAGTTGATCAACGTGGCCACCCGGTAGGCCGATGCCTTCTTCAGCTGGAAGGGCGTGGGCTGAGCCTCCTTCGGATTGGCGACATCCAGACGAGAAATCTCCTTCTTGATATCCTCCATGCGAGCCTCGGAGGTGGCCACCAGGATCGCATTGAACCGGGGCAGAGCGAGGAGCACCACCGAGGAAGGCTGCGAGGTGGTTTGCTGGAACCCGCCAAACGCTCCCTGGGTGTTCGTGGTGCGGGGCGCCGTCAGGATGGCCGAGTTGCCAAACGCACCGACGTTCACCCGCGAGAACAACTGGGTCAGCGTGCCAGCGATGCTTGTGGCATCCCCCTCCTTGAGGTAGATCAGTTCAATCTTGACCGAAGCCGGCTTGGCCAACCCCTGGAGATATTCAATGATCTTCAGGACGGCCTCGACATCGGCGGGGTTGTTGCCACTGATGACGATGATGCCCAGTTCTTCCAGCGCCTGTGCCGTGACCGGGGCGCGAGGCCCAACCACCCCTTGCGAGGGCTGCTGGGGTTGCGGTTGCGGCTGTGTTTCGGGTTGTTGTTCGTGGTGACTGACAGGCTGCAGTTCCGGCTGCTGGGGGGCGACCCCCTCGGGTGATTTGGCACCCGAGGGGACAGTCGGCTCGGTCGATTGATTCAGAGAAGTGCTGTCAAGTTGCGGATCGAAGAGAACCGGCTGAGGGACATCCTTGTCCCGGTGTTCAAAAAAATCGTGGCCCTTGTCCTGCTCCGTGTCGAGCCGCGATTGGCGTCCGCCTGCTCCTCGGCCGCCTCCCCCACGGTTGCCGCCCCCTCCGCCAAAGCCGCCTCGGCCACCGCCGCCACCAAAGCCGCCTCGACCACCACCGATCCCGCCACCAAAGCCACCGAAGCCGCCAGTGCCGCCACCAAAGCCGCCTCGACCACCTCCAAAGCTACCCATCCCCGTGCCACCAAACCCGCCGGTGCCCCCCGTGAAAGGCGTCGTGCCGGTGGTTCGGCTCGCGGTCGCGGTGGTCCGGCCCTGGATGGCATCAATCGCCTGCTGCACCAGAGAGGGATCCACGTTCTTGAGCGGAATCACCTTCACCGTGCGCGTGGCATCCTTGGACGCCTCTTCCATTTGCTCCACCAACTTCTTGACATCCTCGTACATGATCTCGTTGCAGGACATCACCAGGCTATTGGTGCGGTCATCCACGCCGATCGACAGGGTCGATCTGGCGGAGGGAGAACCCCCGTTGCCGCCTCGTTGTCCTCCACGCTGTTGCTGTTGTCCCCCGAACATGAACGCCGGGAAACCGCCAACCTGAGTGGTCGGCTGAGAGTTGCCGGCCATCTGGTCCTTGTAGACATCGCGGAGAACGGTTGCCACCTCGCTGGCGCTGGCGTGCTTCAACGGCCCCACGATCCAGGTGCGAACCACTGCCTTGGACCCATCAGTGTCGTCGCTGTCGATGGCGCGAGCGAGCAGACTGTGGATGGTCATCATGTCGAGCGGGTTCGCTCGCACCAGCAAGGAGTTGGTGCCCGGATCGGCGACGATCCGAATGCGTTCGGGCGAAGGATTGTTCGGGGCCTGAGCACCCGGAGCACTGAACTGCCCCAGGAACGGTATCAGGTTCGCCAGCCCCCCACGACCACCACGGCCACCGCCCTGTTGTTGTTGCTGCGCTTGACGTGGACCATTGAACAGTTCGTCGAGCAACTGAGCCGCTTCCACCGCGCTGGCCACCTTGAGGCGAATCACCTCGAAATCGCCTTCCCCACCCGGGGTCTTGGTGATCAGGGTGATCAGCTGGTTGACCAGGGCCAGCGCCTCGGGATCCTCCGAGGTCACGATGAGCCGGTTGCCAAAGGCAGTGATGGTGATTGGCTTGTCTTCCTTGCCCGTCCGCTTGTCGTTGCGCGGATCGACGAGTTGTGCCTTGACCAGCTTCATCGCCCCCTTGTCCGTGGGGAGAGCCGTGGTCTTCTTGGGCTTGTCCTCGTTTTTCTCCTTGGGCAGAGACGGCATCTGCGGCGCAGCACTGGGGCTGACCACGCGCACAGGGTTCTTCCGCATTTGCGGCAACAGGCGTTCCAGGGCCTCGGCCAGCGTCGCCGCACTCCCCTTATCGAGAGTGAAGACGCGCATGTTGCCGCCACCCCCGGAAACGTCTCCCGTGATGGTCTTGATCGTCGAGGCTACTTCCTGCACCTGTTCGGTACTCCCACGCACCAGGATGGCGTTGCGATCGGTCTGCGCCTCGATGTAGACACCGCCGGTCTTGGGATCAGCCGGAAACATCAACTTGAGGCTGTCGGCCAGCTTCGTCGCATCGGTCGCGCCCACCGGGATCAACTCGGTCTTGGTTCCCTGATCGGTGAGGGTGCGGATCTGGCGTGCGATCTGGAACTGATCCTCGGGGACACCATAGACAATGATGGAGTTGTTCCCTGCCGCCTGAATCCGCGGCGGATTCGTGGCGTTCTTATAGCTGTCCTGGATCGCCCGGGCTACCGCCTCGGCATTTCCGCTGGGGACGTTGTACGGCCGCAGTTCCGGCGGTCCCTTGAGCACCGGCGGACGATCCTTATCGGGCGTATCGAAGCGTTTCACAATCTCGCGTGCCTTGGATACCACGTCCGCAGGCCCGGTGACCATGACAACGTTCTTCGCCTCATCGATGCTGATGTAGTGCTGCTTCTTGGTGGTTGCCGTCGGAGCCGGAGGCAACGGCCGCCCGAAGCGATCAAATTGCGGCTGCTGTTGTTGCTGCTGGCTCTTGGAATCGCCCAGCAACTCCTTGAGCAGCTTCTCCGCATCGCGCGCCAGCACATACTTGCACTCGTGAACCAGGTTCTCCGCCTGGTTACCCTGTTCGTTCTTTTCAATCTCGTCAATTTGCTTGACGATGCGCTGAATGCTGCCCACCGTGTCCTGGATGATCAGCTGGTTCAGCCGTGACAACGGGATGACATCGCCAAAGGAGGAGCTGAGCATCCGTTTGATCTCGGTCTGCGCATCCTCGACGCTCATCGACCGCAGGGGCAGAACGACCGAAACAACCTCGGTCCGCCCGCGGCTCCCCAGATCCTCGATGCTCACGCGCGGCACATTGAGCGGATCGAGTTTCTCATCGGCCGCAACCAGAGTGAAGTTGCGATCGCGCCGAATCAGGAGATATTTCTGGTTCAATAATCCTTCATTGAGAATGTCAATAATTTCTGGCAACGTGTACTTCTTCCCCTTCTCTCCCTTGAAGGTGAAGGACCCCGTCGGATAGGACGTGGTTACAATCGGAATGCCGGTCTTGTCGTGCAGCCAATCCAGCACATCGCGCCAGGCGGCATTATCAAACACAAACTCGATGCGCAGTTCTGGTTTGGCCGGTTGCGTGGTGGTTGTCGGCTTGGTGTCCGGTTTTTTGTCCGAGGTCGGTGGCGTGCCGGGCGGTTCATCCGCTTTCCCCATACGGACGGGATCCGCCGCCCAACTCCCAGCCAACCCGATTCCCAGGAGAATCAGGATAGCGAGGAGCCGACGCGGTCCGGCGCTGGCTTGATATGCTCGCATGTGTGTGATCCTTGCCCCTGTCACGGAGATAACTGCGCCCCCATCAGATCGTTGCTTCACAACAAATCAGTGTTCATTGTACGCATCGCATGGCGTGGGTACGATGCGCTAGCAACGAGGATACCCCTGTAATCCTCACTTTCGGCAAAACCCCTGCAGATACATGAGCAAACTCGGACCAAATCCAGGATTTCCTTTAGTCAAGAGCGCTTTTTGCCGCAAGGTTGGGAATCCAGGGCAGGGAGGTCAACCAGGACCTTCCGCGTGAGGAGCGTGCCCCCAGGTCAAAGTCAGTCCTTGCGCGTGGTGTTGCTCTTGGTTTTGTCCTTGTCGCTCTCCTTGCTCGTGTCCTTCCCCGTGGTTTTGGACGGTGCCTTGTCCTTGGCGGTCGTTTCCTTGGCTTTCGCGTCCTTGTCCTTGGCGTCCTTGTCCTTGGACTCCTTACTCTTTTCCTCCTCGGGAGGAGCGATCTCCAGCCCCAGTTCCTTGGCTTCGCTATCCTTGAGCGGATAGTCGGGCCAGACCTGGCCGAGCGATTGCCCCACCTTCAAGCGGTAATACTTCTTTTCAATCTTCAAGATGACGTCGCGATCCTCGATCAGCGACACCTCGCCGCGCAGCACCTCGTTGTCGTAGCGGTCCCGAACCACAAAGTTCTCACGGATCGGGGGATCGAGGGTGATTCGTTCGTCCTTCTTGTTCAGATCGCGGAGCAGCGCTTCCCAGCGTCGTCCTTCCTTGCGGCTAATCATGGTCAATCTGACAAAGGCCAGGACATCCGCCTTGCGCTCCTTGGGCTTTTCCTCGACTGTCTCGGTCGGCTGTTGGGTGGGGCGTTCGATGACGGGCGCGGGAGGATAAAACGGGTTGCGCGCCACCAGGTGATCGTATTCGCGTTTCTTGGTCGCCAGCACAACCGGAGGTGTTTTCTTTTCATCGAAGGAGGGGAGCAGCGCGGTGCGTTTCTCCGCCCCCACCACCTGCAGCACCTCGATGGTCAGTTTCACATCGAGATCATCGGGTTTCTGCCCCCGTTGAGCGGTGCGCGGTTTCAGGATGCTGAAGTTCTTCACCTGATGCAGCAACGGGGTATTGTGCAACCGCTCGAACATCTTGATGATGCTTTGAACATTCCCCTGACCTTCCACCGTGAAGGTTTGCGTTCCGTAGATCGGCTTGTTCTTGGTGTAGGTCGGCGTGGCCTTGTTGTCGAACTTGCCGGCGCGAATCACATTTGCCCGAAAGCCACTCCTGCTGAGCAGATCGGTCAGGTACGACTGATAGGCGATCTGCATCCGGCTCATGTGCACGTCGGGAACCAGTTTTGGTTCCTTCTTCAAGTCTGGTTCCGGAAGGCTGATCTGCTGCCACGAGGCGAGGCGGGGGCTGAACTCCTCGATCTTCTTGATCTCGGTGCGTTCCTTGTAAATCTGCGCCTTCTTGTCCTCGATGCTTTTTTCCAGGGCTTCGCGACGTGCACGAAGTTCCTTGCGTGGCTTGAAGTACAGAAACGGGGCAAGCGAGCCGCACGCAACCGCCACGACCAGCCCCAGCACCACATAGAGCAAAACTCGTTCGCGAGAGTTCATGATGTCTCTAGTTCCCTTCGGAGGAGGTAAAGAAACGCGATCCCAACCTGGTCCACCGTCCCGTCACTCGTTGAACGGGGGGAAATCATCCTCCGGCGGTGGTTCCTTGTTGTCCTTCTTCTCCTCTTTCTTGGGGGGCTCCTTCTTCTCCTCTTTCTTGGGGGCCGGCAATTCGCGGAGAAATTCCGAGGGCGGACGCTTCTTGACGAAGACCTCGACCTGGAACTCATTCCGTTTGAGCGTGGGTGGCTCCGGCCGATAGAACAACCCCGTTTTCGACCCCAGATCCTTCTGGAACTCCTGCGTTAACTGATCGAGCGGTTTATTGCTCGAAGTGATTCCCTTGATCGTCAATTTCCCCACGTGCGGAGAGCGCGGGGTTGGCTTGACCGAGGTTCCTTCAATCGAGGTGAGTTGAAAATCCCGATCGATCCTGGGTATCCGCTGGGCCAGATCATACAGTTCATCCAGCCACACCACCGTTTCCCAGTTTTCCAGCGCCTTGAGGCGCTTCCCTGCCAGTTGAACCTCGGTCAGTTCCCGGCTCAAACGATTGTCTTCCTCGGTCAGATTGCCGACCTCGCGGCGCTCACGCTGAATGCTCGTGAAGGCGTAGGCCCCTGAGACAATCAGGAGTGCAAACAGAAGTCCGCCGACGAGCACCGGGAGACGACCATGTTTGGACTGGGGTGCCTCGGGTTTGCGCGGCTGGACGAAGTTGACGGGGAGTTCTCGCTCACGTGCCTGGGCATGCAGCAATCCGACCGCGCCGACAAAAGAACCTCGTAATCCTCCCGGCAACTCTGGGCGTTCATCTCCCGCGAAGGGATCGAAGAGATGAACAGGGATGTCGAGCATTTCGCCAAGGCGTTGGCGCAGATCCGCCGCTGCGGTGGCCTCCCCTGGAGCACTCCCCAGCGCCAGGAAGACACTGCGGACTGGTTGCTGGGGGGACTGGCCACCGTAGACCGCCAGGTTGCGGCGTATTTCCCCCGGGAGCCCCGGGCCAACGTTGAGCGAGCGCGTCAACAGCACCTGCCCCTGGCGAATCACGCTAAATTCTGCCCAGCGCTCGGCCACTGTCACCAGGGCGACCGCCGCATCCGCTGGTTCGGGCGCGGGCGTGAGCACATTGGTTCCCATCAACTGGGTCAGGGTAACCGCCGACCCATACGGACGCGGTGTCACCCCCGCCAGCTTCAGGCCCGCGGTCTGGCAGATGGTCTGAAAGGTCTGCAGGAGCTCCTTGCGAACGATGAGTGCCTGTGCCCTGCGTTCGCGTGTACCGGGGATTGGCGTGGAGATGTAATCGATCACCACGTCGTTGGGCGAATCCGTCAGTTCCTTGAGCACTTGCAACCGGACCATGTCCGGTTCCTCGTGCGGAGCCACTTCAGGGAAGCGGAGTTCCTTGAGGATCACCCGATCGCGACTGACGCAAACGAACATCGGGGCCGGGGCGATCCCCGCCGCCTTTAGTCGTTCACGGAGCAGCTTGCCCAGTTCCTCGGCGTCGGCGGGATTGGGCGACTTTTCCTCATTCAGCAGGATCGCCCGTTCCACACGGAGTGCGTTCTTGCCAACCTTGGCGGAGACAAGATGGAGTTGTTGCTGATCCCAGTCCAGGGACAGAAAGCGTGCCACGATGCAAAACCCCTTGGTGACGCAGTGCTGTTTCCCCAGACACTCCCCCAAGGCCATTGGCAGCGGCGTTGCGGAAGGAGTCCGGCGAAACGGGGTGGTTTTCCTACGGTTGATTGAGGTCGAAACCTCGTCCCAGTTCCGTCAAATCGCGCCAGTACACGATGCGCGGTCGCCCTCGGTTGGTGTCGATGATGGCCTCGACCCGGATCGCCGGCCCCCCACTATCGAAGTGCCCCACCACCTGAACCCGGTACATCTGGGTTCGCACCGTAATGTATCGTTCGATGGCCCGCATCTTGTCCGGTGTTAACCCCGCATCGATCACCAGCTGTACCGCAGCCTGAAAGACCGCATCCGAGGTGGCTCCCTGCGCCAGCACCGAGGGGCGAACCGCGATGATGTTGTCCACATCGCTCTCCTCCAGGCTCGGCAGCGTGAGCAACACTTGCCGCGGAGCAGTGAGGATGTTAATGCGCGCGGGGAGATCGGTATCCTTGGTGGTCGTCAACTTTTCCAGCATCAGCGGAAGAATCTGCCGCATCTGCGTCGGGTCGTTCAGCGGACACGAGTACAATGTGGCGGGGTCACGCTGGCTCTGTCCGGGAATCTGCACCGAGGTCCCGACCAACTCAAAGAGGGATGCCAATCGTCGCCCGCGTGCCTGGGTGCTTAATTTGAGCGAATCCATCGGGATGGCGCCGGTGCCAACCTTCACCGCCTGGACCGAAGCCCCGCCGCGATTCCCTCCCCCGCTACTTGCTCCGCTGCTGGAGCTACTCGCTGGCCCGTAAGCGCGGTAGGCCAGGATGTAGCTGGTCATTACGTCTCCCAGTACCGGCAGAAGCGTGTTGTACAGTGTCTGGGTGTTAGCATCGTTGACATAAATCCGAGGCTGCCCCTGGCCATCCACGTTCTGCTCACGTCCATACACTGTCAGAAAGGCGGCCCAGCCCAGATCGAGGCCACTGGTGCCGTCCTGTTCGTCCGGATCCTGGATTCCATTGCGGTTGTAATCGTTGCCGAACAACAGCTGCGGCGTTACTCCCTGTACGTAGAGAAGCTCCTCCAGGGTCTCCAGCGGACCATTTTTGCAGTTGTAGGGCCGACTTAACGTGGTGTAGGTCTCGTTCTCGGCGCTCCCGGGGCGAATGTCATCATCAGGATCGAGCCAGTCGAGAATGGCGTTGGCGATCTCCTCCGTCATGTTGGGCAATTTCATCAACATGTTCTTGGCGGTTTCGCCGCTGCTGTCGATCTTGAGCAGACCGTTCAGATTCAGTTTGCCGCACTCATCGGTGACCCCGTAGCGAAAGGGGAGTGACGAATTGGTGGCTTCATCCACCCCGAGCGGAGAGATGATGGAGAACCGCCCGCGCAGGCGCGCCACGTTGTTATCCACCAGGAGGATATCGCGAAAGGCAGAGGGATTGTCGTAGGGATTGCCCCCCAGCGTGCCGTTGTAGGCATCCTGATTCGCCAGCAACATGGCAACATAATTCAGCCCTGAATCCGCCAGGGCACGCGCCTGCGTGGCGCGTGCATAACTGTCGGCCGCGCGATATTCAGCCTGCATCAGATCGTTGTACTGGTAGACCGCCAGAGAGAGCAAAACCACCACAATGAGCACAGCCACCAGGACAGCCCCCTGGCGTGGTTGAGCATCAGTTCGGATTGCACGAAACGCCATCTGTGAACCTCACGGATTGGTCGTCGTGGTGGGGGAAGTAGAATCCATCTGTTGCGGCAGCCCGTTCGCGGTGGGAATGGCGATCACCTGGCGGTAGATTTTGCCGCGTTCGGCGCTGAACGCCACGCGCCCCGGCAGAACGATCTCCATCTCAACCGCGATCGCCATCGGGGCGCCGAGCGGAGTTTGCCCGTCGCTCCCCGGGGAACTTCCGTCCCAGCTGTCCTGCCATCCCTGGCCATCCCAGTATTGAAAGTTGATGGCGCGAATCTCGGTGGCGATGATGTACGTGCCCTCGTCGCTGGTTCCCGCCGGCGAGGGTTCCGAGGTGGCGTCGTTGGTGACCAGCGGAACCTCCTGCCGCGCGAGTCCACCGTTCATCGCCAGCCAGTAGGAGATTCGGCGCTGATCGCTCACCGTCGGCGGACCATCCATCCCCGGAGCACGGTACAACTCGCGCGGCACCCGGCTGACAAACACGGTGATGCTGCTCGAATCCCCGATCAGGTTGTAAATCGGCCCGGTCTCCGCATCGCTCCCGGTGAGAGCCCCGGTCAGGTCCGTCGTCGTGGTTCCGGTGGTTCCTGTCGTTCCGGTGGTTCCGGTGGACCCGCTGCTGCTACTGCTATTGCCCCCGTCAGTGGTCCGGTAGCGTCCCGGGTCGGGAATCCCAATGCTTGGCACGATGTCATTGGTGATGCGCGTAAAGAGCGATCGGGCCAGGGTCGCTTCCTCAACCACATCGCGCCCGGTCTGCGCCGACTGCACCTGGAGATCGAGGATCACATACAGGGCGTACATGATCAGCAAACCAATGGCCGAGGCCAGCAACATCTCCAGCAAGGTGAAGCCAGCACGTGCCTGGGGTCTCATGATTGGCTCTCCGCAGCTAGGCCGATCCATTAGCTCCCTCCTCGCGATCCACCCGTGCGCGTCCCCCCGGTCGTGCCTCCACCCGTGCGCGTCCCCCCAGTGCCTCCGCCTGTCGAGGGGGTTGTCGAACCACCTGTGGAGCCGCCTGTGGAAGGAGTCGACCCGCTTGAGCTGCTTCCCGAAGAGCTGCTCCCGGAGGAGCCGCTTCCCGAGGAACTATCCTGGGTATCGTCTCCCGTGATGGTTGCGGTATCGGCTGTGCTGCCACGTGCGGCCGGATCGAGCACCATTTCCTTGAGGGAGAACTCATCGCGGCCTCCACCGGGGAGATCACGGCCCACGGTCAAGGTGACCAGCCACAACCCCTGCACTGGTCCCTGTTCGGTCGTGAGATGCCAGCTCCAGTCGGGATCTTCTTCAAAGTTGCCCTGGCCCACGGTCATCGGTTGCGCCCCGGAGATGATCTCGGCCATCTTCGATTGACAGCGCAGGGCTGCCAGGCTGCGATTTTTGGCGGACCGAGCCATGTCATTGGATTGCCGCACCAGCTGGCCGATCACGGCGACCGACGAGACGAGGATCGCCATGGCCACGAGGACTTCCAGCAGGGACAACCCTCGGCGAGCCGGAACGCGACACATGGTTACTCCTCCTCGTGACCACGGGTGATGGTGATCACCCCGGTCATGGCGCGCAGATGAACGGAATAGGGCGGCACGCCAGTCATGAAGAGAGTGATGCGTGCATCATCACGGGCGGTGCCATCGGGCAAAAAGACCGCCAAAGTCATCCATTGCTGCGGATTGACCGACCCCTTGGGAAGCGCGGTGTTCGAATGCGGATCGAGATTATCCAGCGGGGAATTGGCCGGGATAAAGCGCACCCCCTTGGGTAGCACATCCTCCTCGATGTAAGGAGGATTATTAGGATCCGCCATGGGAGGATTTCCGCCACCCCAGTAGGCCTCGGCATCTGGCGCGATGCGATAATTGCCGTGCTCGGGAATGTACGAAAAGCGATAGGGAACGCCCTGATCGATGGCCCTGGCCTGGGCCGTCACCCACGCGGAGCGAACCGCGTCGGTTCCGGCGGTCACCTTGTGGTGGCCGTACATGGAATCCAGAGTGGGGAAAACCAGTGCGACAAGGATGGCGAGGAGAGCGATGACAAGCACCACCTCAAGGATCGTGAACGCAGCGCGTGAACGATGGCGCATGACGGTGTTCCCATTCGTGGACGGAACCGCGCCCATCGGGCAGAGGAGAGGTGGTGGCTTGCCTCAGCTCGCCGACAGCCGCGGTTCACACGTTTGTCAAACCAGCCCTGCCCCGAGCGAGTCTCCCTCAGAAGTTACTGATGGGTTGCTGCCGTCCCGGAGGGCCATTGGAAAATACCTGGGGTCGGCCAGTCATTGGGTTCACATTCTGTGGGTTGTACTGGTACGGGTTACCCCACGGATCCATCAGGGTGTTGGCATCCAGATACGGGCGAACGCCGTCCATCGGCTGGACCAGATCGTTCAACGAATTCGGATAACTCCCGTACTTGGTGTAATAGGCATCCACGGCACCTTCGATGGACTTGACGTCCAGGCGCGCACGATCGACACGAGAGTCTTCGAGGTAACTCAAATAGATGGGAACGGCGGCCCCGGCCAGCACGACCAGGATCGCCACCACCACAAGCATTTCCATCAGGGTGAAGCCGGCTCGAGCTACGGCTACGGTACGGGTTCGCGCCGTCATGGTTGATTGCCCTCACTACAAAGTACAAACAGGTCAATCTCAGGGTAGCACAGGGGTCGATTAAAGAGTGATGAGACTACGCCGATTGGGCAAACCCTATCAGCGTGGCCGGTTGACTGCACGGCAGTTCTGGCACGGTCCGTGAAATCTGACCGTCGGGAACGCCGGGTGTAGGCATTGCGAGCGCTTATTGCTTCACAGTACTGCTCATCTTGAAAATTGGCAACAATAACCCGGCGACAACCAGCAGGGTAATCCCGGCCATCACCAGCAACATCATCGGTTCCAGAAGGCGGACAAAGAGTTCCAGCTGGCGTGAGGTCCGCTTTTCCAACCCCGTGGAAACATCGATCAGAACCCGCTCCAGGGTGTTACTTTCCTCTCCGACCGCCACCATCTCGACCACATCGCGCGGGAATTGTTTGCTGGTGCGGAACGGTTCGGCGAGCGAGTCCCCCGACTTGATATTCTCCGCCGACCTGCCGATGGCCTCCGAGAGCACAACGTTCCCGGTGGAATCCTTGGCGATGCGCAGGGCGTTCAAGATGGGGATGCCATTCTGAAGCATTGTCCCCAGAATGCGCGTAAACCGCGACAGCGCCAGGTTCAGGTAGATCGAGCCGACGATGGGGAGTTTGAGCCGCAAGGTATCCAGCAAGTGACGCCCATCGGCGGAATTCTTCCACCAGCGGATGAGGAAGGTGGTGCCGGCAATCCCCCCGATCAGGACATACCAGTAATCGATGAAGAAATGGCTGACTGCCATCAACCCCTTGGTGAGCGCGGGGAGTTCCCCCTTCTTGTCCAGGTCCTGGAAGACCTTTTCAAACTGAGGGACGAAGCCAACCACGAGGACGATCAAGATCACGAAACCGACCACGGCGAGGAAAACCGGGTAGGCCAGCGCCCCGGTCACCTTCGCCTTGAGATCTTCCTGGTGCTCGGTGAAATCGGCGATCCGGCGCAAGACGTCTTCCAGGAAACCGCCTTCCTGGCCCGCGCGAATCATGCTGACCGCCAGTTCGTTGAAAGCACGAGGGTGCTGTGCCATCGCCTCGGCCAGCCCTGTCCCGTCCGCGACCCGCGCCCGCACCTCGCGCAACACCTCGGAGAGGGCAGGCGAAATATTCTGCGCCTCCAGGATATCCAGACTCTTGAGCAACGGCACGCCGGCGTGCAGGAGGTCGGCGAGTTGGGCATACATGGTCGCCATGGCCCGCGTCTTGATGCGTCCGCCCCCAAAACTCCAGCGTTGCGTGGCCGCCTGGGCGGGCGCGATGCGCACGGGAAAGAGTCCCCGCCCATCGAGCATCGCCATCGCTTCACGTTCACTATTGGCGGTCAGCGTTCCCTGGCTGCGCGTGCCCGAGGGCGCCAGTGCTTCGTAAGTGAATTCCGGCACGACTGGAAGTCCTCTTGCTGAACGTTCAAGTAGAAGGCCTGCACATTACTTCGCCGTGGTGGCTCCGAGCGTTTCCATGCCAATGATGTCGCCCGCCGTGACACGGGCCACCTCGTCGATGGTGGTGATCCCTGACTGCACCTTGCGCCACCCATCCCGGCGCAGGGTGATCATTCCCTGCTTGAGCGCTTCGTTGCGAATATGCGTGGCATTCACACGATTCACGATCAGTTCGCGGATGATGTCGTTGGTGACGAGCAGTTCGTGAATGCCTGTTCGCCCGCGAAACCCGGTCTGACGGCAGCTGCGGCACCCGGCCCCCCGATAGACGGTCAGCGGTTCCCCACTGTGGCGATCCCAGGGGAAATCCGGGGGAACCTCCTTGGGATCGGGGTGGTACGGTTGTTTGCACTCCTGGCAAATCGTTCGCACCAGGCGCTGGGCCATCACTCCTTCGACCGTGCTCGCCACCAGAAACGGTTCGATCCCCATATCAATCAGACGAGTAAAGGCGCTGGGCGCATCATTGGTGTGCAGGGTGCTAAAGACAAGGTGGCCTGTGAGTGACGCCTGGATACCGCTCTGGGCAGTTTCCAGATCGCGCATTTCGCCAATCAGGATCACGTCGGGATCGTGCCGCAAAATTGAACGCAGACTGGCGGCAAAGGTCAGCCCGATCTTGCTATGCACTTGAATCTGACTGATGCCCGTTTGCTGATACTCCACGGGATCTTCCACCGTGATGATCTTGACCGTCTCGTCCTTGATTTCGTTGAGTGCACTGTAGAGCGTGGTCGATTTGCCGGACCCGGTTGGCCCGGTCACCAGGATGATCCCGTGCGGTCGATCGATCAGCTGCTTGAAGGTGCTGTAAATGTCCGGAAGAAAGCCCACGTTGGCGAGGTTAAAGACCATGCGTCCCTTGTCAAGCAGACGCATGACGATGCCTTCGCCATGGATCATGGGGATGATCGAAACGCGCACGTCGATCTCCCGTCCCTGGACGCGCATCTTGATACGACCGTCCTGGGGGAGACGTTTCTCGGCGATATTGAGGCGTGCCATGATCTTGAGACGACTGATAATGGCGGCCTGGAAACGGGCGATTTCGGGAGGAAGAACCTGCGTCTGCAACAAACCATCGATACGATAGCGGATCCGCAAAGTCGTTTCTTCAGGCTCGATGTGAATGTCGCTGGCGCGCTCATTGGCCGCTTCGATGAGGATTTCGTTGACCAGCTTGACGACGCTGGCCTCCTGTGCCATCTTGGCGGCTTCGCTGTCGTCGGCTTCCAACCCTTCGAGAAGCTCAATATCCTCGCGATCGTCGGCGCGTTCCTGCACCAGAGCGCCAACTGTTTCCCCACCGACCCCGAAGTGCGTCTTGATTAGCCGGGCAATTTCACGCGGATTGGCAAGTACCGGGTGAACCTGCAACCCGGTCAGCGTTTGCAATTCATCGAGCGCGTAAACGTCGTACGGATCTCCGGTGGCAACCACGAGGGTGCCGTTGCGCCGCGAGAGCGGCATCAGCGTACGTCGATGCACCAGCTTGAGCGGCATCGACTGCAGCGTTTCCGTGTCGACCGTGACATTCGTCAGATCGACGATATCCATGCCAAACTCTTCCGCCAGCGCAACAAGGACATCTTCTTCCTTGACAATGCCTTTTTCCAAAACGATGGTATGAAGTGGCTTGCCCGTCGATGCGTGTGCCTCTGCCAAACGCGGCACCTCAGCCGCATCAAGAAGCCCTTTCTTGACCAGTCGTTGCAGGACCTGCATGCTGTCCTCGAAGTTGAATGCGCGGACGATGAAATCTCACAGGGTTAAACCCCAGGTAAGAATTCAGAGTAACGCGGACCGGACAGCTTGTCTACCCAGTGAGTGTGGAGAAGCGTGGCAGGATCGCATGAACTTAGCGATTGGAGGGATTGGAGGTGGCAGCCAGAGGGAAACCACGTTTCCCCCTGGCCACCGGAGGAGGTTATTCAGAGTTGGGCGGGGGGGCCTGGTTGCTCGCCGCAACGTTCCCCGACGCTGGCTCGGCGACCATCGCGGTTTCCCCGCTGGCCATCGCGACGTACGGTTGCGTACTGAAGTTGACGTTGGTCCGATGCGGAACGTCCGCCGTCAAAGTCACCTCGTGAGCGCGATTGTTCTCCGGGAGCGTTTGCTTGAGATTGATCAGTTGCAGATTTTGCGCCACATGATGCCGATCAAGTTTCAACCCGGTGAAGACATAATCGCCCTTGTGATCGGTGACACCCCACGGCTCGTCGGGATCGAGCCGGCCGTTGCCATTCATGTCGAGATAAACCAGTTGACCCGCGACCCCCTCCTCGCCCGGCTCCTGGATGCCATTGCCGTTCATATCGACAAAGACGCGCCCGCTAATCTCCCCGACCGCAGTGGTTCCGCTCCCCCCGCGGGTCAGTGTCTCGGCGATCACCGGACGTGTGGCGCTATTCGGTGTCTCCACTCTCGGCTCCACCTTCTCCACCACGACCAAAGGTTGCCCCCCAACACTCTCAACCGGACGAGAGATCGCCAACGCAATCGCCAGCGCCTGGTTGGTGATGCTTGGCGGCAACTCCTGTTGTACGGTTGGGATCGGTTGCCTCGGTTGATCCGGGATTTGCTGCGGCACGGTCGTCCGGATCACCACCACTGGGTTATCCGTGGGGAGGTTGTCCGTCGGAACCCGCGGCGATTTCTCCGTGTTGGGAACCTGAATTCGGGTCGTGCTCACCTCGCTGATGACCAGCTGCGGTGCGTCACTGTTCACCGTCACCAGAGGGAAGGTCATCACGTCCGGCGAGGCAACCAGCGGGGGTTGCGTGTTCACCGCCAGTGACAGGGAGACGAGCGGGGCGGCGGTCAGTCCCGTTCCGTCAAGAACCGTGCGTTCTTCAAGGCAGTCAAAACGGAGTCGCGAAGTCATTGATCTTCGCGACGGGTTTAATTTCCAGGTGCGTCGTAGTCGAGCGAACATTGGTGCATCCTCCTTGGAACGGGGTGCTCTCAACGAGCCCCAGAGAGCGTTCCTCCTAAGATGCATCCGGTCGCCCCGATCGGCCGGGGCGGTTTTTTTGTCACAATTCCTGTCTGGGAAGAATGGCTCCCCGAGCAGGAGAACAGACCTGCTCAGGACAGGGCGCGCCAGGGGAGACCGATATCGACGAGATGAAGTTGCCCAAGCCATGGCTGAGCATGGGGTTGCAGAAAACCACTCTTGGTGATCAGAAACGTGGCGGTGTGCTGGGCGCGAATCGTGGGGCCAAGTGGCTCGCCACGATCCCCATCCAGTCCCGAGGGAATGTCCAGCGCCAGAACACGGACCGGCGCCTGATTGATCGCGGCCACGATCCGGTCGAATGGGGAACGTAGTGGGCCGCGCAACCCTGTGCCAAAGAGTGCATCGACCACCCAGTCGGCGCTCGGGAGTTCTCGCTCCAGATCGGCTGTCGTGGCCTCGGGTTGCAGGATCAGGCCTGCCTGGACCAGGATGTGATAGTTGACTGCAGCATCGGGACTTAGCTCGTCGGGGTGAGCAAAGAGGAGCACCCGCACCGGGATCTGCCGGTTGTCCAGGTGGCGCGCCAGCACCAGGCCATCGCCGCCATTGTTCCCCTTGCCACAGCAGACGACAACTTTTCCCGCAACACCAAGTGTGACAAGCAACTCGGCTGCACCTCGCCCCGCATTCTCCATGAGCACCAGGCTGGGAATCCCCAGGGTGCCAATCAGGCGTTCTTCCAGGGCGCGAATCTCAGCACAGCTCAGCGCAGGTGCATTCATGGTTGTACTTTGTAAGACGAAAGCCACAATCTCAGGCCACGCGCCGTTGGGTCGGTTGGGCATGCAGGACCTTTTCGAGCAGTGCGATGGTGTGGGCCGTGGCTCCTTGCTGGCGCCGCACCAGGCTCCGCGCTGCCTGCCCCAGACGTTCCCGTTCGCCGGCGTCCTCCAGCAAGCGGGCGAGCGTTTCCTCCAGGTCGCCTCCCTCGGCAACCTGAATCGCTGCGTGGTTTTCCAGAAGGAGCCGAACGGTATCCTTGAAATTCCACACAAACGGACCAAAGACGACGGCGGCCCCGTAGGCAGCCGGTTCGATCATGTTTTGCCCGCCACGCCGGCCATCGAGGCTGCCACCCACAAACGCCAGATCGGCCAGCCCCCAGATTGCTCCCAGTTCGCCGATGGTGTCTCCCAGGATGATTGCGCTCCGGTCCACGAGGGGAGTGCGCATCTGGCTGCGGCGCACAAAAGGCATCCCTTCTCGTTGCAGGAGAGCGGCCACTTCCTCGAAGCGATCCTTCTGCCGGGGCACCAGAATCAGTCGCAGCCGTGGATACTTCTGGCGCAGCCGCTGATAGATCCCCAGGACAATCGCTTCTTCGGGCGCCTGGGTGCTCCCACAGATCCACACCAGATCCTGGTGGCTGACATGGAACAGTCGCCGCAGCTCCGCCGTGCGCGGATTGTGTCGATCACTCTGCGCCCCATCGTACTTGATCGAACCCGTCACATGAAGCCGTTCGCGCGCCACCCCCAGGCGATGAAAAAGCGCCGCATAATCAGCATCCTGGACGGCAAGCAGCGTGAGAGTTGCGAACAGCCGCTGGCTTAACCCGCGCAGTTTCTCGTAGCGCTGGGCGGAACGCGGACTCATCCGGGCATTGATCACCACAACAGGGATCTTTTTTCTCCTCGCTGCGAGCAAAAAGTTCGGCCACAATTCACACTCAGCGAGTATCACCAGATCCGGCGTGAGTGTTGCGAATGCGGAGTTGACTGCCCAGGAAAAATCGAGCGGAAACGCGAACACCTTGAGGTCGGGAAAGAGCTTGCAGGCTTCCTCGTAGCCGGTGTCGGTCGTGGTGGAGACCACACATTCCCACTCGGGATGGCGTGTGCGCACTGCCGCGAGCAACTGGCGCAGGAGATGAATTTCCCCAACGCTCACGCCATGAAACCACAGCCGCGGCCGCGTGGGAGGTGGTAACAACGGCGTGGTCCCGAGCAGACGCTCGCCGAGTCGTTGGCGATACTTCCCTGTGGTGAACGCTTTGTACAGCAACCAGGGAGAGAGCATCACCAGCGCGAAGAGATAGAAGCAATTCAGGAGATAGGGCATCGGGGAAATCCTTTTCCCGGAGCGGAACCCTGATCAATGAAGGGATCAATTCAGAACCCCTCGTGAAGGAGGGGTTCTGAATGCCGTTTCGCCTAGCTCGCGGCCTGCTGACGCATGTGACAGTTCTTGTATTTCTTGCCACTGCCGCAGGGACACGGATCGTTGCGCCCAACCTTTTCGCCTCGGTTGCGAATCGGCTCGATCTTCTTGGCGCCCTCGCTGCTGTTGGTGCTCATCTCCTGTTCGCCCGTGGGCGCCGCGGTAACGCGCGGCGCGGCTTCGTGGATCGTCGCACCAATGGTCCAGAGCGATTCCTGGAAGTCCTCAGCCTCTTCCATGCGGAAGACGGCGTCGGTCACCTTGTCCTGGGCGTTCTCCCACATCGCCTCGAATTCCTTCATCCCCAGGCGTTTGTACTCCGTCTTGGGATCGACCTGGGCATAACTCACCAGCCCGATACCCGAACGCAGATGATCCATCGTGTACAGGTGGTTCTTCCACGACGAATCGACCTGGTGCAGCAGGAGGCTGCGTTCCATGCGGTGCATTTCGGGGCGGTAGCGTTCGTCGTAGCTATTCCAGAGGAGGTGGCGTGCCTGGTCCGGGGTCAACCCCACCAGGTTCTCTTCCGCGAGCTTCAGATCGAGTTTGCTCTGCGCCCATTGCACCAGTTCCTTGGCGTCCTCGGGTTCGGCTGTCTCGGCGTGGGCGAAGGTCTCCTCCAGTTGTTTGTCGATCTCGCTCTGACGCAGGGGGGCATAGCATTGCTTGCTGATCTCCAGCAGCATTGCTTGCAGTTTGGCCCGCGAATGGGTGCGGAAATCGTCCTCGACCAGCTTGTCGGCCTTGCCGGGAAAGCGTTGTTTGGCCCAGAAAAACAGCCCTTCGCGGTCGTAGCGTTGCTGGCCAGGCATCCGCGCCTCGCCTCGGTCGGCCATGAACGAGGCCATCGCCACCTCCACCGGGAAGGCGATCTCCTTCTGGTAATAGACCTCGTTCACCAGGTCGTGTAACTTCGTCGCCAATTGTTCTTCGGAGAGGTTTTTCAAATCCTTCGGCGTGAGTTTGAGCAGGAATTTCCGCCGGGCCCAGTCGCACAGGGAGATCAACCCCCAGTCGGGATCGAGATAGGGCCGGCCCTCGCTCAGATCGACCTGTTCGATGGAGCGCTCCGCGTGCTGGATCAGGTAGGCCGCCAGGTTATCCTTGCCGATGCGGCGCAGATCGCGATCGCTGGCCTTGATTCCCCAGCGAGCAGCCGCTTGCCCTGACAGCGCTTGCCAGTTCCATTCCTTCTCGTCCTCGGCGCCCAGGTTCTCCTCGAGCATCTCCTGAACCTGCGTCTGCGTGTTGCGCGAAGCCATATCGCGCGCCACCGTCACCGCTTCCTCGTAGGTGCTGCGCGCAAAGTCGGCGGCTTCAAACTCCATGCCAAGCCGATTGGCGGCAAACTCGGCGAAGGTGGCGGCACCGTAATCGCCATCGAGGAACCGTGCCACGGCCTTCTGGATCTGCTCGTCGATCATTTCCAGAATGCGAATCTTGCAGTTGGCGCCCTCCAGGATCTGCTGGCGGAACCCGTAGATACGCGTCCGCTGTCGATCCATGACCTCGTCATACTCCAGGAGGTTGCGCCGACTCTCGAAATGGCGTTCCTCGACGCGTTTCTGCGCTTTCTCGATCTGGCGGGAGACCATGGCGTTTTCAATGTTCTCCCCCTCCTGCATCCCCATCCATTCCAGGAGGTTGCGCACGCGATCGCCGCCAAAGATGCGCATCAGGTCGTCTTCGAGGGCGATGTAGAAGCGACTTGAACCCGGGTCGCCCTGACGCCCCGCACGGCCACGCAACTGGTTATCGATGCGGCGTGATTCGTGCCGTTCGGTGCCGATGATGTGCAGTCCGCCCATCTCGGCGACCTTGCGGCCCTCCACCTTCATCTGCTCCTTGTGCTCGATGTCATCCACGAGTGCCTTCCACTCGTCCTCGGGGACATCCAGGCGCGAGGCATACTTGTGCTTGAAGATCGACCACGCCATCGTCTCGGGGTTGCCCCCCAGAATGATGTCGGTCCCACGACCGGCCATGTTGGTGGCGATGGTGACAGCGCCAATGCGCCCGGCCTGGGCCACGATCTCGGATTCGCGCGCCGCATGCTCGGGGAGGGCGTTCAGCAGTTCGTGCTTGACCCCACGCCGCTTGAGCATCTCGCTCAGCTTGATGGACTTCGCCACATCGGTCGTCCCGATCAGGATGGGGCGGCCTTCCTTGTGGACATCCACCACCTCGTTGACCACCGCCTGCCACTTCTCCCGTTCGCTCCGATAGATGACATCGGGATGATTGACGCGGATCAGCGGTTTGTTGGTCGGGATCGCGATCACCTTGAGCTTGTAGATCTTGTAGAACTCCTCGCTCTCGGTCATGGCGGTCCCGGTCATACCGGCCAGTTTCTTGTAGAGCTTGAAGAAATTCTGCAAGGTGATCGTGGCCAGCGTTTGCGTCTCTTCCTTGATCTTCACGCCATCGCGGGCATGCTTGGCTTCCACCGCCTGATGCAGGCCATCGCTCCACTGGCGCCCGATCATCAAACGGCCCGTGAATTCGTCGATGATGATGATGCTCATCTCGTTGGTTTCGGGATGACGCATCACCGCGTAATTCTTGTCTTTCTTGTACAGGTGATGGGCGCGCAGGGCGTTGTCGATCAGGTGCGGCCACTCCATGTTGCCGGCGGTGTAGAACGATTCCACCCCGGCCAGTTCCTCGGCCTTGCGAATGCCGGCCTCGGTGAGATGGCAGGTGTGCTCCTTCTCCTTGATCTCGAAGTAATAGCCCGTACGTTCGGCTTCCTTCTCGTTCTTGCCGGCCAGCAGACTGCGCAACGCCGTGCTGGCGCTGGTGTCGTCCTCTTCCTCGGTGAGGGCGAGCGGCGCGCGGGCCAGGTCGAGTTCCTCCCCTTCCTGGGTCGCCAGCGGTTTGCCAACGAGTTCGGTCCGCTTTTTCTTTTCGAGTTCGGTGAGTTTGACGGCAATGTCGTTCGCCTGGGCGTAGCGCTTGACATCGGAAAACGCCTGGCCGGAGATGATCAACGGGGTACGTGCCTCGTCGATGAGGATATTATCGACCTCATCGATGATGGCGTAGTGCAGGCCACGCTGGCACTGGTGATGATAGGGGCTGAAATTGGGATCCCCCCACCGAGCCGGCTTCATGTTGTCGCGCAGGTAGTCGAAGCCAAACTCGCTATTGGTCCCGTACGTGATGTCGCACTCATAGGCGAGACGGCGCGCCACGGGATCCATGTCGCTCTGGATATACCCGGCGGTCAGCCCCAATGCGCGATAGATGGGGAGCATCCATTCGCAGTCACGGCGCGCGAGGTAATCGTTCACCGTGATGACGTGCACCCCCTTCCCCACCAGCGCGTTCAGATAGGCCGGCAAGGTGGCCACCAGGGTCTTTCCTTCGCCGGTCACCATCTCGGCGATGTTCCCCCGATGCAGAACGATCCCGCCCAGGATCTGAACGTCGAAGTGCCGCATATTCTTGGTGCGCCGCCCTGCCTCGCGACAGGCGGCAAACGCCTCGGGGAGCAAATCATCCAGCGACTCCCCAGCAGCCAGGCGTTCGCGGAATTGGACCGTCAGCCCTTTCAACTCCTCATCGCTGAGCGCGCGTGTGCGCTCTTCCAGGGCGTTCACCTGGGCGAGGAGGGACCCCTCGGCAATCTGGGGGACCTCGGTGGGCCGAGTCGGTGCCGTGTAGCCAAGACTCCGGATGTAGCGTTCGTTGCTATCGCCAAAGAGGCGCGTCAGAAACCGGCCAAAGCCTTCTCCCAGAGCAGAGAACTGGTCGCCCAGCTTCTCCCAGAAGCTCACTTCCATCTGTGTGTTGACTGCCATGAGCACTCCTGTCCTCTGCACAACCCGCACAACCGTTAAAGCTCTCCTCACCCATTCAGTCAGTCTAAGAGCGAGGCGGGTTGAGGGTCAAGCTCGATTGATCTCTGTCGACTCGCCCTCCAACCCCGAGCGGGCGCGGCACGCTCACCCCTCACTGGACAATCCGCCCCCCCTTTCTCGCCCCTGGACAGATCGCCAGGAGCTGTCAACAATGAACTCAGACGAACGAAGCGCCCGCCAAGGTCCGAGACCGAGCGCATGACCGAAATTCACTGTCCGTGTTGTAATGCTTCCTTTCCCGCTCCGCCCGGGGTCCAGGTGGGGGTGCGCCTCTGCTGTGAGCGCTGCGGAGAGAGTTTTGTTGTCCGTCAGTTGCGCCAGACCAGCGCCGCACCGAGCGCGGCGTTCGTCCGCCCCGACGGCATCTCTCCGACTCCCTCGTCGCCAACCACACTTACCCAGGAAGCACGCGCCAGCCTGTCTGCTCCGCGCCGCTGGTCCAATCGCGCCATTGCCGGGGTGGTCCTTCTGGTGATGGGTGGGATGGCCGCCACCGGGTTGACCTTTGCGTTGCTCACAGTCGATCAGCGCCGCGCCAACGACCGCGGCATTACCGGGAAAAACACTCGTCGACCTCCGCTGGTTGTTGATCCAGAGACCCGTCCACCCATCGCAGTGATTCCCCCACTTCAACTGGAGGGGCTGCGTTACCTCCCTGCCGATACCTCCATCCTGGCCGGAGTCCGCGTGACCGAGGTGCTGGACAGCGGCCCGGGACGAGAAGCCCTCACCCGACCCTTGCAGATCGGCCCCCTCAGTCTCCCCATCCAGTCCATGCAAAGCTGGACGGGATTGCGGCCCGAGCAGATCGATCATGTGCTCTTCGCCATTCGCGGTGGAAAGTCACGCTGGATGCCTCAGTTCTTGCTCGTGGTACGCACCCGCGAGCCCCTGGACTTCAACGCCGTGCGCAAACAACTGGTCAACGTGGAACGCTGGCCCGGGAGCAAGAAGGAGATTTATCGGTTTCGCCTGGACAACGGTCGTCCCCCCTTCACTGAGGGTCTGCTGAGTCACCCCGACGATCGAACGCTGCTGCTCGACTGGCAGCAAGAAGACCTGCGCACCCTGGAGGCGAACCCGTTTCCCAAGGCTTCCCACCTGTCCGCGGCTCTGCGCGAGGTGATGGAAACCCGCATGAAACCGGCTGGCCCGATCTGGCTGGCGGGCCATGCCGAGAACTGGAAGGAGGCGTTGCCCGCGCTGCAGTTTCTGAAGCTGGACAAACCTGAGCATCAACTGATCGCTGCCTTGCGGACTTTTGCGGTCTGGATACAACTGGAAGGCAAGCCCACCTGGTTCGCAGCCCTGCGCGGTGCCGATGCGCGAGCAACAAAGGAGTTTCGCGTCTACCTGACGGACCGCTTGGGGTTGGACCAGTCAGGCGAGCGGGGCCGGATCGACATCGATCAGGAGTCGCCCCAGTGGTTGATGCTGCAATATCGGCCGCGCTGAAAAGCAGCGTTCAGCGCTCGGCGTTCAATCGGAACTTGGTCGGAACATCGTAGGTAAAGTTCACTCGCCGGAGAAAGAGCAGCGCCAGACTGGTATCCACCAGTGGGCTGGCTCCATGGCCCTGGCCGTGCCAGCTCCCCTCGGCGGACTGGGTGGCAACCAGCAAACGTGACCCCCAGGAATACCAGTCTTTCTCCCCGATGCGTTCCAGATCGTAGAGCATCCCCACTCGTTCAACCGACCAGAGAAAATAGAGGTTCAGCGCATTCGCCGGGGGATTGGAGTTGGGATCGGGGCTGCCAATCTCCGCACTGAGCGCTTTCAGAGCACGCTGAATGGCCGGGTCGCTCGTCACATCCTGTCCGGGCGGATGTCCCCGCTCGGTCCCCTCGTCGCGTGCATAGCCGACCGCCAACCCCAGCAAGCCGGCGCAGATCATGGCCGGTGTTCCCCCCCCACCCCCAATGCTGAAGTTGTAGCCCCAGGTTCCTTGTTGATTCTGGCTGGCCCGAAAGCGTCGCTCAATCAGCGCCAGCGTTCGCCCAACTGGAACGCCATGCCGTCGTGCCGCCCAGATCCCCAGGATACCGAACTGCGTGTTGGAGTTGTCGCTATTATCGTGCCGGGACATCTCCTGTTTCGATTCGGGCGGACGCATCACCGGGAAATTGCGGATCATCTGAGGCAGGCGAGCCAGATCGATCTTGCCCGGCGCCGGGGACTCCTTCGGCGTACTGGTTCCCTCTTGCGGCTTGCGCCCTGCCTCGGTCGGTTTCGTTCCGCGCTCGTCGACCCCCTCCAGTCGGGGCAGCGGAGGAAGTTCCTGAAGCGCCTCGGTAAGGAGTTGTTCATACTCGGTCGAAAGGAGGGGACAGTCATAGGTCCACCCTCCCGCGCGGGTCTGGCCGGCAATCAGGCGGGCCGCCAATGTCTTGATCCGGGGCCGATCCTGGCTTTCCCCCAATCGATCGAGGAAGAGGATGGCGAGTGCCAGTTCATAGGTTTTGTTCAGTTTGGGAATTGCCTTGCGCACAAAAGCAGCCGCTTTCTGCACCTGTGGATCTTCCGGGCTCACCCCACACTCCAGCAACGTGAGCGCGGGCAACGCCGCCATCCCCACCGGATGCCCATACGGAACCCAGGTGCCCGAATCGGTTTGCTGTTTGCGCAAAAAGGCGATCCCTCGATCGATGGCAGCATTGACGCGTTTCTCCTCCGGCGTTAACTCGCGCGGCTGCGGCGCGCGCGGCGTGGTCGGGAGAGTCACGACCGCCGACGCCCCAGCAGCACTGTCCGCTTCGGGTGTGCTCGCTGGCCGATTCGTTCCCCCGGGACGCTCCACCCACAATTCCTGCAGCACCAGCCCCAACGCCACGAGAACGATTGCTCCCACTCCACCCACGATCCACCACAGCACCCGGTTGCGGCGCGGCAACGTCGGGGGAACAGGGGGAGACGCCACGGGAGCAGCGGCGGCCAGCGGAGGGGGAGCAAAGGGAAGCGCGCGCAGCACCGGTGTCGGGGCGGGCGCGGCCTTGACCGGAGCAGTCCCCGGCACGGCAAAGGGCGCCTGACAGTAAGGACAGCGGACGCGGGGATTCTCCCCTTGCGGGAGCTTTAATCGCCGTGAACAATGGGGACAGATCACCTTGGTCGCCAACATGGCATGCCCTTCCAGCGTGTGGTCGGGGGTGGGAGAGCCGTTTTCGTCACTCTAGCCATTCTGGGCAGGAATCGACAAGCACAATTGCTTATCCGCTGACCATCAAGCCGTGGGACACTGCTGTGCCGACTTTGCAGCGCGCTGCGGACCGAATCGCCGCTCCTGCGTGAGAAAGCCTTTTGGCAAATTGTGAGATCCAGCGAAGGTTCCCGCGTGGCACCACCTGACGCAACCTTCAGAAAATAATGGACGTGCGCAGGGTAGAAAAAATTCTTGCTTTCATAAGAACGGCGCGATACTTTCGGGGAAAGTCCTGGTTAAATGTTGCCATCGTGGTCTGTAGGCACACAGACTCCTGCCCTGGGCTCCTGCCCCCTGGCCTGCCTGTTAGCTGCCGGTAGATTGGATCGACCGATCCGGAGGAACGTGGAATGCATGCTGCACGCATCACGAGTCGATGCACCGTATACGGCCTTGCGGCACTACTCGGCCTCGTCCTCGCCGGGACAGCCACCGCGACCCCGATTCCCCTCCCCAACAAGAGCAAAATCGAGCAGGTGGATTTTGAACGGCATGTGATGGGGGTGTTTGTCCGCCTGGGTTGCAGCGCTGGCGCCTGTCATGGCTCCTTTCAGGGCAAGGGGAACTTCCGCCTGTCGCTCTTCGGCTACGATCCCGATCTCGATTTTGACTCGGTCACCCGTGATGGCAACGGCCGCCGTATCTCTCCGACCGATCCGGACAACAGTCTGATTCTGCTCAAGGCGACCGGCCAGGTGGAGCACGGGGGCCTGCGCCGCATGAGCAAGGATTCCTGGCAGTATCGCATCCTGCGCGAATGGATCGCTGCGGGCGCACCGCGCGATAAAGGTCGGGGCACGGTGAAAGCGATCACCATTACCCCGAAAGAATACGCCTTCCAGAAAGCGGGGGACGTGGGTCAGTTGCTGGTCAAGGCGCGCTTTGCCGATGGCAGCGAGGAAGATATCACCCCACTGTGCGACTTCCGCACCAACGACGAGAACGTCGCCACCGTGACTCCGCTCGGCTCGATCACCACCGTGCAACCCGGCGACACCGCCATCGTCGTGGCCTACCGGGGCAATATCCTCCCCATCCGCGTCATGGTGCCGATGACTCCGCCCCCTGGGTTCGTCTATCCGACCACCCCCGCGGTCAACTACATCGATCGCGAGGTATTCGCCAAGTTAAAGCGCCTCAACATTGCTCCCTCCGACCTCTCCACCGATAGCGAATTCCTGCGTCGGGTGACCATCGATACCATTGGCTGTCTGCCCACGGTCGAAGAGACCCGTGCCTTCCTGGCGAGCAAGGATCCCAACAAACGCGCCAAGAAGATCGATGAACTCCTGGCTCATCCGCTGCATGCGGCCCTGTGGGCAACCAAGTTCTGCGACATCACCGGTAACAACACGGATTCGCTGGAGAACCCGGCTCCCCTCCGCCCGAAGCTGAGCCAGATGTGGCACGACTGGTTCCGCAAGCGCGTGGCTGCCAACCTGCCTTACGATCAGATTGTCAAGGGGGTCCTGTGTGCCACCAGTCGCGAAAACAACATGTCCCCCGAAGACTACATCAAGCACGTCAACAAGCTGCATGAGGCGATGGGGAAGGGCTACGCGACCGACTATGCCGATCGCCAAACGCTGGATCTCTTCTGGCGCAAACAGCAACGGGTGCCAATCGAGCAATGGGGCGAAAAGACGGCGGTGGCGTTCCTTGGGGTGCGCGTCGAGTGTGCCCAGTGCCACAAACACCCCTTTGACCGCTGGACGCAGGCTGATTACCGGGCCTATGCCAACTTTTTCAGCACCGTGCAGGTCGGCATCTCCCCCGACGCCAAGAAGGTGATCGATGCGGAAAACGCGGAGCGCCGCAAAAATGCCAAGGGGAAGAACAACAATCAACTCATCCAGGTTCGCGAGATGTTTCTCTCGGCGCGCCCGGTTGGCCTGATGAGCGACCCGGACACGGGAAAAACGCTCACCCCGAAGGCGCTGGGCGGACCAGCGATGCCGCTCGAATCAGGGAAAGATCCGCGCCTGGCTCTGTGGGAGTGGATGCGCCAGCCGGACAATCCCTTCTTCGCACGCAGCTTTGTGAATCGAGTGTGGGGCCACTATCTCGGCATCGGCATTGTCCACCCGGTGGATGATTTTAGCCTGGCCAATCCGCCCTCCAATGAAAAGCTCCTCGATGCCCTGGCGAAGGACTTTGTGGAGAGCAAGTTCGATATCCGTCGGTTGGAGCGCACCATTCTGCTCTCGCGCACCTATCAACTTTCGTCATCCACCAATGTGACGAACAAACTGGACCGCACCAGTTATTCACACTGCTACACTCGCCCCCTGATGGCCGAGGTGGTGGTGGATGTGCTGAACTCGGCGTTGGGAACGACGGAGAATTTTGGCAACGATGCCCCGAGCGGTTGGCATGCCATCGAGGTGGGCTCCACGCGCATCACGAATCCGGCCCTGCGCGAAGCATTCCGCGTTTTCGGCCGCTCACCGCGCACGCTCACCTGCGATTGTGAACGGGCGACTGAGCCGACTGTGGCACACAAGTTGTACCTGATGGCCGATCCCTCCTTGCAGGCGAAGTTGCTGGGCAGCAAATCGCGCATTCGCGAGTTGGCCAGCAGCAAGAAGTCCAACGAGGAGATTCTCGACGAAATCTTCCTGGGCGTGGTCTGTCGTCCTCCGACGGCCAGGGAACGCGAGGCGGCTCTCTCGTATCTCACAACCAGGAAGGATCGAGCGAGTGGCATTAGCGACGTGATGTGGGCGTTGATCAATACCAACGAGTTCATCTTCAATCACTAGGATTCCCGGTCGGGCAGAGGACCTCGGTGTTCTGCCCGACGTTGTCCTTGGATTACTCAATCGCTTGCTGCGACGGTGCCGGCGAGGCTGCTCTGGGCCGACACCTGGGGGGACCATCCAGGGCAGAAAAGGATTCATCACCATGGCGAGACGGTTCACGGATTGTGAGGGTTTCCACCGCCGCGACTTCCTCAAGATCGGCGTCGCTGGCGCATTTGGCCTGAGCCTGCCTCAATTGCTGCAACTCGAAGCGCAGGCGGCGCGCAAGGCGGACGGCGGCTCCAGCCGTCGATCCAATGCCGTCATCCTGATCTGGCTGGCGGGCGGGCCGGCAACCATCGACATGTGGGATCTCAAGCCCGAGGCGCCGGAGGGCATTCGGGGCGAATTCAAGCAGATTCCCACCAGCGCTCCCGGCGTCAAGATCAGCGAACATCTGCCGAAAATGGCGAAGGTCGCCGACAAGGTCACCATCGTCCGTTCGCTGGCCCACACCATCCCCTCGCACGGAACGGCGACCGTGTGGATGACCACCGGCAACAAGCCCACGCCGGCCCTCCAGTATCCCGCGCTGGGCTCGATCGCCAGCAAGTTGCTCCCCGCCACCGCTGGCGTCCCCCCCTTCGTGAGCTTTGGGGAACTTCGTGGCGGCGAGGCCGGCACGTCGGGCTATCTGGGAACCGCCTACAATCCCTTCATCGTCGATGGCGCCAATGGCGGCAAGGGCGGCCAGCTGCGCGTCCGTGGCATCCAGTTACCCAGCGGTTTCACTCTGTCCGAACTGGAAAATCGCGACAAACTGCGCGACATCTTCGACAACACCTTCAAGCAGGTTGATAAATCGGCCGACGTGGTGCAGGGTTTTGATGCCTTCCATCGTCAGGCGCTCGAAATTCTGCGCTCCGACAAGACGAAGAAGGCCTTTGATCTGACTCAGGAATCGGCCACGACTCGCACTCGCTATGGCACCACCGGCTTCGCCACCGGGGTCCTGGCGGCCCGGCGTCTGGTGGAAGCCGGCGTTCGCTTTGTGACCGTTACCCTGGGCGGCTGGGACACCCACGGCAAGAACTTCGACGCTCTGAAGACGCGGTTGCTCCCCCAGGTAGACCAGACCCTCTCGGCCCTGATTTCCGATCTGAGCGAGCGCGGGCTGCTCGACACCACCACGGTCTACTGTGCGGGTGAGTTTGGCCGCACCCCGAAGGTCAACAAGAACGCGGGCCGCGATCACTGGGCCAAGTCGATGGCCGTGGTACTCGCCGGCGGCGGTTTCAAGCGCGGCTATGCGCACGGTACCACGGACTCCAACGGCATGCAACCCGCCACCGAGGCCTGCACGCCGGACGACATCGCCTCCACGCTCTTCCACTGCCTGGGCATTGACCCCAAGACCGAGTTGATGACTCCGTCCAATCGGCCGATGCAGCTCTTCCGCGAAGGGCGCGTGATCGAGAAGATCCTCGCCTGAGCGAAGCCGTTTGCGTTGGGCCCTCACCCACCTGGGACGATCCCTCACTCCGTCGTCTCAGGTGGTTTGTCTTTGCGCCCCTCCCGCGAAACAAAGCGTCGGTTGCTCCTCACGAAGCGGGGGCGTCGTGTTCAAGACGTTTGCCCAGACTCACCACCTCATCCCTCACGTAGCCAAGCTGACGATAGAAGGCGAGCACCTCCTGGTTCGTTGTGCGCACCAGCAGGTTGATCTTGGGGCAGCCCTCTGCGCGCAAGCGCCGCTCGGCCTCCGCCATGATTTCGCGACCGCATCCCAGGCGTTGGTGCTCCGGATGGACTCCCAGATAGTAGATCGATCCGCGATGCCCATCGTAGCCTGCCATGACCGCTGCGACCACAGCGCCCTCGCACACACCCACCAGAAAGAGATCGGGACGCACTGCGAGTTTGCGACGGATATCCTTGCGCGGATCGTTCCAGGGTCGCGTGAGCCCGCACTGCTCCCACAGGGCGATCACCGCTTCCTCATCCGCGAGGGTAAACGATCGAATCTCCATGGACACTCCGCTGGGGTTGTGGATTGGGGAAAGGAGCGAATCGCGGGAGAGAAGGGAAAGAGTGCCGAAGGTGGGACTTGAACCCACACGCCCTTGCGGACACTGGATTTTGAGTCCAGCGCGTCTGCCATTCCGCCACTTCGGCGAAGAATCTGCTCTCAGAATACGCAGCGCGCGGCCCTGGGGCAAGAGCATCTCGATCGCGAGAAAACGCGGTGCGAATTTCTCTCCCCCCGCTTGACGACACGTGCGAGCAGCGCTAAGATGAAATCACCATTCCGATTGCCGAAGTGGCGGAACTGGCAGACGCGCTAGCTTCAGGAGCTAGTTCCCGTTACGGGAGTGGAGGTTCGAGTCCTCTCTTCGGCACCTTGCACCACAAGGGCTTACGACTTCAACGTCGTGAGCCCTTGTCGTTTTCTCTCCCGTTAGGAGGGAAATAGGGGCAACATCGGGGTTGCGTTGGGTTGGCATCGCTGGTCGGATCAGGATGAGCGGATGGAGAGTCTAACCTCCGGAGAACAACCCATTTCGTGGAGACAACACCCCCTCTCTGTCCGCTGGCGTCATCGTAGGCCATCGTCAGACTGTGGCCCAACGGATCGATCTCCTCCACCAACCGATCGAGGCCATCGTAGACAAAGGTGGTGCGATTCCCCACGGGATCGATCAACCCGGTGCGTTGGCCCTCCGCGTTGTACAGGTAGGTGGTGATCCCACCCAGCGCATCGATCTGCGCGGTTTGCTGCTGCAACCCATCGTAAACCAGCGTTTGCGTCTGGCCCAACGCATCGATGGTGTTCACCACGTTGCCGGCGTTAGCATAGACCCTGGTGAAGACACCCTGACCAGGCAGTTGCTCGCTTACCTGGCGGTTGAAGGCATCATAGGTCCAGGTGGTGGTGGCACCGGTGGCATCGATGCGCCGCAGCACATTGCCCGCGCCATCATAAACCGTGGTGGTGCGTTGCTGCAAGGCATCCTCGACCGCCACCACGCGATTGAGGCTGTCATAGGTGTACGTGGTGCGATTGCCCAGCGCATCGATGGTGGCTTGCACCCGTCCCGCGTCGTCATAAACCATGCTGTTGACATGGCCTAACGCATCGATGGATGACGTCTGCTGGCCCACGCGATCAAAGAAGGCGCGGGTGGCTTTCTGGTTGGCATCGACGCTGCCCACCATCTGGCCCGCGGCATCGTAGAGCGTCTCGCTCACTCTGCCCATCGAATCAGAGCTGGCCACCGCGCGGCCCAGGGCATCGTAGGCGGTGCTGTTGGTCTGTTCCAACCCATCGACCGTTCCGACCACGTGATCCATGGCATCCCACAGGGTGCTCGTGGTTTGCTCCTGCGCGGTGCCCACGGCGAATGAGGAGACGCGCATCTACCACTGGTACAAGGCGACAGGACACTACCCACCCAGGAGACCATGGCCTTGCCCACGACCACGTCTCAGATAAATCACACAGGAGAAATAAGCAAACACCACGGAGCCAACGCTTCCGGTTCAAAGGACATCGTCCAAAACAAGCGATATAAGGCTTTTGGAACCGACGTACAATACAACATGCCTGTCACCGTCGAATTTGCACTTCAGGAATCGCCTTCTGAAGTTCGCTGAATCCCTTGTTTGTAAGGAATGTTCCGCGTACTGATACCCTTCTCAGGGATGCCATCTTCTTCAATGCGGAAATCGATCCATCAGTGAGCCTAGTATTATCACTTTCTAAAAACTCGAGTTTGTTGAGGGGGACGAGACGAAGAACGCCTTTATCTCCGAATTGCGTGCGATTAATCTTCAACTCAACGAGCCCTTTCAAATGTTGGAGAGAATCCGACGCTTGGTCAGTGATCGACGTCCCGGAAAGATCGAGGAATTCCAATTTCCTGAATCGACGTAGCAGTTTCACGCCGTCATCGCTGATTGATGTATCGCCAAGATAGAGAGACTCCAGCTCTGATAGCATGCTGATTGCCTTCAACCCAGCATTGCCGGTCCTGGTACCGGATAAGCGCAGCATTCGGAGTCGACGATGCGTTCCAACTCGTTCAATCCCGGTGTCGTCAATCTTCGTCCTGGATAGATCCATCTGCTTCAGTTTGCCAAGTCCTGCCAAATGGATGAGTCCAGAACCATTGATTTCAGTATCCGAAAGATCCAAATCCTCCAAAGATGTCAAACCAGCTAGTAATGTGATCCCCTTGTCCGTAATCTGTGTATGGCTCAAATCTAAGCGGTAGAGTTGTTTTAGGTCGTGGAGGCTCCCTAATCCGGTATCACTAATGGTTGTTTGCCCAAGAAAGAGAATTTGCAATTCCGGACAGTCTTTCAGAATCATCAAGTCACTATTTCTTGCCTTCGTCTCCCTCAAATCGATAGACACTATCGGGCGCCCCGGGCGGTGTTCTAGTCGAACAACCTTACCGCCCAAAGCCTCGACAGCCTGGACCACCACTTCCGTGCGATTCATCTCTTCGTTCTCTTTTCGAACCGAAAGCGGCGTCGAAAGTAGAGCCAGTGCAATCAGAAAGTGTGCTATCATCGCTGTTGACCTTCTTTACAGCTCCAATCCACCGTGATGAACTCACTCACCGCCACAATTCCACTATAGTGTCGACTAACGTCACCCCGCATCTTGAGAGAGGCGCTATCGCATACGGCGCCCCTGGTAGATTCTTTTGAACGATGAAGATCTCTCCTTCATGGGACTGACCCAATACAATCGCAGCATGAGTAATCAGGCCCTTCTGCAAAAACAAAGCAACGTCCCCTAGTTTTGCCTCCTTGGTTTGCTTCCTCCCTTTAGTCAGTACTTCGTACAGCCCTTCCTTCGGTGCTTCGATTGCCCATGTTCGCGGGTGTCCCATCCCTTGTTTGGTGATGAACAACCCTGGCTTGAAGCCTTCTCCTTTTGAAAAGTACTTTTCCCCGGTTATCGGGTGAAGGACGTAATCATAAGGCTCAACCTTCGAAGGGAGCTTCCTCCCGAGCACGACTCCCACAAACCCCCAGCAATTGCCGTACCCGAAAATTCCAGAATCTCCGGGCGGAGCCCAGTATCTCCCTTTCTCGTCGTCTGCTTTTCCAATGATCAGATCGATGCCAGAGTCCCCGATGGTTTTCGCCCCAGGGTTGGGGAGTTTGTTATATCCAGCGCTTGCGAAGATTCTGCGCACCTCTGGGGTGATTGGGGTTCGCTGCTGTCGCTGGAGAAGTTCACCAACGATCGGCGGGAGAGAATCGGTGACATCGACAATTCGCCCCTTCTTCAGCTTGGTTTTTACGTCGGTTTTCAGTGCCTTGGCCATGGCGAGAGTTTTCTCCTTGCCGTATCCGACTTGAGTAAGCCCATCCAGCGTGTCATCGCGTTCGCTGGTAGCCTGGATCCTCCCCTTGGCATCCAAGGACCAAGTCCAGAGCCCACTCGGATCGGTTGCATTGGTGGGGTTGTTCCCCACATACCGCATCAGATTGGCATCCCCCGCGCCGAAGCGGTCGGGGTCCTGCTCGATCCACCTGCCCGTCCATGGGTCGTACATTCGTGCGCCATGCCGTTGCAGGCCTGTCTCCGCGTCGCGCAGGCGGCCGGTGCCACGGATGTCGTCGCCGTTGGCGGGGTTGCTTTCGCTAGTCACGTTGAGGAAGCCGTCGTACGCGATCCTGTCGATCAACGTGCCGCTGTTATCCGTGATTCCCACCACGGAACCGAGGCGATCCTGCTGATACCACGAGGCGGTCCCTGCGCTATCGATGCGCGCCAGCGGTTGGTCGATGCCATCGCCGAAGAGGCGACGCATCGTCAGCGCGTTACTCCCGTCCAACTCGGCCCACACATCGAAGTTCTCCAAGCCCTTGAGCGCATAGGGTTGGTTGAAGCCATCGACGGGGTGTTTCCAACCATCGACGGGGTAGCGCGTGGTCGTGGTGGTGCTGCCATCCCAGACGTCCTTCTGGATCCGGTTGCCAAAGACGTCATAGGTGTAGGTGGCACGCATCAGTAACGTTCCGCCATCGGTGGCGCGTTCGTCCACGCCAATC
>JAKOSN010000227.1 GCA_029777335.1 Planctomycetota bacterium
GATCGAAAATTGTCCAGATGCTGGCGCCAGAAGGCCAGATCGGCTCCACCCGCGCCGCGTTCGTGCCAGTGTCCCAGGGCGCTGGCGACGTGGGTGGCCGATTCCGCCGCCTCGGTCCCGAGCACCCGGCGCACCTCGCTCACCTCGATCGTGGCAAAGCGATCCCACCACGTCGCTAGTTTTTCCATCCTGGCGCGGACGGTGCGCACCAGCGCGGTCTGACCCGTGGCCGCCGCCTCGCTGGTCAGCCGCGCATGCACATGAAAAATCTGCTCGATCATCTGCACCAACTCATCCAGGCGGGGATCGCGCAGACTATCTTCCTGCGCCGGCGACAGCGGAAAGAGCGCCTGGAATCCCAGGATGTTCCACGGATCGGGGAACGCTCCACAGGCGATTCCCTCGTGCAGCAACTGTTCCACCTCGGGAAGCGTTTGTGCCGCCTCGGCCAGCCGTCCCTGGTCAATCTCGCGCTGCGCCCCACGGAGCCGGCTCACCACTTCACTCAGCAAGCGCACCGAAACCGCCGGGATCCGTCGAGCCTCCTGCTGACTCGCCTGGGGATAGCCCATCTCGGCAAAGAGGAGCGCCAGATAGCGCTGTTGTTGTTGAAACGCCCGTTGCCGCGTGAGAAATTGATTCAGATGTTGACGCACCCCGCCAAAGGGCTGGCGCAATAGATTCTGTTCCTGACGGAGCCGCTCGGCATGTGCCCCCTGCAACCGGGGGAGCAATTGTTGATAAAAGGCATCGCGATAGCGGGCAATTCCGGGCATCAGGGTGGCCAGCGAGACACTCGAATCGTGCGCGGAAGGACTGCTGCCACAGATGCCGGTGGCCATCAACATGGTGCCGGCCAGGGCTGCGGCCGCTTCAAAGAGCAACTCGTCTCGGGGGCCCTCGGTCCCTTGCTCCACGCGATGCAGCAATGCTTCGAGAATGATGTGCCGCCCCACAAAGCGCCGATAGCGACCTTGCAGATCGAGATGGTGCGGATCCCATTCCCCAAAAATGTAGTTGGGCCGCCGATTCACCGGGTGGGCATGATCGTAGGCACGAACATCGAGCGCCCATTCGTCGAGTAACTGCAGATCCAGGTGCGCGGCATGGAGGATATCCGGATCGGTATGGCCGAGCAGATCCAGCGTGCGTTCGAGCAAATCCTGGTAACGCCCGACCGCCACTCCCACTCCGCGCAGGTAGAGCGGAACCGGCCGATGGCGTTCATGCTCGTACGGTTCGCCGCGGGGCCGGGTCTCCAGAATCGCGATGGGACGATAACCAACAAAATCATTGAGCCGCCGCACCACCTCGTCCGCGGTCCCCTCAGCCCCTTCGGAGAGAATCGTCTCCAGCACCCGCACGAGAAAGAAGGGCTGAAAAAGTTCGTCGTCGCTCAGGTGGGCGAGCAGATGGCGATGGTGTTCGCGATACGCCCCGAGCACCCGCGGGAGCAGCGCCAGCACCCGTTCGGCCTGCTGAATATCGCGAAAGGCAGCGCTCCCCTCGCGGTGGAGTTGATGCAAACGCTGCCCGAGGAGGTTGGTGAGGACATCCCAGTAACGAGGAACGGTACGCTGCACCAGGAGGGCACAGACATCGTGAAACTGCTTCTGCCAGCGCGGATCCGGTCTGCCGTCGGAGAAGTTGAGGTAGCCCAGAAGACTGGACAACACAACGGTGCCTTCCAGGTCGCCAAGCAGTTCGTCCACGATTGCACATCCTCTCACCGCGATTCTCTCTTCTGCCAGCATACCGCAGAGAGGACGCGCAGGCTACCACGCCTGTCCGCGGACGAACCCGAGAAGCGCTTCCACCCGGGTGCGCTCACTCCAGGCGAAAGGAGTTCCGATCGAGGACAATTGTCCGTTTGCCGCGTGCGCGATCGTAGACGCGCTCCATCTCGGCCACGCTGTCGAACCAGCCCACCACATAGGCCGCTCCGAAAGTCTCATTGGCCTTCACCTTGTGGCGATAAAGTTCTTCGATGAAGCAGATGTAACCGCGTTGATGGCACCAGGCCTCAGCAACCATGCCGGGATCGAGAGTCATCCCTGCCAGCCACGGACCGGGCTTCCCCCCCACCTTCACCTGATAGGCGCGGATCATGCGCTGCGGGATCTTGCCTTCCTTGCGCTGATAGAGATACTTCGCATCGGGCGCGAAATCCTCCTTGAAGGCGCGGGCCGGAATGGGTTTATCGAGGTAGCTCAAATACACCTGGGTAAAGGTATCGCCGTTCTTGTGACGCACATGGCCGGGCATATCAATGCGATAAAAAAGATCGTCCACCTCATTGACACTGGTGATCTGTTCGCTGCAGAGAAAGTAGCGCACCCCAGGTTGAAAGACAAGGGTCTGTGTCCAGGTAGACCCCGCCTTGTATCCCTTGCCGGGCTGGTGAAAGGTGTAGCGCAGACGCAGGGCGACAAAATCCTTCCCCTTGAGGATCTCTGGTTTCAGTTCCTTCGCCTGCGTACAGATCTGCGGCCCTTCCACATTATGCTTCGGCAGACGCCCGTGCAAACTGGGTTCGCGCGAATAGTCATCGTCCCGCCAGCCCGGAGCCATCAGGAAGTCCATGATATGCAGCCCAAAGCCCAGATCGCGGGCTCCACTCTTCTTGTCGAGGAGGCTCCCCGCGGCCACCCCGCTGACGTAGCCCTTCTTGTTGATGCGGGCTTGCAGGGCGTCCGTTTCGATCTCGATGGCGTCTGCGGACTCCTTGACGGTGAGCCGCGCAGGCGTGTCCGCCATCGCTCCCTCCAATGCGCTGAACAGAACACCAACAAAGAGACTCACGCGAAGCAATTCCATGGCACGCCTCCTGAGCAGAACGAGCGAGCGCCTTCCAGGTTACCCTTCAGCGCAGCAATTACCAGCACCCTTTGCCAGAAAGTCACCGCGACGCAGATGAGGCCGCCTTCTGTGCGAACCGCGGCGGAGCCTTGCAATTTGCACGCGCCATTCGGGCACCTTGCAGGGAGGCGCACGAGCGTCGATCTTGCCTGAGCGAAACAACCACTTACTCGGCGGGATCTTGTGGCTTTGGCTGGGGTTGGCATGGCGGTTGCGTTCATTCCAATCCAGGAGTCAGTGTTCCCCCCCACGGGCTGGTGGAGTCGAAATCATGAACCTGCAGATCTGGATCCCCACGATGGTGGTCCTGGGGTTGGTGACCCTTGGACTGATGATCGCTTTTGTCTACGCCTGCGACAGAGTGTGAAAGGAGATCCCATGACGCTCTTTGCCGCTTTGGTGGCCCTGCTCTTGTTCGTCTACCTCCTCGCCGCACTCCTGCGCCCCGAGTGGTTCTAACGGAGAAAGGCGTTTCACATGTGGCAGATCTGGATTCTCCCCATTCTGTTGATGGGCACCTGCGTGCTCCTGTCGATTCCGGTCGGTCTGTATCTGGCGTGGGTGATGGAGGGGCGTTATCGGGCGCCACGCTGGGTGCAACGGCTGGAACACTGGCTGAATACCGGGGAGCAAAACTGGAAGCAGTATAGCCTTGCTCTGCTCACCTTCAATGTGGTGATCTTCCTTGTTGGCTTTGCGATCCTTGCGCTCCAACCATGGTTACCGCTCAACCCCGATGGCAAAAAGATGCTGGCACCCACCACCATCTTCAACACCGCCTGTTCCTTTCTGACCAACACCAATCTCCAGCACTACGCGGGAGAGGTGCATCTGTCCTACTTCAGTCAGTTGTTCTTCATCTGCTGGAAACAATTTGTCACCCCGGCAATTGGGCTCTGTGCTCTGGTCGCGATCCTCCGTGGATTACGGGGGGATCCGCACATGGGCAACTTTTATGTCGATCTCTGGCGAGGGGTTGTTTACGTGTTCCTCCCCCTGGCCTTTGTGGTGGCGATCCTGCTCATGGTAACAGGGGTTCCAATGACCCTGGAGGGAAACGCCACCGTTCCCACTCTCGAACCAGGAGCCATGGGTACTACACCCGAAGGGAGCCCCGTTCAGCAAGAGATCGCCCGGGGCCCCGTGGCGGCCATCGTCGCCATCAAGCAGCTGGGCACCAACGGCGGCGGTTTCTTTGGAACCAACAGCTGCCACCCCTACGAGAACCCGAACAGCTGGAGCAGCTTCCTCTCCTGCCTGTGCATCATCCTGATCCCCATGGCTTCCCTGGTGATGTTCGGCAAGATGTTGAACAACTTCAAACATGCCGCAGTGATCTTTGGAGTGATGTTTGTTCTCTCGGCGGCGACGGTAATCTGGGCAATTTACCACGATTCCCTGGCGCCCAATCCTGGGCTCCTTGCCCACGCAGAGCGTTCCTACGACATCCCGGATCCAACCAGCGCCGAGCAGGAACGGCGTCTCACCCTCCCGGCAATGGCAGGATTACCCGTCGATCAGAGCCTGGGCAATCTGGAAGGGAAAGAGCTACGCTTTGGAACCTCTGCGGGGCCCACGTGGGCGGCCTTCACCACCAACACCTCCAACGGTTCGGTGAACGCGATGCACGACAGTCTCAATCCGCTGGCCGGGTTGACGCCACTGGGCGGAATGTGGCTCAACTGCATCTGGGGTGGCGTGGGAGTGGGGTTGATCAACTTTCTGATCTACCTGGTGGTGGGAGTGTTCCTGGCAGGCTTGATGGTGGGGCGTACTCCAGAATACCTGGGCAAGAAGGTGGAGGCTCGGGAGATGAAGTTGGCGATGCTGGCCCTCCTGATCCATCCGCTGCTCATTCTGGGTCCGGCGGGCGTGTTTGCAGCGAGCGACTGGGGTCTGCGTTCGATGAACAATCCATCCGCCCACGGCTTTTCCGAGGTGCTCTACGAGTTCAGTTCCGCCTCGGCCAATAATGGCTCGGGTTTCGAGGGTTTGGCAGACACCTACGGGTTCAACGCGAATGAGAATCCAGGGCCGTTTGCAATTCAGTGGGATCTCGCCACGGGATTGGTCATGTTGATTGGTCGATTTGTTCCCATCATTGCTCCGCTGGCAATCGCAGGGAGTTTGGCGGCCAAGAAACCCACACCCTTCACCTCGGGGACCATGCGCACCGATACGATCACGTTTGGTTTTGTCCTCCTGGGAACGGTGCTCCTCGTGGGCGCCTTGCTCTTCCTCCCCGCCGCCGTGCTCGGTCCACTCGCAGAGCATTTTGGACCACTGCCCTTTGGTGGGTAGCCCAAACAGGCCATTGCTAGTCGGGTGAGGAGAAGCACACTATTTCCTCCTGTTGAGGTTTTTATGGTCAATACAACCGTCCCAGGCAGTTCCGCCGGGGAGATTCCAACTCCGGAACAATTGAAACTCACTCGTCGGGCGAGTCGGCGATCTGGCCTCTTCGCGCCCGAGTTGATGCGCGCCGCGTTCAAACAATCGCTGATCATGTTGCGGCCCGATATTCAGTGGAAGAATCCGGTGATGTTTGTGGTGGAGATCGGCACGATCCTCAGCATCGTGGCAACACTCGCCACCATGCTGGGATACCAAAGCCAGGTGCGTATCACCTACCTGCTCGCCCTGGATGTGTGGCTCTTTCTCACCGTGCTCTTCGCCAATTTCGCCACCGCACTGGCAGAGGCACGCGGCAAGGCACAGGCCGACTCCCTCCGAAAAACACGCCGTGAGACGCTCGCACATCGCCTCAAGGATAACGGTGACGTTGAGGAAGTTGGATCCTCCAGTCTGCAGAAGGGGGATCGCGTGGTGGTGACCGCCGGACAGGTCATCCCGGGAGATGGCGAAATCCTCGAAGGAGTAGCGTCGGTGGATGAATCCGCGATTACGGGAGAGTCCGCTCCAGTGATTCGCGAGGCGGGGGGAGATCGCTCGGGGGTCACGGGCGGCACACGCGTTCTCTCCGACCGCATCGTGGTGCGTATCACCGCCGGGGCGGGGCACTCCTTTCTTGATCGTATGATCGCACTCGTGGAGGGAGCAACGCGTCAACGCACTCCCAATGAAATTGCTCTCTCCCTCGTTCTGTCCGCCTTCACCCTGATCTTTCTGATCGTAACTGTGGCCCTGTGGCCCATGGCGCGGAACGCTGAGTTGTACATGAAGGACTACCTGGGAACCCCTCGCCCGGTGGCCAGTTTGGGAACCGACATCCCCACCCTGGTTGCTCTCCTTGTGTGTTTAATCCCCACCACAATTGGAGCTTTGCTCGCCGCGATTGGAATCGCTGGGATGGATCGCGCCCTGCGTGCCAACATCCTGGCCAAGAGCGGCAAGGCTGTGGAGGTCGCAGGAGATATCGACACCCTCCTTCTGGACAAAACAGGAACGATCACTGTGGGGAATCGGCGCGCCACGCAGTTTATTGCCGTGGGCGACTACACCGTGCTGCAACTGGGAGAACTCGCGGCCCTGGCCTCGGTCGCAGACCAAACGCCAGAAGGGAAAAGCATCGTTGAACTCTATCTGAAACAACCGCCCGATAATTCCAGCGGTCCCCGTAGTGTCTCCAGTGTGCGATTGGAAACGATGGTCCCACCCGGGTCACGATTCATCGAGTTTACCGCCCAGACACGCATGAGCGGTATCGATCTCAACGACGGTCGCTCCATTCGCAAGGGGGCGCCCGATGCCGTGATCAAGCACATCCAGCAACTCCAGGGCACGCTCCCGGAGCGGCTCGCGCAACAGGTCGAGGCGGTTGCGTCCCGGGGGGCCACGCCTCTACTGGTGTGCGAGGGCAACAAACTGGCAGGGTTGGTGGTCCTGGAAGATGTTCTGAAACCTGGGATGCGCGAACGTTTCGAACGTCTCCGTCGCATGGGTCTGCGCACCGTGATGGTCACGGGAGACAATCCCCTGACTGCCAAGGCCATCGCCGAGCAGGCGGGAGTGGACGACTACATTGCCCAGGCCACACCGGAGGCAAAGCTCGCTTACATCCGCAAGGAACAGGCGGCCGGAAAGTTGGTGGCGATGATGGGCGACGGCACCAATGACGCTCCAGCGCTGGCTCAGGCCGACGTTGGGGTGGCCATGAACTCTGGCACCCAGGCCGCCAAGGAGGCCGGGAACATGGTCGATCTGGACAGTGATCCCACCAAGCTGATTGAGGTGGTCGAGATTGGCAAGCAACTGCTGATGACGCGTGGCGCCCTCACCACTTTTTCGATCGCCAACGACCTGGCCAAGTATTTCGCCATCGTTCCCGCGCTCTTTGCGGCGACCTTACCGTGGCTCAAGACGTTCGATGTAATGAATCTTCATTCGGCCACCTCGGCGATTCTCTCGGCGGTGATTTTCAATGCGATCATCATCCCCTTGCTCATCCCCATCGCCCTCAAGGGAGTCACCTATCGGCCCGTGGGTGCCGACGCCTTGCTCCGCCGTAACCTGCTCCTCTGGGGGCTGGGCGGTGTGATCGTACCCTTTGTTGGGATCAAATTGATCGACGTCGCTTTGGTCACACTCCACCTGGTCTCCTGAAGCATAATACGAGGAACCCATGTTCCCCCATCTGCGTGCCAACCTCTTTCTGGTCGCCGCAACCTTGCTGATCAGTGCCGTGGTGTATCCCTTTGCGCTGTGGGGAGTCGGTCAGACGATCCTCCCCACCAAGGCCAATGGCAGCCTTGTCCGCGATGAAGCGGGGCAACCAATTGGATCCCGTCTGATCGCTCAGCCATTCACCGGCGACGAGTACTTCCAACCACGCCCGTCGGCTGTCTCGTACAACGCCGCCGCGTCTGGAGCAAGCAACTGGAGCGCGAGTAACTATCTCCTCCGCGACCGCGTCGCGCGAATCCTGGGACCAATCGTGAAATATCGGGGGGGAGCGAGGACCGGTCAACTGGTCGCTCCGGATCTCGAAGCGTGGTTTCGCAACGATCGCTACCAGGGTCAGAAGGGCATCGTTGCTCAGTGGGCGCTCGCTCATCCGACCCTGGCCCAGAACTGGGTGAAGGCGGATCAACAGAACGAGCAATACGTCGCCGCCTGGCGCGCGCAACACCCTGTCGACGTGGCCCAGTGGCTCAGGGAGAAACCGGATCTCCCCGAACCAACTTCCGCCGATCTCGCGGTCCTGTTCTTCACCCATTTTTCCCACACCTCTCCGGGCACCTTCCCCGCGCTGGTAACTGCTCGGGACATGGCGGGAAAGGAGGTGAAACAGATCCGACCGGTACAGAGTGGGAGCGAGATTCAAAGCACCTTCTTTGACATGTGGCGTCAGGAGCATCCCGAGGTGGATCTGGAACCCGTGCCCGCCGACATGGTGATGGCCTCCGGTTCAGGGTTGGATCCACACATCACCCTGCAGAACGCCCTGTATCAGCTGGACCGGGTCGCCAGCAAGTGGTCCACCCTCACCAATCGCGGTTGTACGGAGATCCACCACGAGATCAAGGAACTTCTCCACCAGCATGCAGAAGCGCCTCTGGCTGGTCTGGCAGGTGTCGATCTGGTAAATGTTCTGGAGATCAACCTGGCATTGAAAAACCGCTATCACCCGGCACAGAGTCGCTGAGCCAGGGGTGCAGGCAGGCTCATCGTACGCCTGCCTGCACCTTTCGTTGAGCCAACGGTGGTCTCACTTCTTCAGCAGACGAATCTCCACCTTGCGAAACTCGACCGGGTGACTTTCCGATTGGAGCGCAATGTAACCTTCTTCCAGCAATAGATTCTTTCCCTTGATCAACTTGGCGGCGTCCGCATCTCTGGGATCCAGCTGGGGTTTCTCGTATTCGATCACGGTTTCCCCATTGATGATGTGTTTCACCTTTCCACTCCCGTGCACCTCAATCTCCGCCGTTACCCACTGGTCCCCGTTGTAGGTTTTCGATTTGGAATTGATGCAGTGCTGGGTGATCAGCTTCCCGTTCATGACGATGTTGGTTCCTGGAGTACACACACTCCCCGTCGGACGTTCGCCCTTCCCCGTTCCACCCAGGAACTGCGCCTCGATCGACACCGGGAAATCCTGTTCCTTGCGCATTGTCTCGGGAGCCTGGCAATGGAACATCAGCCCGCTATTGCGCACCGCCCACCCCGGGCCGCCCTTCACCTGGTCGCCCACAAATCGATACTCAATGCGAATCACGTAGTGAGAGAACCTGTCCTTGTAAAAGAGATGCCCAAATTGCCCATCGAACTGCTTGTACTTGTCGTAGGACACCTTGAGTATGCCATCTTCAACACGGAAGGTGTTGCCAAAGTTCTCACCCAGTGCGTGCCTGGTGATCTTCGGCGTCCAGCCATCCAGGTTTTTCCCGTTGAAGAGCGGAATCCACCTGTCTGTCGAAGGTTCGTCGGCCGCGCGCCCTGGCCCAACGAATCCTGCCAGAAGCACTCCCACGGCGAGTAGCCCAACCCATTGAAACCACCTTGCTCGCCGCTGTCCGCTGCTCTCTTGTTGCGCTTTCATGTTGCTCCCTCGTACCTTGCCTGGACCACTCTCAAACTCGGATTCATTCTACTGGGTTGCACTCCGCGGTTCCTGCGTGACTTTCACTTCGCGGGTGCTCGGGGAGTCCGCACATACGCCAGCGCGAACAGGATGCCCAGGGTGGCATCGATACTCGCCGGACCAAGCCAGAACAGTTCAATGCGCTGCTGCAGCGTCAGCACGATCACGGCAATCACGAAACTCCCTTTTTCGACAAGCGTGGGCAGCATGATCGGCCGATAGCGCACCGGGTCTGTCGCAATAACCAGAAAGAGCAGTTGCCAGGCGAGCGTTACCCCCATGAACCCGTAATAGAGTTCGGGATGCGTGATTGCCGGGGGATGATCGTGGTTGAACTGCTCCTCCATAAAATAGGGCGGGATCATCATCAACAACCCCAGTATCCCCGCCACCATGTACACCCACCGTGCGAAGCGCATTCTGTCGTCTCCGTTGGTCGATTCACGAGTTCGCGTTCCCCTTGCTCCTTAACCTACATATCGCAAAGGCGGCTGGGCAGAGCGCACCTCTGTTGTTACTGACATTATCATGTCATTCTCTGTTGCCTTTCGGCGCGCAGACAGATTGTCCTCGGAATCATACCCTGACAGCATGAACCGACGCGCGATTCGCTTTCACCGTTATGACGATATTCTGGCCGAGGCAAACCGCTTGCTCAGCAGCGGCTACGAGCGCGTGGGCAACTGGAGTTTGGCGCAAATTTGCCAGCATCTGGCAATCATCATGGAGATGTCGCTGGATGGCTTTGACTATCTCTTTCCCTGGCCGATGCGAGCGGTGGCGCGCTGGTTTATCCTGCGCAAGGTGCTGCGTCACGATGTCTTTCGCGGTCGCTACAAGGCACCGAAGAATGTGCAGCCGCCCGAGACCAGCGACGATCCGGCGGGGATTGCCCGATTGCAGCGAGCACTCGAGCGTCTGAACGCTCATACCGGACCGATGAAACCCTCGCCGGTTTTTGGCGATCTCACTCCCGAGGAATGGCGCGAGGTCCATCTGTGGCATGCCGAACACCATTTCAGCTTTCTGCTCCCGCGGACGGCGCAGTGAGCACCAACCGCTCAGGGAGAGGTGCCGGCGATCCACGGCTTTTCTCGCCCGAAAACCGGCTCGCGTATGATCGAACGGTCAATGCCGTTGCGCCCTTTTTTCCAAGAGACCGGCCCCGCGATGCAGAACTTCTCCCCGCGATGCTTCACCAACTTCAACGATCCTGAAAACGAGGAATCTCTCCATGCGTTGGCTTCCCTCCGCGGCATTCCTACCTGCTCTGGCACTGGCTGGTTTGCTAACCCCCTCCGCGCGGGCTCAAAAAGCGCCCCCAAAACTCGCTGTCCCCGACAACGTCATCTTGGAAACCGAGATTGAATACGCCAATCCCGATGGACAACATCTCAAGCTCGACATGGCACGCCCCAAAACGGGAGAAGGGCCTTTCCCGGCAATCCTGTGCATTCATGGCGGCGGTTTTCGTGCCGGTTCAAGACAGAGCTACGATGGTCTGTGCATCAAACTCGCAGAGCACGGCTACGTGGCTGCCACGGTGAGCTATCGCCTGGCGCCGAAGTATCAATTCCCCGCCGCGGTCCACGATGTGAAAGCAGCGGTGCGCTGGCTGCGCGGCAACGCGAAGAAGTATCACCTCGATCCGACCCGGATTGGCGTGGTGGGGGGTTCCGCAGGGGGACACCTGGCCCAGTTCCTGGGTGTAACGGCTGGGGTGAAACCGTTCGAGGGCGACGAGGGCAATCTCGACCAATCCAGCCAGGTCGCCTGTGTGGTGAACTACTACGGGCCCAGTGATTTCACCAAATCGTATGGCAAAAGTGTCGATGCCGCCCAGGTGCTCCCTCTCTTTCTTGGTGGCAACCTGGAGCAGGCACGCCACCGCCACATCCTGTCCAGTCCTCTCTACTGGGTCACCCCCGCCGCTGCTCCCACCCTGTGCATCCACGGCACCGAAGATAAATATGTCGCTCACGAACAGGCGGTGTGGTTGGTCGATCGCCTCAAGGCGGCCGACGTGGAGGCTCAGTTACTCACACTTGAAGGTGCTGGACACGGGTTTCAGGGAAAAGACGCCGCGACGGCTGAAAAAGCCATGCTGGCCTTCTTCGCCCGCCATCTCAAGCCGAAAAAATAGCCTCCCCCGCCAGGAGCGACGCTTCTGTTCACCGGGTGGACGTGGCGTCGCTCGATCGCTCCCGCTTCAAGACCGAGCGAAACCAGGATGGGTTCTTGTCAGGACGTGGTGCGCCCAGTAGGATCGTGCCAACGGCGGAGAATTCCAGTTCCTCAATCTGCAAACGAGCGAACCATGACGACCAACGCGATCATCTTCGTGGGGACGGTTGGAGAGGGAGTCTTTCGCTCCGACGACGGGGGGCAGAGTTTCACACGGCGGAGCAGCGGCATGTTTGTCGAGTGCGACGTCCGCGCCCTGGCATCCCACCCGGCTCAACCCCAGGTGATCTACGCTGGTACCAGCGAGGGGGTTTTTCGCAGCGAGGACCGCGGCAACCACTGGACACGGCTCGATTCTCCCATGAATCACCTGGTCACCTGGGCCCTCCTGGTCGATCCTCACGACCCCGCCACGCTCTACGCCGGGACGCGTCCTGCCCATCTCTTCCGTTCCACCGATGCTGGCCGAAGTTGGACCCAGCTGGGAGTGACTCTGGCTCAACAGTGCAACAACATCATTTACAACCGGATCACCACCATCATTGCTGATCCGCATGATTCGCAGGGCCTGTGGCTTGGAGTGGAGATCGATGCCGTCCGACGTTCACGAGATGGCGGCGCGACCTGGACAGCGCTGGAACAGGGGCTTTCCTCGCGCGACATCCATGCCCTGGCCATCGTTCCCACGGCCAACGGTCGTCGGATTCTCGCCACCACCAATAACGACCTCAACGTGAGCATCGACGAGGGAGCCACCTGGCAACCTCAGCAGGTCCATCGTGAATTTCAGTGGCCCTACTGCCGCGGGTTAACGTCGCGGGTGGACGATCCCCAGGTGTTATTCCTGGGCAATGGCGATGCGCCTCCGGGCCAGGCCGGCGCCCTTTATCGCTCAACCGATGGGGGGTGTAACTGGGATCGTGCGGAGTTGCCCTGCGTTCCCAACAGCACCATCTGGGGGTTCGCCACCCATCCCGCCGATCCCGCCCACATCCTGGCCTACAGTGTCAGCGGGGAGATTTTTCAGTCCCGCGATGGCGGAACAAGGTGGACTCGATTCCCCCGAATCTTTGGAGAGATTCGCGCGTTGCTGTGGGTGCCCGCCTGAATCTCTGCTCAGGCCCGAAATGCCGGATCAAAATCACTCGCCTGGTGAAACTCCCCACCCCAGACACTGGCTGCCCCAATGTGCTGCACCAGAGAGGGCACGTGATAGTAGATCGGTGCGAGTCGCCCTCCAAGTCGGCTGAAAATGATATCCTGCATCCCCTCGCCTTCGTGAAAATGTTCCCCGATGTAGCTGGCACAGCGGCGCGAAAGCAGCATCGCCTGCGAACCATAGACGGTATCAGGATCTGCGGCGGCACAATTTGGGCCCTGAACCAGCAGTGTCACACCGGGGTTGTAGAGGCTGGCGAGATGAATCCGCCCCACTCGAAGCGGCCACCACCTGTGCAAATTGTGCTTGAGATGGACATTCCAGGCGAGGTCGTCTTCCAGAAAGAGAAGGTAGTCCCACTCTCCCGCTGCCAGCGCCTGGTCCAGCAAACGCCGCGCCGTGAGCACCTGGCGCCTGCGTCCATCCGGATGTTCACCTCGATCCAGCACGACCACGGGTTCCACGTCCCAGTCGGTTTTCCGCAACGCTGCCAGGGTTTCGCGCCGAATTGCTTCTCGGACTTCACAGGATAGCATGTAGGCAACGATGCGTGGTGAGACGGTCCAATCATTTCCCATCGCCCACAACTCCGCTCTCTGGGGGAGCCCAGCGTTCCTTCAGTTCCTCAAGAAGCGCGAAGCAAAGCTCCTCATGCTCCAGGCGCGGATTGTAGATGTTTTTCGCGGATACCTGCAACGTCCCCGTGAATCGTTCGCCCGCGAGGCGGAATTTGTCCTGACAACGGTGCTGAAAGAGCACGCGCCCGTCGGGGTCCAGTTGGAGGATGGTGTGCGTATCCCAGTCGCACCGACGCTGAGGCATGCTGTAAGGTGTTCCCAGCCGACGCCAGGCAATGTTGAAGGTGTCCTTGTCCCCCCAGATGAGTTGATAAACGAGATCAGCGTGGGCGTTATACCACAGGGTCAGTTGCAATTCTCTCCAGCAACACTCCTTGTTGATCACCATCTGGCCGGATTCCAGGGGGAGCCAGCCCGGCTCCGCGCCAAAGATCTCCCAGATGTTCTCTGCCAGCAGGCCTGCCGACGCGGTGATATCCGGCCAGAAGATGGCGCCCGTGGCACAGTACTCCTTCCAGTCGAAGAGAAATTCGGGGTTCCGCGTGGGATAGCAATCGGCATCCAGGAAGAGCACTTCACGAAAGCGCGAGCCAGCGACGGCATAGGGCTTCAATTGCCAGCCCCTGGTCCACTGCCCCGGAAGAAAGCGATACGGTTGGCTGCGCGAGTAATCCTCGGCATTGATACAGGTCACTCCATACGGTGCCAGCAAGGCACGCATGGCATCTGTCACCTCACCCTCCAGATGCCAAACTTCAATGGGAAGGGTACAGCCCACGTGGCGAAGCACGCGCACGGTCACGTAGGTGGCGGTGAAATATTTGCCGCCGCCCGCGATGACAATTCCCCGTCCCTCATACCCTCCGGGATAAGGAAGGATGCGCGCGATCGCCTCCGTCGAGGCCTGCCGAAGCGCTTCCTGGACATTGGGCCACTCCCACCACCCCGACGGCTGCTGGCGTGGCGCTGCGTTCAGAATCTCCATCACGGTCTGAACAGGGGTCAGCGGGGTGATGGTGGGGAAGAGATAATCCGCACACGATTGGCACCGCGCCAGGGTGGTCTGGCGATGCTCGGGATGGGTACAGACATGGCGCGTCTCACCGTCGCCATTCCCAAGCACTGGCCCCAGACGCAGGCACGGGAGCAGATGAGGACGGTGAGCTGGACCAGGCCCATCCAGTTCATGGTCGCGGTAATGACACTCCTGGCAAATCTCCTCGGTCACGAGTTTCAGGCCGGTGAGTTTGGGCGACTCGCAGCGATGAATCCCTGGGGAGAATGCCTGGGCGCGATGTCGACACGATGGATACGTTTTCACCACTTGGACTCACCCAGGCTGTACGGTGATCGTTTCGGGAATAACGCCGGCCGGGAAGCCATTGCGGGAACTCAGGGACAACCGATTGGTTTTCAGGGCGTTCCACTCCCCCGCAGGCAGGGTGTAGGTCACCTCGGTGACGGAATTGCGAAGGTACAGTTTCCACGTTTCGGCCAACGGACTCTCACAGGAAAGCTCAACGTGAGGCGTGGTGATGCCGTCCCCCTCGTTGGCCCAGGTGCACACACCGCCGGTGATTTTCCCCAGTGTCAACAGCCAGGTGCCGTTGAAGAACGTGGCCCCCGCACCAAAACCACTGGCAAGCACACTCCAGAAAACGGGAGCCAGCGACAGGGGCACGGTTCGCGCCGACGCCAGCACCTCGGGCACGATATTCCCCGACCCCGCACAGCAATCGGTTCCGCCCCCCTCCAATCCGTAGAACTGTTGCTCTTCACGCGACAGAATTGAACTCCCAATTGTCGCCCAGACGACCACGGTCAGTTCAGATCCCGGCGCCGTGGAGCTGGAATTGGGGACGGGAACATCGGTAAGACACCAGTTCCCCCCGTTGTGCAAAAACGATTTCCCCTCAGGGGTGTAGGAGATAACAGGGTTAAAACCCGAGTACACCTTCACCGTGACCAGAACCTGACCTTGTTTGGAACCGTTGGTGTTGCCTCGAACGCAGATTGTTCGAGTGGGGCCCGTTCCCTGGATACGAACCTTGACGCTATCCATGCTCGCTGGGCAATTGATGGACATCGATCAACCTTTTCACTCGGTGGGCATGATTCGCCCGGACGTGATTTGCCCGGAGGCACTCTCAAAATAGACACCGAAATACCCGTAATAATTCACATCTTTCAAGGGCCCTGCTGCGCCATCAACGAGCCGTTCACACTCGATTCCATTCCAGTGCACGCCCACCAATCCGTTGCGATTGACAGACAGCGACAGATACTGCTCCGCAGAGGAGGGCGCTTTGGGCAGACGCCAGGAGTTCACTCCCTTGTTAACAAACATGGCCTCCTTCCCGGGGATTTTTTCGATCGCTCCCTTCCCTCGATGCAAAACAAAGGTGAGTCCGTCTGGAACGGGTCCTTCGCGCAGTTCGATCGTCTGATAGCGCAGGGATCCACTCTTGGGATCGCGCGTGCCACCAAAAAAGACCCCAATCCCTCCGACCCAGCGCTCCTGGCGTAAGCCGATGCTCAGCGTGTAACCTGAGGTCTCAACCTTCCCCAGGGTCAAGAGCGACCTGTTTACCGTCTGCACACGAATGCGCTCCCCGGCGGGATCAAAATTCCAGAAGGAGGCATTGGCCGGGTTGAACCAGTAGAACTCTCGGGGAGGTTGCTTGAGAAGGTTGTTCCAGGTGTTCACCTTGAACGAATACGGCGCGTCGGGTTCCGTCACAGGCTGCGTGGGCGAGGTGGCGGAATCTTTTCCGGTCAGCCAGCCGAGGTTGGCGCCGAGCACCGCCACTCCGACCGCGAGCAGACCGACCACGGCGACCGCCGGAAGCCAGCGAACAGGCAGCACGCGAATCGGCCGCGGGGCTTCCTGCGCGAGGAGCCCTGGACCGAGGCGTGGACCGGTCTCGCTCCCGGGAGAGGCAATCGTGGGCAGGTCGTTCGGTTCCTCAGGGGTTTCTGGCCATCGCTGCCGCGCCACCTGCAGCAGTCGGGGGAGGTTCCCCTTGCCACAGAAAGGTTCGAGCGCCTGCGCCAGAAGAGCCGGGGTATCTGGCCGCACTGCAGGGTTTTTCGCGAGCAAACGGTCAAGGAGTGCAGTCAACGCCACGGGGATGTCGGAGCGCGCGTTGGAAATGGCTGGCACCGCCACATGAATGTGCGCCGCCATCTTTTTCACGGTCGATTTGTATTCGGGACCATCAAAGGGCGGGCGGCCAGCGAGCAGGGTGTAGAGGGTGCAGCCCAGGCTATAGAGATCGGCGCGGATATCCACCTCGTGACTGGCTTCCCACTGCTCGGGAGCCATGTAGTCCGCTGTCCCCATTACCTGGCCGGTGAAGGTTAATGCTCCCGACGGAAGCCTTTTTTGACTGAGCAAGGCCAGCCCCAGATCGAGCACCTTCACCACTCCCTTGCTGGAGAGGAAGAGATTGGAAGGCTTGATATCGCGATGCACCAGGTCGTTTTCATGGGCGCACTGTAACCCGAGCGCTGCCTGGCGGACGATTTCACAGGCATCCGCGACCCCAAGGGGACCTGTGCTCCGCACCAATCGCGAGAGATCCATCCCCTCGATCAGTTCCATCACCAGGAAGTGAATCCCATCGAATTCGCCGGCATCGGTGGCACGAACGATGTGCTCGTGATCCAGGCGCCCCACCGCTTCCATTTCCCGCTGAAAGCGGGCGATCGCATGGGCATCTCCCGTGCGCTCGGGAGGAAGGATCTTGATCGCCACGGCCTTTTTCAGGCGGATGTGGATCGCGCGATGAACCGTTCCCATCCCTCCCTTACCGATCCTCTCCAGCACCCGATACTGCCCCAGGAGAAACTCCGCGGGTGGCTCCTCGGAATGCGGGAGAAGAGCGCCTCCCCCGCGGACCTGGACCGCCTGCCGTGGCGAAGATTCGAACACGCGCTCGGCGGAGATGTACTCGTAGGCTTCCTCCTCCATGCGCCGGTATTCCGCATCGAAGGGATAGAGCTCCACGGAATCTTGCTGGAGCGAGCGCCGCAACTCCTGAATCGCACTCCCTTCCTCCACCGGAAGTGTCTCCAGCGCAAGCAAACAGCGGGTGCACTCCGAAAGATGGTCGCTGATCGCCTCCAGCATGGGCGGCGGGAGGCTGCCAATGTTGAAGGCCACCAGCTCCCGTGGAGTGGGGCAAGACTTCTCGTTGGGAATGTCACGCACGGTCCCCATGGTGGAGTTTCACCTCACGGGATGGGGTCACGGCCCTCCCTGCAGATCCCAATCGATCAGGGCCGAGAGTTCTTCGCGAAGGCGGTGCAACACTCGTGATTTGGCAAGGTAAACCGCATTGGTGGAGATCCCCAGGTCCGCAGCGATATTTGCAGCAGCTTCCCCATCGACAAAGGCGCGCCAGAACGCTTCCCAGGTACGTGGCTCGAATTCCCCCCGCACCATTTCTATCTGCCTGCGCCAGAAGGCCTGGCGTTCGTTGGCCTCAGGAGCGGGGGTCGGTTCATGTTGCTCCTCGGTTGGCAATTCCGCCATCTGCCGCAGTGCATCGCTCCCGCCGATCCCCGTGGCTCCCAGGGGAGTCTGCCGATCCCGAAGTTTGTTGCGTGTGATCGTGAACAGCCAGCCGCGAAAGGTGTCGCCGGGGCGATCGTGACGAAACGTGTGAATGCTTCGCGCAACCGCCGCGAAAACCTCCTGTCCCACATCCGCAGCGTCGGCGGGTTGCAACCCCGCGCGCCGACACCAGCCGTACACCATCGGTCCATAAAGGCGAACGAACCGTTGCCAGGCGGCTCGCTCCCTCGCTCGGATCCGCGCAAGCAAGCTCAGGGATGTTGAAGGATCACCTTCACTTGGATTAACGCTCGAGTCTGTCACGAAATGCCCTTCCACCAAAACAGTGCATCTACTCCCTGGGTGCGCCTCCATTCAGGGTTCAGGGCGGACTCGAGATAAGGCGACGTTCGAATTGCTTGATTGTCCCCCCCGCAGAACGAGAAATCCAGAAAAAAGCCGCTTGCGCCAGTGACAGGTGTACGACGTTGCCGATCCCTGGGGAATACGGCGCCCGCTTTTCCCAGGAATGAACAAATGTCTCGATAACGATTGACCTGGTTCATCCCTGGCAAAGTGCGACCAGGCACTCAGGCGCTGCACGAGGGGGTGATGCCTATTCCGTTGGCTTTCTGAGCCTCTCACCGCGGGAGCTGGATATCGAAGGTGTTGGTGTCCTGCGCGAGGACCGCGCAGGGACGGGGCAAGGTAATTGGAGCGTGGGAGGCATTGCCGTTGGCCAGGGGCAAGGTCACCGTTACCCGATACTCTCCTGCCGGCGCACCAGGACTCTCCGTGCGATCGCGCACCGTTTTCGCTTCGTACTTCCCCTCGGGGCCAATCACACCGACCACCGTGAAGCTGGCATCCCTGGGACACTCGAACTGAACCATCCCCCCGGTGAGGGGAGTGCCCTTCGCCGTAACCACCTTCCCGGTCAGGCGGTACGTCGTGGGCAGTGGATGGTCATTCCTCCCCGAGCAACCAGCGCTCAACATCCCAGTCAGCGCAACGACCAGCGACAGACGAATCATCGGCTGCCCTCCCTGGTTGGCTCACCAGTTACTCGGGAGCGGAGTGCCATCCTGCGGATTACATGCCAGTTGCCACGTGGTCACGCCGATACCGGCGGAGAGGAAGCGCACACTGCCGTCGCCCAGCCCGACGTTCATCCCTCCCGCGTGGGGCGACGAGGCGCGCCAGGGATCGCAGGTACTGTAAGGCAGGGGTTGGACCTGGAACATGCCGCACGGCGCCCAATTGCTGACCCCGTACTTGTCCGGGCCGGCACAGAAACCCGAGCGCCAGAAGGTGTTGGCATCAGCCCAGAGACTGCCGTACGTGATGCCGGAATTGACACTTCCGCCCAGACCGCAGGTGCCAAACAATTCGCCGAAAACCACGGTGTTGGTCGTGCCATCCACGAATGATCCTGGGATCTTGGCAGTTCCCTGCGGGCTCCCCGTGGCGGCGTTCCCAAACACCAGAAAGTTCATGCCGTAGTTGCTCACTCCCCAGACATTGGCACCGCCATTGGTGGTCAGGCACATCCCGCCACTGTTGGTGCCATCGCTGGGGCAGATGTACGTTGGGATAACGCGCATGTACTGCCCGCCCGCATAGCCGGCGGGGGTCATCATTTTGAAGACATTGTCCTGTTCGATAAAGGGCAACAGGAACGCCATCCCGGAATAATTGACTCCCTTGTAAGGCCCCTGAATGGTGATATTCGATCCGGGGATCGCACTCGGGGCCGCGAAGGGGGGCAACACGCCAAGCGCGTCGTTGATCGAATGGCAGGCGAGTCCAATCTGTTTGAGGTTGTTGGAACACTTCATTCGAGCGGCCGATTCCCGTACCTTCTGGACCGCGGGCAACAACAAACCAATAAGGATAGCAATTATCGCAATTACAACGAGCAATTCGATCAGCGTGAATCCTTGCCGCACCCAGGAACGATTCGCCATAAGCACCCCCGAGGAACAAGGAAGTGAAGACACACCGAGGCTTCCTCAATTGTGGAGCGAACTGACCAGGGGAGCAAGTCGAAATCCACTCTGCCCCCTCACCTGGGCGCGGACAGGCGCTATCCTCGGTCTGTTCAGGGCAGGCGCAGTTCCACGGACAGTTCGTTCGAGATCCGATAGCGCCCGGGTCGAGGGGAAAGCACAAAGGCATCGATACTCAGGCGCGCGGTGTAGCCAGGGAGCAACGCCGGCATCCGGGGACCGATGCGAAAACGGATCTCCTGCTCTCCGTGGGGAGGCCGGATCCACCGGGGTTGATGGTAAATCTCGGTGGTTCCTTCCTTTCCATCCGCGGTCCGGACCACGGTCAGGAGGATCAGGTTGACCGACTCGATCGGCTGCTCGGTGACCACCTCGGCATTGAAGCGGAGCGTGATTTCAATGTCCCCCTCGGGAAGACGAACGAACTTCACGGGCCCTTTCGCGGTGAGGCGGACCAGATCAAGGTGGCGGTGCTGGAACCGAGCCTCCACCTTGCGATCGATCGTCCTGGGCAACAGTTTCCATGCAGTCACCTGCTCCGCGGTGGGGTGGGCGACGAAGAGTTTGCCCTGAGTCACCTTCAAGACCACTGGGTTGTGATCCTTGGTCATCCCGGCCCCGACACGCCACTCGCCGTCTTTCAGCGTTTCGAGCGCGGTGTCGAGTTCGCCGTACAGATGCCGGCCCACTCCCTTCGCCACCCCGGAAGGAAAGAGCGTTTCGAGGGTGCTCTTCAACTCGTCATTCCAGCCGGCGTCTGCACGGGCCGCTGCTGGATCCTTCTTCGGCGGGGGAAGCGGGGCAGGTAAGGTCAGCGCGGGAGCGTCGGCGGCCTTCGGATCGATCTTGAGCGCGGCGGCGCGCTCCTGCTTCGCTCCCTCGGGATCGTTCAGTTTGGTTCGAATGGCGGCGCAGATCATCGGCCAGCGCGGATTGCTTGGTTCTGCCTCGGCGATCTTGTGGTAATCGTCGAGTGCCTTCTGATAGTCAGCGAAGCGGAGATAACATCCGCCCCGATTCGGATAGGCGACGGTAAGATCGGGGCGAAGGCGAATCGCCTCGGTGAAATCGGCCAGGGCTTGATGATAGTTTCCCCGCAGATAGTAGAGGTAGCCCCGATTGTTCCAGGTAACCGCATTGCTGGGATCCAGGCGCAGGGCGATGGTCTGATCCGCGATGGCTCCCGCCAGATCTTTCTCGCGACGCTTGATTCCACCGCGGACGGCATAGGCCCAGGCGTCGTTCGGATTGAGGCGCATCGCCAACTCAGCTTCAGCCAGCGCAAGGGGCAGCACCCCACTCTCCGCCAGAATGCGCGCATGGAGGGAATGCACCTCCGCGAAGGTTGGGGCAAGGCGACACGCTTCCTCGATTCGCTTGCGCGCCTCGGGAAGTCTGTTGGCACCGAGGAAGGTTTCCGCGTCCTTGATCGCCAACGTCACTGTTTCGGCTTCCTTCGCAGCAAGCGTTTTGCGTGCCGGTGGTTGAGGCGGATCCGGGATCACGGGGCGATCTTCCGGCCGCAGGGTCCTGTCCAGCGCCTGAGCCTTCGCCCAGTCGGCCTCGGCTTCCGTCTTCATTCCCGCCTTGGCGTAAACGACAGACCGCTGCAGGAAGATCTGGGCGTTGTTCGGAGCAAGAGCGGCCGCCTTGTTGTAGTCCTCCAGGGCTTCCCGATACTTGCCAAGACAGGCATAGGCTCCACCCCGATTGAGCAGGGCAAGGCTGTTCCCCAGGTTAATCCCCTGGGTGGAGTCCGTGATCGCCTGATGGTAATCCATTCGGTTCAGATAGGCCCAGCCGCGATTGGTCCATCCCCAGGGGTTGTTCGGATCCAGACGAATCACCATGTTCTCGAGGGCGATCGCCTCGTCAGGGTTGCCCTCGACGGTCTGGAGAAACGCAAGCACGAGCAAGGCTTGCGCCGTCTCGGGATTGAGTTTAAGGGCCGCCTGCGCATCGGTCCTGGCTTCACTTTTGTTCCCCGCCATCGCCTGACAGGAGGCGCGAAAGGCCAGCGCGGTGGGCGAGTCTGGATCGATCCTCAACGCTTCGTCGGCCAC
>JAKOSN010000228.1 GCA_029777335.1 Planctomycetota bacterium
CCAGCTTCGAGACTGCGGCGGGCGCGCACGATGCAGTCGCGCTGCGCCTGTGGGACGACGAGGCGAAGATCAACGGGCTTCTGACTCCACCACTGGGACATTTCCGCCGCTATCTGGAAGAGATGCTCGCCGGGAAGTGAACCCCGCGCCGGGGCCTGTCAGCGGACCTGCTTGCAAAACTGGCGGACCGCGTGGACGAACGCGTCTTCTTTCTCCAGCATCAGGAGATGTCCGCACTCGGGAATGTATTTCAACTCGGCGTGGGGCAAATGGCGATGATAGGCGTCGGCATAGGCAGGTGGCACCAGGCGATCGTTGGCGCCCCACAGCAACAGCGTTGGGCACTGGATGCGATGGAGCCGTCGCGCCAGTTTCGGATCGTAGGGGCGTTCCCAGACCAGGCGCGCCAGCACCGTCAACGACTGGTAAGCGAAGAGCATGCGCTCCTCATCGGAGTTGTCAGCCAGGATCAGCGTTGCCATCGCGCCGGCGGGGTCGTGGAACAGGAGTTCACGCAGTTTCTCGCGATCCTCGACGTAGCGGAACAGATCGGGCAGTGGCTCCTCCTCGACCCACAGGCCGGGCGCTGCCGACAACCATAATGACTTCACGCGTTCGGGCCAGCGCACCGCAAACTCCGCGGCAATCCATCCGCCCAGGCTGACTCCGCCCAGGTGGACCTCCTCCAACCCCAGGGTGTCGAACAACTCCAGGTAGTGAAAGGCCATGTCCTCGATGTCGGCGATCTCGTCGAATCCGCCCGACTGACCAAAGCCGGGGTGCGTGGGCACGTAGACCGTGAAGTCCTTCGTCCACTGCTGCATGAAGGGAAGCCAGCGGACTCCCTCGCCCAGCGTGCTGTGCAGGTAGACCAGCGGGGGACCATCGCCCCCGTGCAGGATGGCCGTTGATCGCCCGCGCACCTCGATCGTTTCCGGCTCCCCGCCCTTGCGCGAGAGAAACACCCGGGCGCCATATTTCAGCTTCTGAAAGAGTTTCCGCATAAGGAGATCTCGTATGGGTTCTTAGCTGGCCGAGGGGATCGACGCCTCGGAGCGCACCCCACTCCCTGCGCTGCGCACCCGGGGCAACACCTCGCGTGCCAGCAACTCCATGCTCTTGCGCGCCAGTTCGTGTGGGAGCGTTCCCGACTGACAGCCGGTGAGCACCACCCCCGCTCCCAGTTCCTTCTGGTAGTGTTCCAGCTTCTGCCGCACGGTCTCGGGGCTGCCGACGATGGCAAACACCCCGTTCTCGATGGCGTCCCATGTCTCCTGGTACGCCAGAAACGAGGGTCGATTTTTGATGATCGCCGCCGCGGACTTCGCCGAGGTGTACCCGGGAGGCGCCAGCGAGATGCCCTTGAGGAGTTTGCGTATAAAGTACCAGAAGTGCGGCTCGAACTCGCGCCGGGCCTGGGCATCGGTTTCGGCGACGTAGATCGGCACTCCCCATCCCATCTGTTCCGGGGCAGCCGTGTAGCCGGCGCGCGCACACGCCTCGCGAAAGAGGCTGAACACTCGGCGAAAGACGTCAATGTGAAAGTAGGGGATGCCCATGTAGGCAAAGCGCCGCTGGGCGACGAAATCGATCGTCTCCAGACTCCCCGCCCCGGGAATCCAGATGGGCGGATGCGGTTGCTGCAACGGCCGCGGCCAGGGGTTGACGTACCGATAGAAGTAGTGCTTCGAGTTCCACAGAAACGGTCCCGGTTCGGTCCACGCCTTGAGAATCAGATCGAGCGCCTCGCGAAAGCGTTCACGCGCAAACGTCGGATTGATCTGATACGAGAAATACTCCGGTCCGCCGCCGATCACCATCCCCGCGACCAGGCGCCCCCCGCTCATCACATCGAGCATGGCGAACTCCTCCGCCACGCGCAGCGGAGGGTTGTACATCGGCAGGGCATTGCCAATGACAACCAGTTTGGCGCGGCGCGTGCGCTGCGTGAGGGCTGCCGCAATCAGATTGGGCGAGGGCATCAATCCGTAGGCATTCTGATGATGCTCGTTGACACAGATGCCGTCAAAACCAAGTTCCTCCGCATAGGCCAGGGTGTCGAGGTAGTCCTGGTAAAGCGTGTGCCCCTTGTCCGGGTCGTAGAGCGTGTTGGGCAGCCATACCCAGGCAGAATCGTGCTCCGCCTCGAAATTTGGGGGAAGATACGGCCACGACATCAGGTGGAAGAAGTAGAACTGCATGGCGACGCTCCTTGGATGACCCTGGTCGGAAGATAGTGAGTGAGGCTCCGCGATTCAAGAAGCAGGAATGGTGGCAATCGGTGGGCCGGATGGTATGCTAGGCCGCGCGGCGTGGTTTTTTCCCAGGCTCCTCATGCGAGGCTCCCATGCGTTCGAGATGGATCATTCTCTCCTTGCTCGGCCTGCTCCTGAGCAGACCCGCGGTGCGCGCCGAGGTGAAACTCCCGGCACTCTTCAGCAACCACATGGTGCTGCAACAACAGACACCCCTGCCGATCTGGGGATGGGCCGATCCCGGGGAAAAGGTAACTGTCACCCTGGCGGGGCAGAGCAAGAGCACAACCGCCGACAAGGAGGGCAAGTGGTCGGTCAAACTCGACAAACTCCAACCAGGGCAACCGCTCACGCTCACGGTCGCCGGGAAAAACAAGCTCACGGTGACGGATGTGCTCGTCGGCGAGGTCTGGCTGGCGTCGGGGCAGTCCAACATGGCGATGACGGTGGCGCGTTCGAAGAACGCCGAACAGGAGAAAGCAGCGGCCAAATATCCGCAAATTCGGATGTTCTTTGTCCGCTCGGGAGCCGCCACCACGCCCCAGGCCGATTGCAAGGGCGAGTGGGTCGTTTGCTCCCCGGAAACCGTGGGGCTCTTCTCGGCGGCCGCGTATTTCTTCGGTCGGGAAGTACACAAGGACCTGCAGGTGCCGGTGGGGTTGATCAACTCCTCGGTGGGCGGAACGGCGATCGAGGCCTGGACCAGCAGCGAGGCCCAGAAGGAGAAGAAGGAACTGGCGTCTGTCTTTGCCGAGTGGGACAGGAAAGCGAAGAATTACGATCCGGTAAAGGCGAAAGCACAGTACGATAAACAGCTGGACCGGTGGAAGCGAGACGCGGCGGACGCCAAGGCGGCGGGCAAACCAGCGCCGCGCCGCCCCCAACTTCCGGTCGCGCCACGCGAGGATCGCAATCATCCCGCCAACCTCTTCAATGGCAAGATCGCTCCGCTCATCCCCTATGCCCTGCGCGGTGCCCTCTGGTATCAGGGCGAAAACAACACGCGCCCGGAGACGGCGGCCCTCTATGGCATCCAGTTACCGCTATTGATTCAGGACTGGCGCAGTCGCTGGGGACAGGGCGAGTTCCCATTCGTCTACGTCCAGCTGCCAAATTTCAGCGCTCCTGCCAATCGTGGCTGGCCGCTGGTTCGCGAAGGGATGCTGCACACGCTGAAGGTGCCGAACACCGGGATGGCGATCACCATCGACATTGGCGATCCCAAAGATATCCATCCCACCAACAAGCAGGAAGTGGGCCATCGCCTGGCGTTGTGGGCGTTGTCGCAGGTGTATGGCCGGAAAGGCTCCTCCTCCGGTCCGCTCCTCAAATCGCAGAAGATTGGCGCGGGGAAGATCACCCTGGTCTTTGACCACGCCGACGAGGGGTTGAAGGCGAAGGGCTCCGCATTGACCGGTTTCCTGGTGGCGGGCGAGGATGGCAAGTGGCGCCCCGCGACCGCGCGCATCGAGAACAGTAACACCGTGATCGTGTCCAGCCCGGAGGTGCAGATGCCGGTCGCGGTGCGCTACCTGTGGGAGAACAACCCGACGGCGAGCCTGTACAACGGCGCCGGGCTCCCCGCTTCCCCCTTCCGCACGGACCGGGAACGGAGCGACTTGCCCAAAAGATGAGAAGCGTCTGCCCGCCGAGCGTCGTGCCCTGGAGCGCGACGCTCGGCTTTCCCTCCTCGTCGGACCGTTCCCAGCAACGGCTCTCCTTCGCTCGATTGTTTCTCCGCGGCACGTGAGTTGCAAAAATCCTCTTTCTCGTCGCCGGGTGGACGTCCCAGAAGTGCAACCCTTTTTCCAGAAAGGCAGTCCACTCATGAACGGATCTGTCGAGGAGCGCAAACGTCTAACAATCCCCTGGCAAGCGTTGCCCCTGCCCGAACTTCTCGCGCGTGTCCAGGGGAGTGAACATGGGTTGTCCGAGACGGAAGCAGCGATTCGCCTTGAAGATGCGGGCCCCAATCGCCTGCCGCGTCGTCCCCCTTCGCCCTGGTGGGTGATCCTGCTGCGCCAGTTCGCCAGCCCGTTGATTTACATCCTGCTGGTGGCGGCCGTGGTCTCGCTGGTGATCGACGAGCCGACCGATGCGGCCTTTATCGCTACCGTCCTGGTGATCAATGCCTTGCTTGGCGGGTATCAGGAATGGCGTGCGGAACGGAACACGCGCGCGCTCCAACAGCTGCTCCAGATCCGCGCCGCAGTGCTCCGCGAGGGCGAGGTGCGCGACATCGATGCGGAACGGGTGGTGCCGGGGGATCTAGTCTGGCTGGAGTCCGGCAATCGTGTCCCCGCCGATGCACGGTTGCTCAGCGTCCATGGTCTGGAAGTGGACGAGTCGTTGTTGACCGGGGAATCCCTTCCCGTCGTCAAGGATCCCACCTGGCTGGGAGATCCGTCAACCGCGCTGGGCGATTGCCGCAACATGGCGTTTGCAGGCTCAATCGTTGTGCGCGGCCGGGCCAAAGCGATGGTGGTTGCCACTGGAACAGCAACGACGATCGGCCAGCTGGCGCTCGATGTGCTCGGCGCCCCGGCTGGAAAGCCGCCCCTCCTGGTCCGCATGGAGCGATTCACGCGCGTGGTGGCAGGAGCGGTTTTGCTCGCGGCGATGCTCGTCGCCTGCGTGGGCATTTTCGGGCACGGCTACACTGTCAGCGAGATGTTCCTCTTCGCGGTGGCCATGGCCGTTTCCGCCATCCCCGAGGGACTGCCGGTGGCGCTGACGGTGGCGTTGGCAGTCGCGACCACGCGCATGGCGCGCCGAGGAGCAATTGTGCGCCGCCTGGCCGCGGTCGAGGGCCTGGGCAGCTGCACCCTGATCGCGAGCGACAAGACGGGCACCTTGACCTGCAACGAATTGACGGTCCGCACCCTTGTCCTGGGGGATGGGACCCTGGCCGAGGTGACTGGCGAGGGCTTCGCGCCTGTGGGGCAAGTCTTGCTGAACCAGCAACCGGCGGCACCGGGGAGTCATCCGATCCTCAATGCCCTGATGCGTGCCGCCGTTCTTTGTAACGAGGCGGATCTTCATCTGCACAATGAGACCTGGGGATGGCGGGGCGATCCCACCGACATCGCCTTGCTCTCCCTGGCCCACAAGCTCGGATGGTATCGCGAAGCGACACTCGAGTGTCACCCCCAGGTGAACGAGATCCCCTTTGAGCCGGAACGTTGCTATGCCGCCTCGTATCACCGCGTCGATGGCACCATCCGCGTTTTTGTCAAGGGCGCGCCCGAGCGCGTTCTGTCGATGTGCAGTGACGATCCGCTCGCCCTGCCGAGGGAGGCACGTCAAACCCTCGCGGAGGGGTTGGCGGAGCGTGGCTATCGAGTGCTGGCTCTGGCCGAAGGAACGGTCCCGGAGGTCGTCGATCCCACGCAGGCTCCCCCTGAACCCTCGCGGCTGACGTTTCTGGGTTTTGTCGGCATGATTGATCCGCTTCGCCCAGGAGTGAGAGCGGCGGTGGCCAGCTGTCATCGTGCGGGGATCAAGGTGTGCATGATCACCGGGGATCATCCGGCGACTGCCCTTGCCATTGCGCGCGATCTGGATCTGGCCTCCCGACCGGAACAGGTTGTCACCGGGACCAACTTGCAAGAGAGCACCCCCGAGCAACTGCAAGCGCTGGTGCAACAGGGCCTGGTTTTCGCGCGTGTCTCTCCCAGGCAAAAACTGGACCTGGTCGAGGCGGCACGCCAGGCGGGACACTTCGTCGCCGTCACGGGCGATGGCGTGAATGATGCTCCGGCTCTGCGCGCAGCCAACATCGGCGTGGCCATGGGACGCAGTGGAACCGATGTGGCGCGCGAGACGGCCGAACTGGTTCTCAGCGATGATAACTTTGCCACCATCGTTGCCGGCATCGAGGAAGGTCGGATCGCGTACGACAATGTGCGGAATGTGATTTATCTTCTGATTTCGACGGGCGCCGCCGAGGTGGTGCTCGTCTGTCTTGCCCTGGCGTTTGGCTTGCCCCTGCCATTGCTCCCGGTGCAGTTTTTGTGGTTGAACCTGGTGACCAACGGCATCCAGGATGTCGCCCTGGCCCTGGAACCCGGCCACGCCAGGGTGCTCTGGCGCAAACCGCGATCGCCTCATGAACCGATCTTCAATCGCCTGATGATCGAGCGCACCGTGGTGGCCGCCGTGCTCATGGGGACAGTTGGTCTGCTCACCTTTCAGTGGATGCTACGCGCCGGCTGGTCAGAGGCGGCTGCTCGCAATGGATTGTTGATGTTGATGGTATTGTTCGAGAACGTTCACGTGGGGAACTGCCGCTCGGAAACGAAATCGGCGTTTCTGCTCTCGCCGTGGCGCAGCCCGGTGCTGGTGGTGGGAACTGTGCTCGCTCAGGTGATTCACGTGGTTGCGCTGCATGTCCCCCTGGCTCAGACCGTTCTGGGCGTCGAACCCCTGACCCTGACAACGTGGATAACTCTGCTTGGGCTGGCGCTGACGATTCTCCTCGCCATGGAGCTCCACAAGTGGAGCTGGAAAAAGCGCTACCCGGAAACCATTCCTGCACCGGAGAAAGGAGCCGAGCGATGAAAGCCCGCGATATCATGACTCACCCGGTGATCACTGTTCGGGAACAGACGCCTCTGAGCGAGGTGGCTCAGACCATGCTGGAGCGTCACATTGGCAGTGTGCTCGTTGTCAACGCGCAGGGCGAACTCTGCGGAATCCTTACCGAGGGAGATTTTGCCGGCAAGGAACGAGGGTTCCCCTTCTCGCCCTTCTCTCTCTATGGATATCCTCAGGTGCTTGGCGAATGGCTTCCTCCCGAGGGCGTCGAACGCATCTACGAGGCGGCTCGCACTCGGAAAGCCGAGGAGATCATGACGACCGAGGTGATCACGGTCTCGGAGGATGATTCCGTCGAACAGGTGTTAACTCTGCTGGTTGGGCAGGAGTTTCACCATCTTCCTGTGCTCAAGGGGAAGAAACCGGTTGGGATCCTCACGCGGCACGATCTGCTCAAGCTGATGGCGAACCGCGGACAGTGAAGTTTTCGGTGACGAGGTGCGAATGACGGTTTTTCTCTGCAGCGTGCTGGCCGCACTGGTCGTCTCGGCGCTCTGTTCACTTCTGGAGGCCACGTTGCTCAGCCTGACGCCGCGCGACGTGGCCCAGCTTACCAGCCGACGGCCACGTCTCGGCGCGTTGTGGCAGCATTTCAAGGAACATATCGAGCAGCCAATCGCGGTCATCTTGCTTCTCAACACGGCGGCACACACGATTGGTGCCACCATCGCGGGCGCCAAGTTCGAGGAACTCTTTGGCGACGAGCAACTCCTCTGGTTTTCCTTGCTGTTCACTTTGTTGATGCTTCAATTCACCGAGATTCTCCCCAAGATCCTTGCGGTCCGGTACAATCGCGAACTGGCTCCTCTGATTGCGTTTCCGCTGCAGCTGGTCGTTCGCGTGCTGTCGCCGCTGCTGTACGTTGTTCATTTGGTCAACAAGCCCTTCGAGGGGAAACGAGATCGTTCGCAACCCGAGGTCGCCCTGGAGGAAATCGCCGCGCTCGCGGGACTGGCCCGCCTCGCCAACCTGATCGGCTCCCATCAGGAACGGATCATCACCGGAGCCATTCGGCTCTCCCAGTTGCGCGCCCACCAGGTGATGATTCCGCTGGAGCAGGTGGTTTTTCTGTCCACCACCCAGACCGTGGCGGAGGCGCTTGTCGCTGCCGAGACCGATGCTCATACTCGTTTTCCGATCTGTGATAGGGGAAATCACGATCAGGTGCTGGGATATGTCAACTTCAAGGAGCTGGTTTATCTGTCACGAACACCGGCAGGCACGGATACCCTGCACAGCATCATCCGCCCAGTTCAGTTTGTGGCCGCCGAGCATCTGGTCACCCGCTTGCTGGAGGTGTTCGTCGATCAGCATACGCACATGGCGCTCGTTCAGGATGCCAACGGCAAGACACTGGGGTTGGTCACGCTGGAGGATGTGCTGGAGGAACTGGTTGGCGAGCTGGAAGACGAGTTTGACCGCCTGCCGCGCACCTGTTCCTTGCTGAGTGGAAGAACCTGGCTGGTGGGTGGGGGGCTGCCCTTGCAGGCGCTGGCGAACCAGCTGGGCGTCGTCCTTCCCGAAATGCGGGGGACCACCTCTGCCTGGATCATTCAGTCCTTGCAGCGTGTGCCCAAACCACGAGAGACTTTTTCCCTCGGAGGACTTGTGATTACGATCCGGCGTGTGCGCCGCGGCAAGATTGTGGATCTCTCGGTCGCCCCCCTGGTCCCTCCCCCCGCTCCTTCGGATCGGGAACAGTTGTCCCCCAAACCCTGAACGCACAGCACCCCTCATCCGACGAAGCCATCGAACGAGGGGCGCTCGGGGATCGCGTTCCGGTTTTGGTGCTTACTTGTCGCAGGGAGTCGACTCGCACGGAGCAGGGGGGCACGCTGGTTGCGGGCAGGGGCAGCTGGGGATGGTGACCTGCTGCGGAACCGTCACCAGATGCAGGCGCTTCTCGATCGCGGGGACGGTATTGTGATCCACACACAACCGCGTTACGGTGACCGGCTTGGTGACCGTCTTCAGACAGGGCACGCGCACTACCACCACCTTCTGAGTGGGCACGCAGTCGTAGACCGTGATCTTGACCGTCTTCGTCTCGGGAACCTGGCGATAAACCGTGCACACCTTGCCTGTGCAGGGATCGATCTCCTCGAACGGCTTGGTCGTGTGGCAGGTGACCTGCTGCTCGACCGTGCGCGGTTTCATCTCAATATCCTGCACAATCTGCTTCTCTTCCTTCCACTCGACCTCCAGCCGATTGACCAGCTGGGTCGATTTGACCTCGCGTAACTCCAGCTTGGGTTTGCAGGTGGCGGTCTGTGTTTCCACCACGTGAATCTTGTTGATGGTACAGGTGCGGGCTGGAGCACAGCCATCACTGCACGGAGGGGCCTCAGAAACAGTTGTCGGCGTGGGTTCGGCAGGAGGGGCCACGGGTTCCTGAGCAAACGAAGCACCTGCCAGGAGGATTCCCCCTCCTAGCAAGAGACCGGAGAACAGGCGTCGCATCATCGCTCTTTCCTTGAGGCAAACGTCCATGGTTGACCCCGCTCCATTGCAGGGGCGTGGAAAGTGTGGCTCACGGTGGGGAAAAGGGAAGGCAAAAAAGCGGCAGAAGCACAGACGGTGGCGTGTGCGTCGCCTTGTGATTCGTGTAATACCGAGACTCGATGTACGCGTCTCGACAATCGTTCTCGGCGCAGACGGGACTTTGAGCAGATCCGATAATTCACGCCGAAGCAGATGCTTCCGTTCTCTCGGGACGGATGCTACAATACCACCAACAAGGACTCGTGCGGGACCCCACCCGCACGAGTTGCTCTCCCCTGAACAGCACCAGCGCGGACACGCTCTTTCAGGCGACGGGGCAACGCCGGGAGCGGGAGTGCCTCCGTCATGAACTTTCAGATTGATGTGTCGTCCACCCTGGCTAACAGCAACCCTGTCACCCCCCCTGCGCCGGGAACTTCCAACGCGGAGATCGCCGATCTGTTGCGGCAGATTCTCGAGGTGCAACGCGATCAACTGGCCTATCAGCGAGCTGCTGCCCAGGCGCATGATATGTCCGCGCGCTGGCGAAACTTCCTGGCCCGCTGGCAGCAGGAGTTTCCGGGCCTTGCCGAGGGATGTCGCAAGGCGTTCCCGGCTCTGGAACGTTCCTATGGCCGCCTGATTGCCGAACTCACCGAGCAACTCAACGAGGACCCGGACGATCCCCTGCAAACGGACTTTGCCCTGCAAGAGTTTCTCGATCGCTATGGGATGCGTCTGGCGCAACTGGGGACGATCCTGAACCTGGTCGGTCCCCTGGCTGACGCGGCTCCCCCGGCAGGCGACAATCCCGCCTAATCCAGCCATGCGGACAGAAAAGCCGCGCTCACCCGGCGAAGCGACGCATCACCAGCGCCGCATTCTGTCCGCCAAAGCCAAAGCTCGTGGACAGAACCGTCCGCACCGAACATTCGCGCGCTGTGTTCGGGACATAATCGAGATCGCAGTTGGGATCGCGATGTGTGAGGTTGATGGTGGGCGGCAACACCCCACGTTGCAAGGTCAGAGCCAACGCCGCTGCCTCCACCGCACCGGCGGCCCCGATCAGATGACCAATCATCGACTTGATGGACGACATGGGGAGCGCAACCGAGCCCTCGCCAAAGACGCGCTTGATGGCGTTGGTCTCCATCTGATCGTTCAGCCGTGTACTGGTGCCGTGCGCGTTGATGTAATCGATATCCTGGGCATTGGTGTGTGCCTCGCGGAGGGCCCAACGAATGGCTCGTGCGGCTCCGCGTCCCTCCGGGTCGGGGCGCGTGACGGCATAGGCATCGAAACTGGTCCCCATCCCCAGCACCTCGGCGTAGATGGTGGCCCCCCGTTTGCGCGCGTGTTCCAGTTCCTCCAGCAGAAGCACCCCCGCGCCCTCGCCCAGCACAAAACCGTCGCGCTGGGCGTCAAAGGGGCGGGAGACCTCGGTGGGCGGCCGCGTTGATTTGCTCAGCGCACCCAGGGCGTGATAGGCCAGAAGCAGTAACGGGTCCATGCGGCTATCCGCGCCGCCCGCAAAGCAGTAATCGACATCGTCCCGTGCCACCAGCCGAAACGCCTCGCCCACCGCCTGGGTGCCGGCCGCGCACGCCGAGGTGATGGTGCTGTTCGGCCCCTGGGCGTTGTGAATCAGCGAGACGTGAGCCGCCACCATGTTGGGGAGGTATTTCAATAGCCAGAGCGGAAAGAGCGCTTCGCGGCCGCGCTGCCCCAGGCGGCTCGGATCGAATTCGCCCTGCTGATTAACGGCATCGGTGAGCAGGGGAGCGAGCTCCGGCAGATCGATGGGAATCAACCCGGTGCCCATGACCACGCCGAGGCGTTCGGGGTTGAGCTTGTTCAGGTCCAGACCGCTATCGCGCAGCGCCAACCCCGAGGCCGCCACGCCAAAGCGCGCGGCGCGTCCCATCAGTTTCAGGCTCTTGCGATGTTCGGCAGGAACAAAAGCGTTGATGTCGAAATCGGGGACCTCTGCCGCAATACGCACCGGATGGGCAGAGGCATCGAACGTGTTGACGAAGCGAACCCCCGAACGTCCTTCCACACAGGCTGCCCAGAAAGCATCCTTGCCAACCCCGTTGGGGGCAACCACGCCCAAGCCGGTTACCACCACTCTGCGCATGGAGTTTCTCCCAAGTGTCTCGTCATCACGATGGATCAGGCCGTACCTACCCAGGATGAGGATCGTCCCTCGCTTGCCGACAGGGCGTCGGCGCGGACGATCCCCCTTGGACCCGCTCTCGTCGCTTCCAGTTCCAGAAGGAGTTACATCCACAAATCGAGAGGGGCCACGGATGTCGATCCCTGACGAGTCCACTGGATGGAGCAACAATACCCTGCGTCATCCAGATATCCCATCTTACCAGCATCCGCAAAGCAGAAACAATAATAGAGTTCCCGCTTTCTGTTCTGGAAGAGATGTTCGCCCTCGGTAAATCCCCTACAGCCCTTGTGGTCCGGGCGATGGAACTGCTGTTGCTTTTTCCGCGCCTTGCGCTTCATCATGAGGGCGCACGGAGCGAATCCGGAACGCCGTTCTTCACACAGGTGCAGGGATGACTCAAACCGTGGGACGAAAACTGGCGCTGTCGTTGCCGCGGCGCTATCTTTGTGATCTCCTCGCCCTCGCCCAGACGATCCCGGCGGTCCCCCTCCAGCGGCGTTTGCAGCTGGGCGAAGTCGTGGTCGCGCGCGGCCGGGCGGTCCCCTGTCCCAGCTGGGATGCGATCTTTCTCAAGGCGTATGCCCTGGTCAATGCCGGGAATCCTTTGCTGCGCCGAACGTACCTCAAGTTTCCCTGGCCGCATCTCCATGAGCACCCCGCGAACCGGGCCGCGGTCACAGTGGAGCGAGAGGTCAACGGCGAATCGGCCCTGGTTTTTCCGCTCGTGGACCATCCCGAGAAGTGCAGTCTCCGCGAACTTGACGAGCACCTGCAGCAGTTCCAGAATGCTCCGCTCGACGCCCTGCCTGGGGTGTGCTGGGCGCTGAGGCGCACGCGTCTCCCTCGACCATTGCGTCGCTGGCTGTGGCGACTGACTTTACATCTGTCTGGAAGTCGTCGGGCAGCGCGCCTGGGAACGTTTGGTGTGGCGCCGACCCCGGGGTTGGGTGCGCTCACACTGCAACCACTCTCGCTGCTCACCACCACGCTCACCCGGGGCGAGGTCGAGGCGGACGGCTCGGTCGAGGTCCGGGTGATCTACGATCATCGTGTTCTCGACGGCGGGACCGTTGCGCGCGCGTTGCAGGAGCTGGAGCGCACCCTGAATCAGGAGATCCTGAGCGAGCTGCGCTACTACCAGGAGGTGCGGGCGGCCTGAGGGAACCGACGCAATGAGAGCGCCCACGGCTCTGGCAGTGGTCGTGGGCGTCCGGGGTCAACCGACGCGATAGGCTCCGGGATAGGAGCCGTAGCTGTAGGAAGTCACGCCGTGGCGCGTTGTGCCCTGGAAGCTGGGGGGAGGTTGTACGACCGTCACGCGCACCACACCGCGCTGGCCCGCCGCGAGTTTTCCAGCGTGAACCGCCGCGACTGCCAGTTCCGAGTCCGTGGTGTACACATCGGTTCCCCACAAGGAACCGCTTTCCTTCCCCATCACCTCGAAGAGAAAACTCCTGCCGATCTGGCTCTGCAAGCTCACCAGATTCCCCGGATCGGGTTCGGCACCCTTCTCGATGCCCTTGAACTGCTTGATCTGCTCGCGAATGGCCAGCGCCTCGTCGAGCTTACCTTCCTTGGCGTAGGCCATCTGGAGCGGTTTTAGCTCGGCGACCAGTTTCTCCAGGTGAGTCTGCACCTTCTGGCGGCACTGCTCGTTCAACTCGTCAATTTTCTGCTCGGCCTGTTGTTGCACGGCAGCGACATCCTTGTGGGCGCGCGCCTGGAGTTTGCCTACCTGCTGACTCGCTTTTTCCACCAACTCCCGAGCATCGTCGGGGAGGTCCTCAACCACCGTGATCAGTTCGTCCATGGAACATTCCTTGAGAGAGGGCGCACCACCCCACCAACAGGGTGGGAGAGTCCTGCGCACCAACCAGCGCTATTGCTGCGCCCTTGACGAGCCACGACTCGTCAAGGATTCGCCACAGGTGATCGGAGCAGGGGTGCTTTAAACAAGAACGGGTTGATTGTCTCTCCTTTTTTCTCCCTGTCAAGGTTGGCCGGTGGTTGCTCCTGGCACCTGGATCAGGCTGCTCAGATTGGTTCCGCACCCCGTGCAGAACAACGAGCGGGTTGCCACCACACCCGGGGGAAAGAAGTGCACAGGGAGATCGTTCGTTTCGCCACAACCTGGGCAGACCACGGTCAAAGGCTGGATCGCCCCACACTGCGAACAGAACGGTGAGCGCGGAACACTCTGTCCACAGGCGGCACAGTGGATGGGGCCTTCGCGGGCGGGCTCCCCGGAAGTGACAGCGGACTTGAGCGTCTCCAGCTCGGTGCGCAATCCACGCAGACACACATCCACGCGGGCCGCAAAGGCTTCCAGGTCCTGCTGCAACGTGGGCACCAGATCGACCTGCTGCCAGTCGCGGTGCACGGGTAGGTCGGTTAGTCGTTTCAGCAATTCCTCGTACTCGGCACCCAATCCGTTCACCGGATCCCGGGCGATCCGCAAGCGCGAACGCGACGCATCCATTTCCGGCACATTGGCCAGTGTTTTGAGTTGATGGTCAGCGTGCGCGGCCAGCGTTCGCAACTCCGCCACGTGCCGGGCCAGGATGGTGGTGCTGTCATCCAGGAGAGTGCGCCGTGCGGCACCGTACGCGGTATCACTTTCTTGCCGGTGCTGCTGCCGTCGCGCTGCCCAGGCAGGAAACGTGAGGGTCAGGTAGGCGACCACCAGCACGGTTGCTCCAATAAACACATAATCGCGTGCCACCCCTCCATAAACGCCATTGAGCACCAGCGCCAGCGAAAAGACCGCCAGGGGCAGCACCCGGGTCAGGGCGAAACGAAAGCCCAGTACCCCCGCCACATGGAGCACCAGCAAGGGGAGTGAAAAGATCGCCGACACCAGCATCGCCGGAATGGTGGGGAGATCATCGCGAAACTCCAGCACCGTAAAAAGGACAAAAAAGAGAGAATAAGTTAGTGCTAGCAGGAGAAAATGCCCCAGTCGGAAGCGATCGAGTTGCCCGGGTTTGGTCTGTTCGCTCAGATACAGAAACCCGGCGCCGAAGACCAGCACCGCCACGGCGACAAACCGCCACAAAAAGAGCACGCGCGCCACGGGCGCCATCCCCTCGGGAATCAGCACGGTGATGCGACGCTCGCTGACCAGGTTGTGAAAATCCCAGCGCAGCGTGTCCGGCTCGGTGGTCGTTGGCTGGAGCGCTTCATCCGGGATGGTGATCGACTTTGCCCCGCTCAGATGGAGGGTCATCTGCACGCTCTGGAGTTGCTGGGCAGGGGGGAGGCGATAATCAAAACGCTGCCGACCGAGTGCCGTGAAGCGGACGTTGGCCGTCACCACCTGATTGGGTTGCAGGGTGCAGGTACAGTAGATGCCATCGCGCTGATAAAGAATCTGGCTTTGCGTGGGCGGATTGCCTCGGCCCGGGGCGAAGGTTAACTCCACATCGCGCGCCTCGACCACCCCGTCGGGGAAGGGCACAAAGAGCAGCACGGGGCCATTTTCCTTGCTGGCCGGAGCACCAAACGCAATCTCTCCTTTGCAGTCCACCTGATAGCGCGTGTACACCACCACATCCACCTGGTGATAGCTGGAGTGCAGATCCATCGTCAGTTTGAGCGAATCAATGATCGGCCGCACCCCGGTCGGGGGAGTTGCCGTCGTCTTCGCCTGCGCTTCATCCTGCATCGCTTTGGCCATGCGCGCCGATTCCCGCACCTTTTGCACCGCCGGCAAAAGCAGGCTAAAGAGCATGGCGAGGATGGCCACCACCACCAGCAGTTCAATGAGGGTGAAACTGCTGCGTCGCCGAAACGACGCGCGGGGACAAGATGCTGTCATCACCATCGAAGTGCCTCTGACTGTGCGGTTGGAGAGGAATCCTGGCTTCACGTCGAGGTAATGTGTCCTGTGCGATCACACCACCATTCATTCCCAAAATCGAAGGTGTACTCGCCGCTGCGGACGGCGAAGTAGACCGTTCCCCCATAACCCTGTGGCGACTCGTCCTCTTCGGGGCGCAGAGTGGGATCATCGGGAAGCCCCCAGGCGTCTTCCACTTCTGAGCGGTAACGCCCCGGGCCAGCCAGACCGTGCGTTTCCAGAGTGAAGCCCTCGACCCGGATAAACGCGGGTCTGAAACCCGTGTGCTGTGAAAAATGGTCCACGCGCGCTTTTCGCAATTGTTCCTTGCGCGACCACCTGGTATTCCAGTCGTCGGTTGGCTCCGGGGTTGGGGGGAAGATCAACTCCGACGGAAATTGAAAGCGAAACGGTTCGCGTCGACGTCCCTCGGGGGTGAACAGCCACCCGTCAATGGTCGGTTCGGACTCATCGCCCAGGGCGAAAAGCTGGGTGCCCTCGGGGAGTTTGCCGATGACAAAGCCATAACCCTTGGCGAAGTCGGGGGCGAAGGGGAACAACTCCTGCGAAAAGTCATACACCGTGGCCAGCGTTCGCCCCGCTGCCTGGTTCACGAGGTCCACCCACTGGGTCTGTGGCCCTTCCCGCGCGACCAGATGCACTTCGCGCAATTTCGGCCAGGCCTGGCTTCGGGCCAGCAGGGCAGCCTGTTCCTCGCTTCCTCCCGACCACAGGACCAGCCGTTCGACCGCGTCGACGTGAGAGGAGTTCGCCAACGCCTCCGCATCGGCGGTGTCATACCAGCAGGGCAACTCGATCTCGCGAATTCCCTCAAGCGCCTTGCACGCGGCCAATGGTTGTCCCCAGCCATTAAGGCGAAAGAGGACCAGTTTGCGCAGCAAGGGATAACGTTCCCTGAAGAGATCTCCATACTCCACAAACCACGGTGCCGGCAATTCCAGGGTATCGACAAAACCCCGGCGCCACTCGACAGTCACATTCCACCCCAGCGGGGGATGAAGCGATTCGCGCCACGCCTCCTCGATCTCCTCGTGGAGGCGTTGCAACTCGTGGAGGCGGCGACGATGGGCGTCGATCAGGAGATCATCGAAGCGCTCGCGAAAGGGATCAAACTGGCACGACACACGGATGAACTCCGCGCGTGTCGATTCTCCGTGTTCCTCTAGCCAGTCGGCGAATACGAGCCGTTCCTGATCGTCGTCTGGGTTGGCAGCGATTGCTGCGAGGAATCCCGCTTCCGCGTCCATCGCCTCCCGCCTCCCACCGGATGACATCCCTCTGGCAACGCCGCCATTGTGTCACGCGCTTGTTGTCGGGACAAGAGACTCTGTTGCGCTTTCTGGAAGCGCCGGACGTAGCTACACAGAGAGTGACAGTCCGCTGACTTAACGCGTTTCGCTTCGCTGTCGGCGCTCCTGCAGGTAGGCCTTGAGGGCTTCGCGCCAGGGACGCAGCGCCGGCAAACCGAGCGAGCGATACGCCTCGGCAGAGAGCACCGAATAGGGCGGACGCCGAGCCGGGGCGCCATACTCGGCACTGGTGATCGCCGTCAGGTTGGCTGCGACCCCTGCCTCGGCGAAGATGGCGGCGGCAAATTCATACCAGGTGCAGGAACCCTCATTGGTGAGGTGATACAGGCCATAATGTTGCGTGCTCAGCAGAGCGAGGGTGGCCTGCGCGAGGTCCACCGTGTAGGTTGGGGTGCAGTGCTGATCGCCTACCACGCGCAGCGGTTTGCCCTGGCTGGCCACGCGCAGCATCGTTTCGACAAAATTGCCTCCCTTGCCGCCGCTTCCCCAGACCCCGTAGAGGCCACAGGTGCGGATCACAAAATGCCGGGGACAGAAGGTCCGCACCACGTATTCCCCGCAGAGTTTGCTCAGCCCGTAGGCGCTCACGGGCCCGGGAACGGCGGTCTCGCGATAGGGCGTTTGCCGTTCCGGATCCAGCCCGAAGACGTAATCGGTACTGTAATGGACCAGTGTGGCAGGGAGATCGGCACAGATGCGCGCCAGATCACGCACTCCCCAGGCATTGACCGCAAATGCGGCGCTGGGATCGCTCTCGGCCTTGTCGACAAAGTTGTAGGCAGCACAGTTGATGACCACGTCCGGTTTCATCTCGGTGAGCGTTTGCCGCAGGACGTCGGGAGTCGTCAGATCTGCCTGCGGCCGTCCCAGAGGAATCACCTCGCCGGGGAGGCGCGGGCACAGATCACGCCCCAGTTGCCCCGCTGCACCGATGACGACATATTTCATAAGGAGGCTCCGCGTAGAATGTGAAAGGTGTGTGGATCGGCCACCCCAGCGAACCAATTTCCCGCAGACAGGATCGCTCCCATCGGGTAGGCTGGCAGGACGCCCGGACCGTCCCTGCCTGGCAAACGGTTCGAGCTATTGTACCGACTGACTCGATCCTGAAGTCGTTGTCAGGAGCCAATTGCACATGTCGTATGTTCGTTCTACCCTTGTTCTTCCCTTTCTGGTTCTCCTCACCGCGTCTGTCTCCGCCGGAGAGCCCTTCCGATTCCCGGAAGGAAAACTGGGTAAAACAGCGGAACTGAAGTATCACGGCAGTATTCCCGTCCTGGTGGTGGAGGGCACCCCGGGAGAGATGGGCAGCGCCGCGGGCAAACTTGCTCTCAAGCCGGCCAATCGCGTGCTCGATTATCCCCGCGCGCTCCTCGAGCGCTTCTCCGCCGGACTCTTCTGGGGCTCGGCAGTCAAGCAGGGGAAGGAGATGTATGGCCACTTCCCCGATGAGTTCAAAAACGAACTGGAAGCGGTCGTCAAGAGTTCGGGCGCCGATCGCGACAAGGTGATTGCTGGCAATACCCTGTTCGATATCAAGAAGATGTTCTTCTGTTCGGCGCTCCTGATCGACAGGGATCGCAGCTCCACGGGCGGACCGCTCCTGGGACGCAACCTCGACTATCCGGGGCTGGGCTGGGTTCACGAATACAGCCTGGTGACAGTCTATCGTCCCCAGGGGAAACATGCGTTTGTCTCCGTTGGGTTTCCGGGCATCATCGGCACCCTCTCGGGGATGAACGATGCCGGACTCACGGTGGCGATCCTCGAGGTGTTCGCGGCACGCTCCGGCGAAGGGCGTTTCGATCCCAAGGGGCTTCCCTACGCGCTCTGCTACCGCACCTTGCTTGAGGAGTGCACCACCATCGCCGAGGCGAAGAAAAAGCTGGAATCGCTGCCGCGAACAACCATCACCAACCTGGTGATTGCCGACCGGCAGGGGGTGGCCGTGCTGGAAGTCTCGCCCAAATCGGTTCTGGTGCGACACGCCAACCGGGGCACTCTGTCGTGCACCAACCACTTCTGCACCGAGCTGAAAGGCACCAATCGGGTCGATGTGGCCCGATCCTATGAACGATTCGAGACTCTTGAACAGGTGCGGCAACAGAAGCAAAAGATCCAGGTAGATCAGGTGCGCAAGGCCCTCGATGCGGTGAATCTGGGGCAAGAAACCCTCCAGACCATGGTGTTCGAGCCCGCGACATTAAAGCTGCACCTGGCCATCGGCAGCTGTCCCTCGTCGTCGCAACCCCTCGAAACCATCGACCTGAAACCGTTATTCAGTCCGCCGAAGCAATGAGCGTGTGCGCGTTCACAGCCAGCAGGCGCACCAGTCACTCTGGTGCGCCTGCTGGAGTTTCTTTTCTCACCCGCTGCCGACCGATGAGCATCCGCCATGAATGAGTCCATTGTTTCCGAACCCAGGAAGTGGCAGTGGCGCACGGGGCTGGCTCCCTACAC
>JAKOSN010000229.1 GCA_029777335.1 Planctomycetota bacterium
AACAAACTCGATGTGAAGGTTGTTTATGATCGCAAGGGCAAGATCAGTGGCTTTTTCTTTGTGCCCACCAGATCTACCCAGAAGATCGACCCGCCTCCCTACGCCAAACCAGAGCGCTACGAGGAACTGGCGATGAAGGTCGGGCGCGGCGACACCGCCCTCCCCGCTACCCTCACCATGCCCAAGGGCGATGCGCTTGTGCCCGCCGTCGTCCTTCTGCAGGGTTCCGGCCCGCAGGATCGCGATGAAACCCTCGGCGCCAACAAGCCGCTGCGCGACCTGGCCTGGGGCCTCGCCAGTGAGGGAATCGCCGTGTTGCGTTTCGATAAACGAACCTATCATCCCGATAAACTGGGGAAGATCAACGGCGACAGGATCACTCTCAAGGAAGAGGTGATCGACGATGCCCTGGCTGCGCTCTTTGTGCTGCGCACTCAGGGTCGGATTGATCGCAAGCGCATTTTTGTCCTCGGCCACAGCCTGGGGGGAATGTGCGTTCCCAAAATTCTCAGTCTCGATCACGATGTCGCGGGCGGAATTCTGCTGGCGGCCAATGCCCGTCCCCTGGAAGACGTCATCCTGGACCAGGTGAACTACCTCACCTCGCTCGCCGGAAAACTCAGCGACGAGGATCAAAAGAAGGTGGAGCAGATTAAAAAACAGGTCGCCCGGGTCAAGGATCTCAAACTGGCACCGGACACGCCCAAGAGCGAACTCCCGCTGGGAGTCCCAGCGCCCTACTGGCTCGCCCTGCGCACCTACGAGCAGACCGCAGTCGCGGCGACCCTCAAGCAGCGGTTGTTGATTCTCCAGGGAGAACGGGACTACCAGGTGACCATGACGGATTTTGCGCTGTGGAAAAAGGCACTGGCCAACCACAAGGAGGCAACCTTCAAGAGTTATCCCGCGCTGAACCATTTATTCATGCCAGGCCAGGGCAAATCGACCCCAGCCGAGTACGAAAAAGCCGATCATATCGATAAATCCGTTCTTGATGACCTTGCCGCATGGATCAAGAAACGCTGATCGATTGACGCTTTCCGGCTGCCTGCGATACACTGACAACGGTTCCATTCGCTCCGAGGAGCGGAGCGCGCGTGGGAGAAACGGTGCAGTGAAGCGGCTGGAGCAGGTTCCTGGAGTGCCGGTCCTGACCCGCATACCCCAGCGAGTGCGCGGGTTTGCGCAGAGGCTCTCCACCGACGCCACCGCGCGCTGGCGTCTCTTCATTGTCGTGGCCGCCATCCTGGTGTGCACCTACGGCGGGGCGGTGATGGCCCATGTGCTCACCACCTCCGACCTGGGTATTCGCACCGCCTTCACCCCGGTCGTGAACCAGTTCTTTCCCGAGTTCCTCTACCCACGTCAGCAAACTCCGCTGGCTCCCAACGATCGCATCACGCAAATTGGCGATCAGCGCATCGACTCCTGGCCGCAAATTCTGCGTGCCCAGCTGGACTTTCCCACGCGCACCCCCTCGCTGGAAACCTCCGATCCCGCGGCGTTGAACGACCCACGCAACACCCATCTGTTCTACCAGGGACAGGAGATCCTGCGCATCCAGTATGAACGCCCGGGTGAAAGCGAACCGCGCTGGGCCTGGTGCCTGCTGGGACGCTCCCATGTGGAAACGCTGGCGCCCACCGTGTTGTGGTTTTTCATCAAGGCAGTGATGTTCCTCGTCGGCGCCCTGGTGTTCTGGAAACGCCCCGACGATCCCTCGGCGCGCCAGTTCTTCGTCCTGTGCATCGTCTCCTGTGGCGCCTACCTGGGCGGCTATCACTGGTGGCGCATCGTTACCGAGCCGAGTCTGCTGCTGGTGTTCATGGTGTGCGGAGTGCTCCTGGCGCCGGCGAGCCTGCACTTCTATCTGCTCTTCCCGCGCCCCAAGACGTTCTATCAGCGCTGTCCACGCGCCACGGTCGGCATCCTCTACGGGGTTCCCCTCGCCTTCCTGGTGCTGATGCTCAACGACTACCGCCACATTCGCTGGCTGGCGCAGAGCAATCTGAGCGGACAGAGCAGCGCCCTGGCCGTCAATGTGTTGCTGGAGCAGATGAAGATCGAGATTTACTGCTACTTTGCCGTCGCCTTTCTGTGGTATCTGGCCAGCATCATCGCCCTGGTCGACAGCTATCGCCACGCGCAGAACAGCACGGAGCGCAACCAGGTCAAATGGATCCTGTTCGGTTCGGTAGCGGCGCTCTTTCCGCTCGGCTACTCCGGCTATCTCGCCGTGATGGAGCAGGGGAAATTTGGCGGCGGCGGCGCTACCTGGCCCATGTTCGCCGCTTCCTTCTGTGTCACGATCGCCTTCACGGTCAGTGTGACCCGCTACCGGCTGATGCAGCTCGATCAGCTGGTCAGCTCCGGGGCGATGTACTTCGCCATCAGTGTGCTGGCGGCCATCGTTTACTACGGGCTTGTCTTTGGCGGAGTGTTCTTGCTGGGTCGCCAGATTACCTCGGGACCGTCGCTGGTGGAAGCACTCGGCGTGAGCAGCACCGTGCTGGTACTCCTCTTCGTGCTCGATCTGATGCGCGGCCGCCTCAAGAGCATCCTCGACAAACATTTTCGGCGCGAGAAAAATCAGCTCGAACAGACGCTGCAAAAGATCAGTCAGGCGATCTCACAACTCGTTGATCCCCCCACCCTGGCACGCCGCCTCCTGCAGACCTCGGTGGATCTCCTCGGCATCGAGCGCGGTTCGGTCTATTTGCGCGTGGGGGAGCCGCCGCTCTATCAGTTGACCGCCTCCTGGGGTGCGGCGCCCACCCTGAGCGAACTGTCCCCCGGCTGTCCTTTGATCGAGGGGTTGCTGGAACGAGGCGCCTTGCAGGTCCGCCCCACACGCCACGGCGCCATC